>MHMZ01000020.1:872-11915 GCA_001819555.1 Candidatus Portnoybacteria bacterium RIFCSPHIGHO2_02_FULL_39_12 | reverse complement strand
TATAAATAATAGTTAAGTTATTTAAGTTAAAAAAACAATTATCTAACGGGGCTGCAACATTGAGCGCTTTGTTGCCAACCCAGCCATCTATGCCTTTGATAGATATTCCTTAGCTTAGATGGCTGGGTTGGACAAAGCCCTTTATCCTCCACCTTTTCTCCCTGCTCATCGGCCGACACTCCTCAATCATAACATGTTCGCCAATCTTATGTTTATTTTTCTCGTCGTGAGCTTTGTATCGTTTAGTCAGCCTGTATCTTTTTTTATATTTAGGATGCTCTTTCAATCTAACTACTTCCACGACCACCGTTTTATCCATCTTGTCAGAAACAACGACGCCTTTTAGTATCCGACATTTGGTTTTTGTCTGTTTTTCTTTTATCATAATTTACTATTCGCTGTTCGCTGTTCGCTAAATAAAGTAAGTATTCTGGCTATGTCTTTTTTTACCTCTCTTATTTCCCGAATATTTTTAAGTTTTTTAGACACTAAATCAAACTTAATCCGTCCGAGCCGCTCCTGTTTTTCGGCTAATAAATCTTTTAATTCTTTTTCTGATTTTTGATGAAGTTCCTTAATTTTCATAATTGATTAACGAGTGATAAATTTTGTTTTTATCGGCAATTTATGGGCCGCCCTTCTCATGGCTTCTTTGGCCGTTTCCTCGGAAATCCCATCCATTTCAAAAAGAATCCGGCCCGGCCTGACCACAAAGACATAATGCTCAACACTGCCTTTACCGCCGCCCATCGGCACTTCTGTGCCTTTTTTAGTCACCGGCTTATCCGGAAAAACCCTAATCCAAATTTTACCGCCGCGCTGAATATATCCGGTCATGGCCCGTCTGGCCGCTTCAATCTGTCTGGCGGTCAACCAACAGGCCTCTTGAGCCTTCAATCCATAAGCGCCAAAAGATAACTTAATACCTCTGGCCTCTTTTCCTTTTCCTCTGGAACGGCCTTTCTGCCATTTACGATGTTTAACTTTCTTAGGAAATAGCATGCCCATTTTGTCGACCCAGCCCTTTCTAAGATTAACACAAAGAAAAAGCCGGGCAATATTTAAAGTTTGAAGAAATAAAATTTATGATACGATAGAAAGGGCTGGGTCGCTATAAAATGGAGCGCCCAGCTCCCTAAGCTGTCACTTGATAAAATAAATTTATAAAATCATTTATATTTATCCATTACCTTTGAATTTTCTAAGCAACAGATTAGGGGGCTCGGTAAAGGTTTTGTTGCCAAAAATCCTGCGCCTGACGGCTTGGATTTTTGGACAAAGCCCTTAAAAAATCTCCCCCTTATAAATCCAAACCTTCACCCCGACTGTGCCATAAGTAGTGTAAGCAGTTGCCTGAGCATAGTCAATATCGGAACGAAGAGTTTGAAGGGGAATCCGACCAACCTTTAACCACTCCCTTCTGGCTATATCAGCGCCGTCCAATCGCCCTTTGACCATCACTTTAGCGCCCTGAACTTCCTTATTCTGCTTAATTCTGTCTAAAGTGCGTTTCAGCACTCGGCGATAAGGCAGACGTTTCTCTATCTGCTCGACCATATTTTGAGCGACAATAGCCGCCTGACTTTCCGGCTGTCTCACTTCTTCTATTTCCAAGCGGAGCTCAAATTTAGGGACTTTCGCTTCTTTTTGTCCGCGGCCGGTCAAATCATGCTTTTTAATTTCTTTCTGAATTATCTGGTTTATCTCTTTTTTAAGATCTTCTATGCCGCTGCCGCCGCGGCCAATCACTAAACCGGGCCGGGCTGTATGAATAATAATTTTTACAGAATTGGCTAAACGTTCTATTTCTATCCGGTTGAGACCGGCCTTATCTAATTTTTTCATAATAAAATCCCGCAGTTTAATATCCTGCTTTAACATTTCGCTATACTGTTTTTTATTAAACCATCGGGATTTCCAATTAGCTAAAACGCCTATTCGGAAAGCCAATGGATGAACTTTTTGTCCCATACGCTTGTATTTGGTATCTATTATCCGGTATAAATTTATACAAAATACAAAATACTAGATACAAGATACTAAATTGATTTGCGCCTAAACATCCTTTTCGCCGCCTCTCTAAATCCTTTCTTTTGAGCTATAAGTTTTTCCGGCCTTTTAAGTTTTGGCCGTTCTTCTAAGGGCTTCTTAACGGCTAACTTGAACGTTTCTTTTTTCTTGACTTTTTTAATTGGTTTTTCTTTTCCTATTTCCTTATTTTTTTCGTCTAAAATTATCGTAATGTGGCTTGTTCTTTTAAGAATCGGGGTAGCCCGACCCATGGCGCGCGGCAGCCAGCGCTTTAAGCTTGGCCCCGGCTCAACCATAATTTTAGAAACATAAAGATTTTCTTTGGGTAAACTGAAATTATGAAAAGCATTGGCGATGGCTGAATCTAAAAGCCGCAAAATCGGCCCAGCCGCTCTTTTAGGCAGAAACTTCAGTTGCGTTCGAGCTTCTATTACATTCATCCCTTTAATAAAATTAGCCACTAATCTGACTTTTCGGGGAGATATTCGTAAGTGTCTTAGTTTGGCTGAAACTGACATAATATTGAAAATAGAATCTGGAATTTTGAATTTAGAATTTAGAATAAGAATCAGGAATAAAGAATATAGAATTAGATAAAATTTTATTATTCTAAATTCAATATTCTATATTCTCGTTCAAAATTCAAAATTCCAGATTCTATTTTCCTACTTCCTTTTCCTTGGCCGCCGCCTCCTGTTCTCTCTGCATTTTACCGCCGTGTCTGGTAAATTTACGAGTCGGAGAAAACTCGCCTAATTTATGGCCAACCATATCTTCGGTAATAAAAACCTGAATATGTTCTTTTCCGTTATGAACGCCAAAAGCAAAACCAACCATTTCCGGAGTAATTGTGCAAGCCCTGGCCCAGGTTTTTATAATGGTTTTATCGCCTGACCTTAACTTAGTTATTTTTTTGAGTAATCTCTGGTCCACATAAGGACCTTTTTTAAGACTTCTGCTCATAATTTCAAATTATTCAAATTATTTTAATTGCTCTAATTATTCTAATCAAATCCCAAATCCCAATATCCAATTTCAAATAAAATCTCAATGTCCAAATCCCAAATTTATTATTATATTGGACATTGGGATTTGAGATTTTATTTGACTTTGGGATTTTGAAATTGGGATTTGATTTAGGTTAATTTTATCTTAGCTCCTTCTCTTTAATATCATCTTATCGCTCCATTTTTTCTTCTTTCTTGTCTTAACTCCGTAAGCCAGCTTGCCCCAAGGCGTTTTTGGTCCTCTTCTTAAGCCAATTCCTGTCCGGCCTTCGCCGCCGCCATGCGGATGGTCAACTGGATTCATAGCCGAACCACGGACAGTCGGCCTTTTGCCTAGCCAACGGCTCCGACCGGCCTTTCCAATGACTATCGTATTATGCTCCGGATTACTCAACTGTCCAATGCTGGCCCAACAATTTTCTTTAACCATCCTCACTTCTCCTGAGGGCAACTTCAAGTGGACATATCCGCCCTCATTAGCTAAAATTTGAGCGCTTAAGCCGGCTGACCTAATCAGCTGACCGCCTCGACCCGGCCAGAGTTCAATATTATAAACCTGGGTGCCTGACAAAATATTTTTCATTTGCATTCGGTTGCCCAATTTCAAAGGCGCTTTTTCCTGACAAACTATCTCATCGCCGACCGCCAACCCAAAAGGAGCTAAAACATACCTCTTTTCTTTGTCCTGATACTCAATCAAGGCAATAAAACAAGTGCGGTTGGGATCGTATTCTAAAGCCATAACCTTGGCCGGCATATTCATTTTATCGGTCTGTTTAAAATCAATCAAACGGTATTTTCTTTTATGGCCGCCGCCTTTATGGCGCGTGGTAATCCTGCCTTTATGGCCGCGGCCAGCTGACCTCACTAATGTCTTTGTCAGTTTCTTTTCCGGTTCTTTCTTATTCAGTCCTGAATAATCAATTCCGGTCATAGCTCTTCTTGATGGTGTGGTTGGCTTGTAGTATTTCATAAATATAAATCCAAACTATTCCAAAGCTCAAATTATTCCAAATCAAATCCAAAGCTCAAATGTCAAAAAATAAATAATTTGACATTTGGATTTTGGCATTGATTTGAGACAATTTGGCATAATTTGGATTTTGGATTTTTATCTCGGCATTACTTCAATTTTCTCTCCTTTAACCAGAGTCACAATCGCTTTCTTAAAACCCATCTTTAATCCCCCTTTCCATCCTTGTGTCCGGCCTAATCTCCGCCTTTTCGGCATAATGTGGACTATATTAACTTTTTCTACCTTGACCCCGTAAAACCCTTCAATCGCTTTTTTAATTTCAATTTTATTGGCTCCTGAATAAACTTTAAAAATATATTTTCCCTCTTGGGCCAAAGCCGCGGCTTTTTCGGTAATATGAGGCGCTTTAAGAATACGATAAACATCAGCCTTTGGTTTTCCGATAATCTTTTTTGACTCTATTGATTTAGGCTTCTCGTTTGGTTTTTCCTCCACTCTTTGAGCTTCTGATTTCTTTGATTTTTTTTTAAGTTTGCTTAATAAAGACATTATTATAAGCTCAAAACTTAAAGTTTAAAACTCAAAACTATAACTTAAAATTTAAAACTATAAAAATAAATTAAAAAGTTTTTAACTTTGACCTGTGGTTTTGAGCTTTGACTTTTGAGTTTTGAGTTAAGTTTAAATATGTTTTCTCAATCACTCCTATCGCTTCCTGCGTCATCAATAGATGCTTATACGACAAGACATCTACCACATTCAAACTATCGGCTCTGATTATTTTTATTTTAGGAATATTTCTCGCGGCTCGGATAACTTTTGCATCAGAGGCGGGCAAAACAATTAAAGCGCTCTGGAGTAACGAAGCTCCGCTTCGCCTTGACGCGGAGCTTCTTGACGCGGAGCTTCGCTCCGCTACTCCAATTATATTCTTTAATATCTCCATCATCTTCTTTGTTTTAGCTTCAACCAATTCTATTTTATCCAATAAAACCATTTCTTCGTCTTTGACTTTTGACGACAAAGCCATAAAAAGAGCTTTTCGTTTCATTTTCTTATTGATTTTTTTTGAAAACACCCGCTCTTTGGTTGGGCCAAAAGTCACGCCGCCGCCCTTCCAAATCGGCGAACGAATGGAGCCGTGCCTGGCCCGGCCAGTGCCTTTTTGGCGCCAGGGCTTTTTACCGCCGCCCCTGACTTCGCTTCTATCTTTAGTATGAGCCAAGACCTGCCTTTTATTAGCCGTCTGCGCCACTACGGCTTGATGAACCAAATTAGAATTGAGCTTCACATCAAAAATTTCAGAGGTCAGCTCTGCTTTTCCGATTTCTTTGCCTTCTTGGTTATAAAGATTGACATTTGGCATATTATTTGTTTAGCTTATTGTATTAAAATTGAGTGGGTTCTTTTTGATAATAATTTTAAAAAGGAGAAAAGAGAAAATGGAGATATATCTTTTTGAAGAGCTTGAAAAAATATATTATACGCTTGAAAAAAAGAATGATTATGATAAGGGTATTCTTGTTGGAAAGTTGCTCCTGACTCCTGTGGCAAAAAGTTTTATAGAAGAATTAGAGTGTCAAAGCTCGGACAGCATCCATTTTTGGGATTTTATTGATGAAATCATAAACGAATGTATCCGACTAGTCTTTTCAAAAAAACAATAATCCTATCCTTTCTTTCATCTTTCAATCCCGGCGCCGGCTCAACGCAGTCGGCGCCTCTTTTTTTATAATCCTCAAAGAGTTATTGTGCTCTCACTTCTAGAAGCGTCCCGATTCTCCCCGGCACCGCGCCTTTAATCGCCAATAAATTATTTTCTTTATCTATTTTGACTACCTTTAAACCCCTTACTGTGATTCTTCCCCCACCCATTCGTCCAGCCATTTTTTTGCCTTTCCAAACGCGTTCCGGAAAAGACGAACCAATTGAGCCGGGCGCCCGCAAAGTATGCTTAGCCCCGTGACTGGCCGGCCCGCCCTTAAATCCGTGCCTCTTAACTACCCCTTGAAAACCCCTGCCCTTAGAAAGACCGCTCACTTTAACTATATCTCCGTCTTGAAAAACATCAACCGTAATTTCATCGCCTAATTTAAATTCCGGCTTTTCTGCTCTAAACTCTCTCAACCACCTTAAACTGGAATTTGGAATTTGGAATTTGGAATTTGGAATTTTTTTCAAGTGACCCTTTAAGGGTTTGTTAATATTCTTAACTTTCTTTTTTCCAAACCCAACCTGAATTGCCTCGTATCCGTCTTTTTCTTTAGTTTTTACTTGCGCGACTAAACAAGGTCCGGCTTCAATCAAAGTCACCGGAATAATCCGGCCGTTTTCATCAAATACCTGGGACATGCCTAATTTTGTTCCAAGAATAAATTTCATAACAACCCCACGAAATTACGAAAATAATTATTCGTAATTTAGTATCAATTCGTAATTCGCAGTTAAATTAAATACCGGGCACTTAACCCGGTATTTAAAACGGCTAACTGCCACAATTATAAATTAAAAATAATTATTTTGGAAGAAAAACATATTTTTAATTCGTCTATTCGTATTAAATTCGTAATTCGCAGAGGAATCACATCTTGATTTCAATATCCACGCCGGCCGGCAAATTCAAATTCATCAAAGCGTCAATGATTTTAGGGCCGGGATTCAAAATATCTATCAGCCGCTTATGGACTCTCATTTCATACTGTTCCCGCGAATCTTTATGAACAAAAGTAGAGCGGTTGACCGTATATTTATGAATTTGGGTCGGTAAAGGAACCGGCCCGGCGATTTCGGCGCCGTGACGGCTGGCTGTCTCAACAATCTGCTTAACCGACTGGTCAATGACTTTATGGTCGTAAGCCCTAATTTTAATTCGGATCCTTTGTTTGATTTCTTCTTCTTTCTTCTTAGTTGCCATAAAAAGCTGTCATTCCGAGCGAAGCGAGGAATCCCGTAGAAAAAAACAACGGTTGTTAGCCACGGGATCCTTCGGCCTTCGGCCTCAGGATGACCATTTTCTTACTAAAATATCATCCTTAACCAGGATGATATTTTAGAGAAAATGGTCACTTTACTATCTTTGTCACCACTCCGGCGCCCACGGTCTTGCCGCCTTCCCGAATAGCAAAACGCTGTTTTTCTTCCAGGGCAACCGGCGACATCAATTTAATTTTCAAATTAACCGTATCGCCCGGCATAATCATTTCTGTGCCTTCAGGCAAACTAACATCGCCGGTCACATCGGTTGTCCGGATATAAAACTGCGGTTTGTAACCGGTGAAAAACGGGGTATGGCGGCCGCCTTCCTCTTTGGTTAAAATATAAACCTCTCCTTCAAATTCAGCATGCGGAGTAACGCTGCCCGGCTTAGCCAAAACCTGTCCCCTTTCAACATCTTCTTTCTTAACGCTTCTTAATAAAATGCCGGCGTTGTCCCCGGCCCGGCCTTCGTCCAATGACTTATTAAACATCTCAATGCCGGTCACCACTGTTTTCTGGGTGTCTTTAAGTCCGATAATTTCAACTTCTCCATTGAGCTTAACTATCCCCCGTTCAATGCGGCCAGTCACCACCGTACCCCGGCCCTCAATAGAAAAAATATCTTCAACCGGCATTAAAAACGGCTTTTCCACATCCCTCTCCGGTTCCGGAATATTTTCATCAACCGCTTTGATTAAATCTAAAATCGGTTTGCACTTCGGGCAATCTTCTTTGCCGTCGGCGCATTGAATGGCAGAAACAGCCGAACCGCGGATAACCGGGATTTTGTCTCCGTCAAATTCATATTTGGTCAAAAGTTCGCGAATTTCCTGCTCAACCAAGTCAATCAATTCCGGATCATCTACTTGATCTATTTTATTTAAAAATACAACCAAAGCCGGCAAGCCGACCTGACGAGCCAAAAGAATATGCTCTCTGGTTTGAGGCATTGGCCCGTCCGGCGCTGAAACAACCAAAATCGCGCCGTCCATCTGGGCCGCGCCGGTAATCATGTTTTTAATATAGTCGGCGTGACCCGGACAATCAATGTGCGCGTAATGACGATTAGCGCTTTCGTACTCAACATGAGAAACAGAAATGGTTAAACCGCGAGCTTTTTCTTCGGGCGCTTTGTCAATATCGTCTACCCCTTTGTCTTGAGCTGCAAAACCAGCCCCTTTTAAGCATTTTAAAATAGCGGCGGTTAAAGTAGTTTTGCCGTGGTCAACATGACCAATGGTTCCCACATTAACGTGGGGTTTAGTGCGTTCAAATTTTCCAGCCATAAAATAGTCAACAAAAAACATTGAATAATGAACAGTAAAAACTCTTCATTATTCAAAAGTTTCTTTGTCTTTTTGTATTAAATTAAAATTTATCTGACTTTTATTAAGTTTAAACAACATTTGATTAAATGTCAACATTTTCAACAACCGCACTGTTCTCTGTTCTCTGTTCTCTGATTTAAAACGGCAAATCCTCAACCTTAAATTCTTCTTTGGGGTTTATCTCCTCTAAATTATTATCTTCTCCTCCCGACTGCCATTCGGAAATATCCCGATTAACTTTCTCTATCTCGGCGCTTTCCGACGGCTCACCGCCTTTTTCCAATAAATTCTCGTACTCGCCAAAACTCATCACGACAAAAACCGGCTTTTCATTCTCTACTATAATACACTTTCCCCCTCCTTTTGACAATAGATTTTTTATAGTTTTCCACATGATAATTTTGGTTTGGTTCAAAAATCCTGCGCTTTACGGCTTGGATTTTTGAACCAAACCTATTATTCCCTCCGCCACATTCTTCGGCACCTCCTCATAATGACTAAACTCCATAGTAAACGTGGCTCGACCTTGTGTCATAGAACGCAAGCGGGTGGCGTAACCAAACATCTGGGCCAGAGGCACTTTGGCATCAATGACTTTCACCCGGCTAATTCCTTCTCCTCTGTCTGACATTTCTTCAATTTTTCCCCGTTTGGAATTAATGTCGCCAATTACTTCGCCCATAAACTGCTCCGGCGTTACTGCTTCCAGTTTCATAACCGGCTCTAGTAAAATCAGACCGGCCCTTTTAACCGCGCTTTGTAAAGCCATTGAACCGGCAATCTTAAAAGCCGCCTCTGAAGAATCCACCTCATGATAAGAGCCGTCATAAAGCGTAACCTTTAAATCAACTAATGGATAGCCGGCCAAAACTCCTTTTTCCATCGCTTCTTTAACTCCTTTTTCCACGGCCGGGATATACTCTTGCGGAATAATACCGCCTTTAATAGCATCAATAAATTCAAATCCCTTGCTTCGCTCTTGCGGCTCTGCCTTAAGCCAGACATGGCCGTATTGGCCCCGGCCGCCGCTCTGACGAATATATTTGCCTTCTGCTTCAGCCGAACCTTTAATCGTTTCTTTATAAGCCACCTGCGGCGCGCCGATATTTGCCCCTACTTTAAACTCTCTCAACATTCTATCAACAATAATTTCTAAATGCAACTCGCCCATGCCGGAAATAATGGTCTGGCCGGTTTCAATATCGCCGCGAATGCGAAAAGTCGGGTCTTCAAGGGAGAGCCGTCTTAAAGCCACACCCATTTTTTCCTGGTCGGCTTTGGTCTTCGGCTCAATAGCCACTGAAATAACCGGCTCCGGAAAACTGATTTTTTCTAAAATTATCGGGTGGTCCGGGTCGCAAAGAGTGTCGCCGGTAGTCGTGGCCTTAAGACCGACTAAGGCGCCGATGCCGCCGGCGTAAATTTCCTTAACTTCTTCCCGTTTATCCGCGTGTATTCTTAAAATACGGCCGATGCGCTCTTTTTGACCGGTATTGGAGTTTAAGATATAAGAACCGGCTGTTAAAGCGCCAGAATAAACCCTAAAAAAAGTCAGCTGGCCGACAAAAGGGTCTGTCGCCACCTTAAAAGCCAAAGCCGCAAACGGCGCTTCGTCTTTTGGTTCGCGAATTAATCGTTTGTTTTCGTCTTTCGGCTCAAAACCTTCAACCGGCGGCAAATCTATGGGTGAGGGCAGATAATCAATCACGCCGTCTAAAAGCAATTGAACGCCTTTATTTTTTAAAGCCGAACCGCAAAAAACCGGAATCAACTGATAATTGATAGTGGCCTTTCTTAGTCCTTTTCTTAATTCATCCTTGCTTATTTCTTGGCCGGCCAGATATTTCTCCAATAATTCTTCGTCTTGTTCGGCTATTTTTTCCACTAATTCTTTTCTGAATTCCTGAACGCCGATCTTTAATTCATTGGGAATCTCATCCTCAACCACATTTTGACCGAGCTCGCCTTCAAATTTATAGGCCTTCAAGCCGATTAAATCAATAATCCCCCGATAATTTTCTTCCAAACCAATCGGAATTTGAATTGCTACGGCCTTAGGCGTTAATCGTTCTAAAATTGACTTGAAGCTCTTTTCAAAGCTGGCGCCGGTCCGGTCCAGTTTGTTGATAAAGCAAATCCGGGGCACTTTGAATTTGTCGGCCTGACGCCAGACTGTTTCTGATTGCGGCTCTACCCCGGCCACGCCGTCAAAGACCACCACGACCCCGTCTAAAACCCTTAAAGAGCGCTGGACCTCCACGGTAAAATCAATGTGGCCGGGCGTGTCAATAATGTTAATCTGATGTTCGTCGCGGGAGCTGCCCCCTGCCCCCGCGGCCAAATATTTTCTCGGCGTCCAAAAGCAAGTGGTGGCGGCTGAAGTAATGGTAATGCCCCTTTCTTTTTCCTGCTCCATCCAGTCCATAATCGCCTCGCCTTCATGGACCTCGCCAATTTTATGTGAAATGCCCGTATAAAAAAGCACCCGTTCAGTCACGGTCGTTTTCCCGGCATCAATATGAGCGATGATGCCAATATCCCTAATTTTCCCAATGGGATATTCTCTCATAAAAAATATGTGAGGCTAAACTTCCCACGAGCTTGTGGGAAGTTTAGCCTCTCATATAACCCCACTCTACCAAATTAAAATAAATTTATCAACCCCGCACCTTTTCTGGATACCAAAATTTTCTGAAAGAAAATTTTGATAATATAAACCCAGCAC
>MHMZ01000020.1:0-843 GCA_001819555.1 Candidatus Portnoybacteria bacterium RIFCSPHIGHO2_02_FULL_39_12 | reverse complement strand
CAGCACCTTTCGCGGGTAAAAAATCCTCCCCCGGAAGCCCAGTCCGCGAAAAGCGTAAGGTAAAAAATCCAGAAAAGGTGCGGGGTCAAGCCCAAAAACAAAAAGCGAGGTCAACCGCAATTACGGCCGCCTCACCTCTATAATTTGCTATATTTCATATTACAACATCTCAATAAATTCTTTAACAGTTAGACCGGTTTGACGAATAATTGACCTTAAAAGTCCTTTCTTTATATCTTTGTTCTCATGAACAGGAACTGAAATAATCTGTTTTGAAGTTTTGTTTGCTAAAATTACATGACTGCCGGTTTTTCTAACTTCGTAAAATTCCAGTTTATTTAAAACTTTAATCAGTGTACGAGGCTTTAACACGGGAAGTTTCATAAATTAAATCGCCATTCGTGCGGGTATGCGAGTAATAATAACATTTTCAGATTCCTTTGGTATTTCTTCGTGAAGGTCTTTTAATGCTAGTAAATATCCTTCTATGGCATCTTTTGCCATTTTTTGCGCTTCTTCAAAAGTATCGCCTTGAGTAACACAACCCGGCAAAACCGGCACATAAACTACATACCCCCCCTCCTCTGCTTCTTCAAAAACAGCGGTATAATCATATATTTTAATCTTTTGATTCCTCATATACCTATACTCTACCAAATTAAATAAATTTTATCAAATCAAATATAGTTCTAACGAAAGTCAATTTCGCTTTTTTTCAATAAACCCTGTTGAATTCGTTTGGCGACTATTCAACAGGGTAAACTTCAAAATATAATTTGAATATCTATTGAAATCATCTAATTTGTAAGAATTAGCAGCGTTGTTTACAGTTCCTTGGGATAA
>MHMZ01000019.1 GCA_001819555.1 Candidatus Portnoybacteria bacterium RIFCSPHIGHO2_02_FULL_39_12 | reverse complement strand
TACGAGACGCCGATAAAGTTCAATAATTCTATTAAAGTGTCACCTATGTGCCCGTCAAGTACAAACTATTGACATTTCTTTGATATTTAGTAAGATAAATTTACGGTAGTTTAGCTTCATAATTACGGGCTAAATCTACGTACCAAATAAAAAGCCCGCAAGTTCGCTTGCGGGCTTTTTATTTTTTTGATAAAGTTAATTTGAAGTCCCCGTGGCGGAACTGGCATACGCGTAGCGCTTAGAACGCTATCCCTTTTTAGGGTTGTGGGTTCAAATCCCGCCGGGGACACTTTAACTAACTATGGAGGTTCAACCTCCATAGTTTACTAATTTTTTGAAAATGTTAAAATAAATGTAATGCTTGTTGTTCAATATTTTTACTGGCATTATCTGGCCGCGCCAAAAGAGATTTTAAAAATTTGGCGCAATTTTTTGATTTTTTTCTGGCACTTTTTTTCCATCGGTCTGCTTTTTAGGACTTTCTTTTCTTATTGGAAAAGAATTGTTATAGTTAAACGCGGACCGGGCTTTTCTTTAAAAGAGTTTGCCGACAGAATTTTTGCCAATCTGATTTCCCGGGTCTTCGGAGCGATTTTTCGAAGCGCGGTTATTTTTCTTGGCTTGACTATTGAAGCGGGAGTTTTGGCTTTCGGCTTTATTATTTTCTTTTTTTGGCTCTTTTTGCCCCTGATTTTAATTTCGTTGTTTTTTACCGGTTGGCCGGGCCTGGTCATCGCCTTTATTTTAATTCTTCTGTTAATCAATCACTTTTTTGAAACTTATCTTAAAAAGCGGCCCTGGCTTTTATTTCGCTCAATTAAATTTTTAAAAATTGAAGGAAAAAACTTGGCGAATCTTTTTGATTATCAAGTGGCCAAAATTATTCAGCAGGCGTTTAATGAGCCGGCTCCGAAAGAACAAGCCGAAAGGGCGATTGAGCTGGTCTTAAAGACAGCCGAAGTCAAAGAAATTTTAAAACGTTTAGGGATTGAAAAATCGGAAATTAAGCCAAAGCCGGCTGTTGGTTTAACCGATTTATTGAAAATTGCCTTAGCCGCTCTGGCGATTAAATGCGAAAAAATAGAATTTTTAAGAATCTGCCGGCCGCCGGATTTTAAAATCAGCGCCGGCGATCTATTTTACGCTTTGACTGTTTTTGAGGAAAATTTCTTGCCGGCGCTTTCCCGCCAGGCCGGCCTCATTAAAGATATTGAGCCGGCCGATGTCTTAAATGTGAGCGCCTGGCTGGAGCGGGAAGCCCAAGCCAGAGAAGAAAAGAAAAAATTCTGGGGATTGGAAAACTTATTGAAAAAGCCGGGTCTGGCCAAAAAATGGGCTTTTGGCTATACCAATACTTTAGATAAATTTTCTTATGATTTAACGGAGGGAATTAAAAACCAAAAAACAGATATTTGGTTTTTAGTTTATCAGAAAGCCATTGAAAAGATAGAAAAGATTTTGCTCCGGGCCAGGGAAAATAATGTTTTATTGATTGGTCAGCCGGGCGCCGGAAAAAGAGAAGCGGTTTTGGGTTTTTCTCAATTGGTGGCTTCCGGCCGGATTTCGCCGGCCCTTGAATATAAAAGAGCGGTTGAGCTTGATTTGAGCCGTCTTTTTTCCGGACTTGTTTCGGCCGGCGAATTAAGAAGCAGGGTTTTAGAGGTTTTAGAAGATACCGACAGGGCCGGCGATATAATTCTTGTTATTGATAATTTTCATCAGATTGTCCAGAGCAGAATTTTTGAGACGAACCTGGCCGAGATTATTTTGCCCTTTTTGGCGTCTAAGAATTTTCAAATAATCGGTTTGACCGATTATGAAAATTACCACCGCTTTATCAGGCCGAACAGCGCTCTTTTGAATCTTTTTGAAAAAATAGAAATACCGGAGCCCGGGCCGGCTCAAACTTTGCTGATTTTGGAAAACACGGTCGGCTTGCTGGAAAAAAGAGCCGGCGCTTTTGTCGTTTACCAAACTCTTAAAGAAATCGTTGAGTGTTCTGATTTTTATATCCAGGACATTCCCTTTCCGGAAAAGGCCATTGATCTTTTAGACGAGGTGATTATTGAGGCGGCCAAAGCCGGAGATAAAATTGTTTTGCCCCGACATGTTCATCAGTTGATTTCTTCAAAGACCGGCATTCCGACCGGAGAAATCAAAGGAGAAGCAAAACTGGAGCTAATCAGTTTGGAGGAAAAAATCCACAAGAAAATCGTCAATCAGGACGAAGCGGTCAAGGCCGTGGCCGACGCCTTAAGAAGAGCCAGAACCGGTCTGGCTCCTAAAAATCATCCCATCGGCGTTTTTCTTTTTTTAGGGCCGACCGGCGTTGGGAAAACCTCTTTGGCCAGAACCTTGGCTCAAATCTATTTCGGTTCAGAAGAAATAATGATTCGTCTGGATATGACTGAATTTAAAGAAGACGCCTCAATCGCCAATCTTATCGGCTCTTTTAAGGAAGAAAAGCCGGGCATTTTAACAAGCGCGGTTCGGGAAAAGCCATATACTTTGGTTCTTTTAGACGAGATCGAAAAAGCCGCCAAAAGCATTTTAAATTTATTTTTGGAGATGTTTGATGAGGGAAGGATGCGCGACGCTTTTGGCCGGCCGGTCAGTTTTAGAAATACCATCATTATCGCCACTTCTAACGCCGGCGCTGAACTGATAAGAACTTCAATCAAAGAGGGGCAGATTTTAGAAAAAATTAAAGACCGGATTTTAGACGCGCTTCAGTCAGAAGGAGTTTTTAATCCGGAATTTTTAAACCGTTTTGACGCCCTAATTTTATTCAGGCCTCTGACCAGAGAAAATCTTTTAGATATTGCCCGAATAATGCTTGAAGAATTAAACGAGAGAATGAGAAAAGAACATGGTTTGACTTTGGACATTACGCTCTGGCTAAAGGAAAAAGTGGCTGAATTGGGTTATGAGCCGGTTTACGGCGCTCGGCCCATGAAGCGGGTGATTCAGGATAAAATTGAAAGCCAAATCGCCAAAAAGATTTTAAGAGGCGAAGTCAAAAAAGGAGAAAAAATTAGGATTGAACCAAAGGAGCTGCAATAAAGGAATACAACTATGGAGGTTGAACCTCCATAGTTGTAGTTTTACTCTATTATTATATCTTTAATTTTTTCTGAATTTTCTTTTTTTTCTTTGAGCCACTTTATAGTTTCTTCTTTGTATCGTTTCTCTCCTCCAAAGAATTCTAAAAGAAAATCTCTTTGAGTTACTGAAGGAAAATTATTTTTGCCAATATAATCTAAAAAACTGCTCCAGCGATAATTTTCTAAAAACTCCATTTCTTTTTGCCAAACTATGGAGGTTGAACCTCCATAGTTGATTAAATCTAAAGGGTTTAAGTGGATGTAATAAGGCAGATGAATAAAATGAGAATCTTGATTTATAAGAACTGCTTTAAATCTTCCTTGAAATAAGCCGCCTACTCGATCATATTTTTTATTAAAATATCCCGCATAGCCCGTTCCTAACTTCTGCATAAATTTTATAATCCCCCCTTCCTTTTTTTGCCTTAAGAGAAGGTGGAAATGATTTGGCATTAATGTAAAAATTAATATTTCTACTAATAATTTTCTTGGTTTTTTTCGCTGTTTAACTCCTGTAGATTTAGAAGTAAGATAATAATTTACATTTAGAACAGGATCTTCATCATTAAATTCAAAAAGATTATGGATAAATCGAAAATAATCTTTTTCATTTAAAAATACATTTCTTTTTTCTACTCCTCGATTATAGATATGATAGATTTGGTTTTCTGTGAATTGCGGTTTTGGCATATAGGAGAATTATAACAAATAAACTATGGAGGTTCAACCTCCATAGTTTATAACCTTATTCTAACGGATTTCTTTCCACCGGGTATAAATCCGGCGACTTGTAATTAGAATAAAAAATCTTTTTGCGGAGCAATTCTCCGTTTTGATAGACTTCTTGAGTCAGGACGGCTTTCATTGAGCCGTCTTTATTTTTTTCCAAGATATACGGGCCGATGATTTTTACTTGGCGGTTGTTATCGCCGCCGAAAATTTCAAAAGAGATTTCATTGCCTTCAATTTTGGATTGAATAAAAATATAGTTGTTTGTGTCGTTGATAAATCTTAAATCGGGATGGGGCGGATAGATAGTGGCGTCAAAGCCCTGGGGATTATAATATTTAACCGGAAAAGCGTGAGCGTAACGTTCAGTGATTTTTAAGCCGGCCTTAACCGCGGCTCTAAAAAGCGTGGTTGAAATCTGGCAAAGCCCGCCGCCGTATTCCGGAATTGTTTTATTCTTCTTTATGACTAATTCCGGCAGATAGCCTTGTTGGGGTCCGATTTCTCCTAAAAGAGCATTAAAAGAAATTTCTTCATTCGGTTTTAATAACAGGCCGTTGAATTTAGCCGCTCCTATTTTAATATTATGAACCCGATTTTGAGGCGAGCCGGAGAAATTGGAATTCCCCTCTCCTAAAAGGACGGCTAAGCCCAACTGGCTCAAAGTTTGCTCTCTGACCGGCGCCGGAAAAGATTCAATCAGCAAATGGATTTCTTTTTCTCGGTTTTCTGTTTCTTTGAGCGGGGCCTCTAAAATTCTTTCAGCGATCAAGGCGGCGCTCTCTTTGATTTTTAATTCAATTTTGTTTTGAGCCGGGGTCAGGACAATAATATTTTTAAGTGAATTGTTGTCTGATTCTTCATTTTCATTTGGCTCGATGTTTTTTACGGCTAAACGCGCGTTAACGGCCGGCTGATTAATGGTCGGGGCTAAAGCCGTTAAATAATCCTCAATAATTTCTTGAGCCGGAATAACCTCTAAAGCATTTCCTTTTGGCTTAAAAGAAAGCCAATCAGCGAGCGTTTCTTTGTTGATGACCCAGGTTTTCCCTTGGTTTTTTAAAAAGTAAGGAGCAGTATTGAGTATTTTTGAAACCAACCGGTGTGTTTTTTGAGCTTCTTCTTCAATGATTTTCGGTTCTTCTTTGATTAAAACGAGTTCAACCGGCTCTAAAGAAAGAAAACCGATTCGCTCCTCAAGGTCATTTTGCAGTTTTTGCCTGTTGATTTTAAAGCCGGTTTGGGCCGGAGTAATCTCAAAATCTTTTTTAAAGCGATTATAGACCAGCCCGGCGTTTTTAACAGGCGTTTCAATTTGAAGGAATTGATTATTGACAAACTCGTTTAAACGAGTTTGGTTAATTTGAAAGACAAAAGGGAGATTGTTCTGATTAAAAAGAGAGTTGATTTGTTGGCTAACGCCGTTTAGAAAATTTTTCCCCCGGCCGAGTGAAAAAGCCCGCTCCAAGGTTTTTCCCACTTCTAAATCAAGGCCCAAATCTTCTGGTTTTACCAGTTGGACTTGGTTTTGATAAATCAGAGTGAAATTATTTTTTCGCCACTGGATTGATTGCTTTTCTAAAACCTCCCGGGCGATTTCTGGTTTTAGCCCGCCTAAGTTAAGGTTGGCCACTTTAGTTCCCAAAATAATTTTATTGGCATTGGCTATTTCTAAGCCGAGAATAAAAACGGCAAAACTGAAAATTATAACTATCGGAATAATTAAAATTTTACGGCGATGAATTTTCATATTTTTATCATCATAACA
The DNA here is from genome assembly GCA_001819555.1 of Candidatus Portnoybacteria bacterium RIFCSPHIGHO2_02_FULL_39_12. Lineage (GTDB taxonomy): Bacteria > Patescibacteriota > Minisyncoccia > Portnoybacterales > UBA2143 > WO2-40-15. The sequence continues at coordinate 1,608 of MHMZ01000019.1, read as the reverse complement.
TATATTTATATAAACAAAAAAACAATTAACGGGATTGTTAATTGTTCTTGGGGGTTTTGTTCTTGAGGGTTCGTAATCTTGAGGGTCCGACCCTCACGGTTATGTGAGGGTCGGACCCTCAAGATTACGAACCCTCAAGATTACTCGTTTCTGACTGATATTTTTCTGGTTTTGATTTTTTCAACTTTTGGCAGCCGAATGGTTAAAATGCCGTTTTTCATTGAGGCCTTGGCTTGGTCAGCGTCTACTTCTACCGGTAAAATCACCGAACGGGAAAAAGGCCCCCAATAGCATTCCTGATAATAATAATCCTGCTCTTTTATTTCTTCGTCTTTTTCCCGTTTGCCCTTTATGGTGACCATATCGTTGGTGATGCTGATGTCAATGTCTTCGGAATCCACGCCGGCAATCGTAGATTTAATGACTATTTCAGCCGGCGTCTGATAGACGTCAATAGTCAGCTGGCCTTCGGATTCCGTCGGCCAGTCCCCCAGTTCTTTTTCTTTTTTGGATGTTTCAATTTCTTCTCTGACGGGTTTGGTTGCTTTTTCAATCGGATAATCCTTTTGAATGGTTTTTTCTTTTTTGTCTTTAACCGGAGATTTTTTATTTTTTCCTTCGTTTTGATTATTTTCTTCCGACCAAGTTGCTCCGGTTAATCTTTCAAGAAACGATGGTTTTTTTGGCATAGTTCAGCGAACAGAGAGCAATGAACAGAGAACAGTATTTTTAAAAATTTTACTGTTCATTGTTCGTTGTTCACTGTTCATTATTTTAAACTTTACACACGGCCGCTAATTTTTTTAATTTTTTGAAATTATAGGAAACAATGATAGCCATAACAATTAAAAGCAGGACAATGAAAAGCGTGGCGTTTTTAGCGGTTCCCGACGCGGTGACTACCAGATAATTATAGCCGGCATGGAAAATAATAGCAAGAAAAAGACCGGTAAAAATCAATCTTTTTCTTTTTGAAATTTTTAGAATGCTTAGGGCCAGCCAATAACCAACCAGACCCGAAGCCAGAGCGTGAACGAAAGTGGCGCCTAAAAAACGAAAGACCGTTGTGCTCAAGGCCTGATTTAACGGCATTAGAGGAGGGCGGAAAAGGATAAGCGAGTTTTCCACAGCGGCAAAGCCAAGAGCGGTTATAATACAGTATAGCATGGCGTCAACTGGCTCGTCAAATTCCGGACTTTTGATAACTTTTCTTTTAACCGCCGAATATTTAAGATACTCTTCAACCAAAGCCGGAATTAAAGCCGCGATAAAAATAGTTTTTAAAAAACCGTTTTCTAGGCGGGTTGACAAAACATTGAGCGGGTTGACGGTTGGATTTAAAAGCCAGATTAAAAACAATTCTAAGACAATGGCCAAAGGCGCCAAAAGCATGCCCCAGATAAAAACTTTAATGACCATAGAGTTTGGTTCAGGGTGTTTGTCTTTTCTAAGGTAGAAACCCAGCCAGATTAAACTGGGAACAAAACTTAAAAAAACATAAAATGAGTACGTCATAAAATTATTGGCAATCTGATTATAGTTGTAAGAATTAGCAGCGTTGTTTACAGTTCCTTGGGATAAAAATAACTGATTAGTTTTTCCATTGGA
>MHMZ01000018.1 GCA_001819555.1 Candidatus Portnoybacteria bacterium RIFCSPHIGHO2_02_FULL_39_12 | reverse complement strand
AGAATATTGAATTTAGAATAAAATTTGAATCCCTATATTCTTTATTCTTAATTCTTATTCTAAATTCTATATTCTATATTCCAGATTCTATGGGTCTCAAATAAAAATCTAATCACAGATACGGCTAATATTGGCTCCTAATTTCTGTAATCGTTCTTCGATGCGCTCATATCCCCTGTCAATCTGATAAATATTATCTATCTCTGTTTTGCCTTTGGCGATTAAAGCGGCGATGACCAAAGCAATACCCGCCCTGATATCGGGACTGATAATTTTTCGACCGTATAATTTCGTTGGTCCATTAACTAAAACCCGATGCGGGTCGGCCATAATAATATTTGCCCCCATCTGATTTAAGGTATCGGTATAAAATAATCGGCCTTCAAAAATAGTTTCATGGATTAAAGAAACGCCTTGGGCTTGGGTCATTAAAACAGTAAAGGGCGCCTGTAAATCAGTGGCAAATCCGGGATATTCGTGGGTCTTAATATTAACCGCTTTCAATTTTTTAGCCGGCTTAACTAAAATATAATCTTTACCTAATTCAAAATTAACGCCGGCTTTTTCCAAAAGCGCCCAAAGGACTTCCAAGTGTTCGGGCTGACAATTGGTTATTTTCATCTGGCCATTGGTCGCCGCGGCCAAAAGAGCGAATGTTCCCGCCTCAATTCTATCCGGAATAATTTTAACAGCGCCCTTTTTCAATAAACGGCTGTTACCTTCGATTTCTATGGTCTGGGTGCCGGCTCCTTTTATTCTGGCGCCGCATTTATTTAAAAAATCCGCCAAAGCCGGAATCTCCGGCTCGCAAGCCGCGTTTTTTAAAATAGTTTTGCCTTGAGCCAAAACAGCGGTGAGCATCAAGCTCTCTGTCGCGGTCACGCTGATTTTTGAAAAAATAAACCGGGCGCCTTTTAATTTTTTAACAACCAAATGATAACCTTTTCTATTTTCTCTCACTTCAGCGCCAAAGGACTTAAACCCGTCTAAGAACATATCGCGCGGTCGCTGACCGATAACACAACCGCCCGGGTAAGGAATAAATGCCTGGCCAGAGCGGGCCAATAAAGGCCCGGCCATAACGATTGAACCTTTCAATTTTTGGGCAATATCCGGCTCTAAATAAGAAGTTAAAATGTTTGTTGCTTTAAGCCGGTAAACATCGCCAGAGTCATTCTCCACCTGAACGCCAATCCCCTTGAGTAATTCCACCAAACGAAAAATATCTTCAATTTGAGGCACATTGGAAATTATCCATTCTTCATCACTTAAAAGAGAAGCGGCCAAAACCTTCAAAGCCGCGTTCTTTGCCCCTTTGACCTCAATTGTCCCCTTAAGCGGCCGGCCGCCCTTAATTACAAATTTCTCCATAGTTATGCATGATGTGAAATTCCTTAGCTTAGAAAAGCCACTCGGTCATTCTGAGCGAAGCGAAGAATCCCGTAGATTTACAATTTGCCTCGGGGATTCTTCGTCTTTGGCTCAGAATGACGGTAAAAAGGCAATTTTGAATTTCACATCACCCGTCTAGTTATATCTGGATTTTAACTTAGAAAACTCAAGATGTCAAAATTGACCCCGCACCAAATAAAGATTCTAAGTAGCTAAAAAATTTATTAAGGAGATAACTCTTTATTACAAAACTTGGTTGAAAAAGCACCAAAATTTGGTGCGGGGTTGACAAATTAAAAAGGGAAAGCTTTTTTTGCTTTCCCTTTATCACCCCCTTTTGTTTTTGAAAATTATTATCTGATTTTTTTACTTAACCGGTCTTTTGAAAAATAATTCATACCTGTTTATATTCGATAATTTTCTTTTTCAATCCCTCAAATGTCTCTATGATGAAAGAGATCTCGTTACTTGTCTCTCTCCAACTCCAACCTACGGGTAGTCTTTTTTTCCGAAGTATAGATATAATCTTATCGATGATTTCATCGATAAGATTAAACACAATTCTTTTATCAATCAAAAAATCTGGGTTATCAACTTTCGTCTCTTTTCCTCTTTCCATTTTTTTCACCTCCTCTTTTAAAATTTTAATATTGTTTACTGGTAAAATTTAAGGTACTAATCTAATTTTTATGACGATACTATACAACACCCATACCACAATCTTGTCAATAGTTGACAGCTGATTTAAGAGGAGTAGAATAAAATTGTATGGCTAATCATACAATGGCTATTAAAAAAGAAAAAATTCTCCAGCCCCTTTTAAGAGAATTAAGGGAAATTAAGTCTTATCTTAAAAAGTTCTTACTGATTCTTCCAGAAGAGAGTCTTAGAGGATATAAAAATTCTTCTGAAATTAAAAAATCCTATTTGAATGCTTTGAAAGCTTTTCCTCCATTTAAAAGATGATTATCAGAAAGACTAAAGATTTTAGCAAAGAATTTAAAAAATTGCCTCTTCATATAAAAAGACTCTTTCAAAAACAAGAAGTTATCTTTGTAAAAAATTGGCTTGATTCCCGCTTACACACCAAAAGAATAAAAGAACTACCTGGTTCTTATTCGTTTCGCATCACCCGTCGCTATCGGGTGCTTTTTTATTTTAGAAACAAAGAAGTAATATTTTTCTCTATTGGTCATAGAAAAGATATTTATAGATAATTAAACATGAATAAACAAACTCGCCGCTTGCTTCTTGCTTCGCTTATTATTATATTTTTACTCGCGGCTCCGGCGGTGCTTTTTTACGCATGGGGCTATAGTTTTGACTGGCAGAATAAAAAACCGGTGATAACCGGCGGGATTTATTTAGAATCAATTCCTAAAAAAGCTGAAATTTATCTTGATGGCCGCTTGAAAAATCATACGCCCCGCCTGCTTAAAAGATTAGTCCCTAAAGAATACCAAATTAAGCTCATTAAAGAAGGTTATTATTCCTGGCAGAAAAAATTAAAAGTGGAATCTCAATTAGTAACCGAAGCAAGAAATATTCTTCTTTTGCCTCAAGCTCCGGAAATTGAGCTAATTGACGACAATCTGACTGAAAATTTCTCTCTTCAATCTCTTTTTCCCAAAAAAGAAAAAGAAATTTTTGAACTTCAAGAACCAAGCTATATTCTTTATAAAAGCAATCCGGAAAGAACCGCTCAAACTCAAATCAGCGTTGCTCCTCTCCCCCTCAATCAAACTTATCAAATTATTGTCTCGCCAAATCAGAATTTAGCCGCCTTAAGCGAGCAGGGCAAGCTTTATCTTTTTAATCCGGAGAAAAAGATTTTTGAAGAGCTGGCTGAAAATATTAAAGGCGCGCAATTTTCCGATGATGATAAAAAAATTTTATATTTCAGCCAGAGCGAAATCTGGGTTGCTTATTTAAAAGATAATCTTATCCAGCCATATAAAAAAGCCGGCGAAAAAGAACTTATCACCCGCTTAAGCCAAGAAATAAAACAAGCGATTTGGTATCCGAAAACCAATGAGCATATTATTTTGGCGGTTGGTCAAGTCATTAAAATCATTGAACTGGACAACCGCGATATCAGAAATATCACAGATTTTATTGAAACTCAAGCCAGTCAAATCGCTTATGATGCAAAAACAGAAAAATTATATTTTGTTGAAGGAGAAAAGCTATACAATGTTTCCCTAAAAGAGTAAAACTTAAATGAACAAGAGCGCCCCTCTTTTTTACCTCTTCGCCCATTGCGGCGCGCGCCGCGCTTTTTTAAGTCCGGGTTTCTTCCGTTCTTTCATTCGCGGGTCGCGGCGCAAATAACCGGCCCGCTTTAGTTTTTTGCGGAAATCCGGGTTAAAAATAATCAAGGTCCGGGCTAAGCCGTGCCGGATAGCTTCAGCTTGGCCTTTTAAGCCGCCGCCTTTAACTTTAATGCTCGCTTCAAATCTGTTCAAAGATTTCATCTTTTCTAAAGCGGCTCTAACTATTCGCTGAAGTTCCAAAGTGGAAAAAATTTCAAAATAAGGTTTTCCATTAACCAAAATCTTCCCTTTTTCGTCTTCAAAGGGCCGGCAGGTAAAAAGCCGCACCCGGGCTATCGCGGTCTTTCGACGACCGACTGCTTCGTAGTACTTTTGGGGCTTTTTTTCCTTTTGAGGAAGTTTTTTAGTTTTAGAAATTTTTTTCTTTTTGATAATCATCTTATTAAAACTCCGAATCACAAGCGCCAAATTTCAATCCTTCGACTCGGCTCGCTTGCGCTCGCTTCGTTCAGGAACTAACTGTTATTAGTCCCTGAGCTTGCTCGCCTCGGCGAAGCGGGGGTAGAAGGGCTGGGATTTGTGATTTGGGATTTAAAAATGAATCTTATTTCATTTTTTCTCCCTTATACAGTTTTAGCCGTTTTATCATCCTGTCCCGCAATTTATTCTTCGGCAGCATTCCGTAAACTGCTTTTCTGACCACTTCTCTTGAATCTTTCTCTAACATCTCTTCCAAACGACGGGCTCTAATGCCGCCGGGATAGCCGGAGTGCCGATAATAAATTTTTTGTTTTAATTTCCGGCCGGTGACTCTGATTTTATCCGTATTTATCACTGTAATCTCATTGTCTGTATCTAAACGCGGGGTAAAATCCGGCTTATTTTTACCGCGCAATAAAACAGCCGCCTCTACGGCTAAACGGCCTAAAATCTTTCCTGACGCATCAATAGTATGTTTAGACATAAATCATTTCGAGACCCGTTCTCGTAATTTTAGACAAATTCAATAATCGCCATCTTGGCGCTATCTCTTTTTCTCGGGCCTAATTTAATAATTCTGGTATAACCGCCTTGTCTTTCCTGATAACGTTGTCCCAGCTCCATTATTTTTTTTCTGGCTTTGACCGGCAGATATTTCGCCAAATATCTGATTGAAACTAAATTCTGTTTTTTGCTTTTGGTAATCAACTTTTCAACAACCGGACGCACTTCTTTGGCTTTAGCTTCGGTGGTGGTGATTTTCCCCATTAAAATTAAATTAGCCGCCAAACCCTTTAAAAGGGCTTGGCGCTGGTCTCGCTTTCTCCCGAATTTTCTGCCTTTTTTCTTGTGTTTCATAAATATCCATTTGAAATTGTTTTAATCGAAAATTCACGGCTTAGCTTTTTAAAGTCAATCCTAATCTTCCCAAAACTTTCTTAATTTCTTTGACTCCTTTGGCTCCCAGGCCTTCAATGGCCGCCAAATCTTTTTCTCTTTTTTTAACCAAAATGCCGGCTGTCTTTAAATCGGCTTTACTTAAAGCGTTTAGGGTTCTATTGGAAAGTTTTAAATCTTCTATTTTTACTTTGCTCACATCCTCTTTTTTATCTTTTTCTTTAATTTTTTTCTTACTTTCTTTTTCAACCTTTATTTTTTCTTCTTCCTTAAAAACGGTGAAAATCTGGAAATGAGAAATCAAAATTTGAGCGGCTGTTTTAAAAGCGTCTTCCGGACTGATACTGCCGTCTGTTTCAATATTAATCCGAAGACGATTATAATCGGTTCTGTCGCCTACCCGCATTGGCTCTACATTATAAGTTACCTTGCGAACCGGCGTAAAAATAGCGTCAATGGCAATCTGGCCAACCTCTATTTTTTCTTTTTTTCGCTGTTCCACCGGCAAATAACCGAGGCCGGGTTCAATGGTCATCTCCATTTCCAACTCGGCTTTTTTATCAGTCAAACTGGCAATATGAATATCGGGGGTAATCACTTCTAATTCAGCCGTGGTTTTAATATCAATTGCTTTAACTTCCTTTTCGCCCTTGACCTTTAAAAAGGCCTTAGTGGGCTCATCGGTCTTATGCAGTTTAAACCTAATCTGCTTAAGATTGAGAATTATCTGAATAACATCTTCTATTACATGGGGGATAGAAAAAAATTCATGCTTAACGTCTTTAATCTTAACGCCGGTAATAGCGGCGCCGGCAATAGACGACAAAAGAACTCGCCGAAAACTGTTGCCCAGAGTTAATCCGTAGCCCGGATAACACCCCTCAATTTCAAAAGCCGCCTGATTTTTACCAAGCTTAGTTATTTTGGGCTTGGCCGGAAGTGTAATCATAAAAAGTAAATTAAGCGAGATAAGCGAGATAAGTAAATTAAGCAGGATAGGATTAATTTACTTGATTTACTTAACTTGCTTACCGGCTTATCTATCTACTATAAAATTCAATAATCATCTCTATTTTTCCTATTTTACCCACTTCTTCCATTTTAGGTTGAGCGACTACTTGTCCAATCAGATTTTCTTTGTCTAAATTTAACCAACTAAGAGTTTTATACTTTTTAAGGGTTGTCTTTAGTTCTTGAAAGGGGCCCAATTTCTTGCTTCCTTCTTTAATTTTAATTTGATCGCCTGTTTTAATTTGACATGAAGGGATGTCCACTTTCCGCTGATTAATCAAAATATGACCGTGATTAACTAATTGTCTGGCTGATTTTCGCGATTTGGCCCAACCTAAACGAAATACAATATTATCCAAACGGCCCTCCAGTTTGCCCAATAAAAAATCACCTTTATCTCCTTTTTGCCTGATAGCTGTTTTAACGTAATTTTTAAACTGTTTTTCAGAAATTCCGTACATCGCTCTGATTCTCTGTTTTTCAGCCAACTGCAAGCCGTACTCCGAAACTCTCCTTCTTCTGGTTTTCCCATGAAGGCCGGGACGATACGGCCTTTTAATCATCGCGCATTTCTGACTAAAACACCGCTCTCCTTTAAGAAAGAGTTTTTCGCCGGCTCTTCTGCATTTTTTGCAATTATTATTCATGGTCGTTCTAAGGTCAAACCTTTTTAGGAGCCTCTTTTTAGGAGCCTCGCTCCTAATTCTTGAGGAGCGAGGCTCCTAAATGCAGCGCCTATCGGCTTGAAAATTTTGAGAAAGCCCTTTACACTCTCCTTACCTTCGGCGGACGACAACCATTATGGGGAACAGGTGTAATGTCCTTAATAACATTTACTTCCAACCCTTGGCCAATAAAAGCCCTAATTGCCGCTTCCCGGCCGCTGCCCACCCCTTTAACAAAAATAGAAACCTGCCTTAAACCAATCTTCCTTAGTCGTTCCATTAAAACCCCCACTATTTTTGAAGCGGCGAAAGGTGTAGCTTTCTTCGGGCCCTTAAAACCAACCGAGCCCGAGCTGGCCCAAGTCAAAATATTGCCATAATCATCAGTAACGGTGATAACGGTGTTATTATAGCTGGACTGAATATAAACACGGCCAGATTCTATTCTTTTTGCTCTAGTTTGTTCTTTTGGTTTAGCTGTCTTTCGCTGCGTTGTCTCTCTTTCTTCAACTTCCTTCAAAAGCTCGTCTTTAGTTTTAGCGATGATACGTTTTTTACCCATGCCAATTTTGTCAAAATTTTAGAGCGAAAACTTTGTTTGAGCGAACAAAATTTCGCTATAAAATTGAGCACCGAGCACTCAGCATAGATTATCAAACTTTTGCTGTCAATCAACGAACCTTGATAAAAGGTGTAAGCTGGTATTTTACCCTGAGTGCTCGGTTAAGGTTTTCAAACAAAATTTTCTGCGCCTATCGGCTTGAAAATTTTGAGAAAGCCCTTTACGTCTTCTCCGCCGCTTTCTTCCTTCCGCTACCCATAGTCCGACGCACATTTCCCCGTACTGTCCGCGTATTGGTCTTGGTTCTTTGACCGCGCGCCGGCAAACCCTTGCTGTGCCGACCCCCCCGATAACAACCAATGTCCTTAAGTCGTTTAATATTCATCATCTTCCCTCTTCTTAATTCGCCTTCAATTTTATATTTTTTTTCAACAATATCCCTTAGGCGGTTTACTTCTTCCAAAGAAAGCTTGCCGGCTGAAACATTCGGCTCTATTTTAGCTTGAGATAAAATTTGATTGCTTAAAAATCGTCCTATGCCATAAATATAGGTCAGGGCTATTTCTATTCTTTTGTTATCCGGAATATTAACACCGGCAATACGAGGCATGTTAAGTAAAATAAGTAAAATAAGCTAATAAGTTAATAAGCTTAATTTACTTATTAGCTTATCTCGCTTATCTCGCTTATTTATCCCTGTCTCTGTTTATGTTTCGGATTCTTGCAAATCACATAAATCCGACGTTTGCGTCGGACAATCTTACACTGGCTGCACATTTTTTTAACCGAAGAGCGAACCTTCATGTAAGTAAAATAAGTAAAATAAGCTTATAAGCTTAATAGCTTATTTTACTTATCTCGCTTATTTGCTTATTTGCTTCTATACACAATCCTCCCCTTTTTCTGGTCATAGGGACTTAATTCCACTTTTACTCTATCGCCCAATAATATTCTAATAAAATTCAGGCGCATGCGGCCTGAAAGATGGGCCAAAATTTCCTGACCGTTGTCCAATTTGACTCTGAAAGTGGTATTGGGCAAATTTTCAACCACTACTCCTTCTTGAATGTTTTTTTCTTTATTTTGCGGCACTAATTGTCCGGCGCCCCTCATTTAATTAAAAGGCGCCGTGATTTTATACTAAATAATAAAAGCAAATTAGTCAAGTAATCGGATACATAGGTGACACTTTAATAGAATTATTGAACTTTATCGGCGTCTCGTAGTTGAGTGATT
>MHMZ01000017.1:20201-29616 GCA_001819555.1 Candidatus Portnoybacteria bacterium RIFCSPHIGHO2_02_FULL_39_12 | reverse complement strand
TTCACCGCCCGTTTGGGGTTTAAGTTTTTCCCCTTTGCTCGTTAGCGTAATTCATCGGCAAGCCATTTTCCGCAGTCGTTACATATCTCCTTTTTTCATTTTTAATCCCTCCTTTTAATTTATTTCCTAGCAATACGATAATTAGCTTTTAGATAATCTTCCAGGCTAATATCTTTTCCTTTGTCTCTTATGTAACTTCTCTCCTGTAGCTTAAATTCCCGGGGGTCTATCTCCTCAACTGGAATACCAAATACCTCAAACACCATTACTACTCTATCAGCCGCGGCCTCCCAAATGACTTCGTCTTTTTTTACTTCAAAATTAAATCTAAAAAGATTATCAAGGTCTCTATCTATATTAAAAGAAGAAAACTTACCCGAAGCAAGTAGAGAATCTACCCGTTTTTGAATCTCTTTTAATACCCTTGGATGACTTCCATCCCCATAAAATCTTATCAGTAATAAGATTTTATTTGACTGGAGGTCTGCCATTAGCCACTCCGAACGAAAAACATCTTGGGTACCGGGTCTAACTAAATTTGTACGGACATCTTTATACTCCCAAATCAATCTCCGCTCGATTTTAATTTTTTTCTTCCCATTCTTAATCCCTCCCCTTTATGTGAAAAAATATTAAGACACAAAGACACAAAGTGTCCAATTCATGCTAAAAGCCAATATTTATTATCTTAAGAACTATAAAATCAAGATAACTATATATTGCTAAAATGTCAATTTTAAACTAAAACTAAAAACACCCCGAAGATTCGGGGTGTTTTTAGTGTGGACCTGGCGGGGTTCGCACCCGCTTAACTGTCTGTCAAAAACAGTATGTTACTTCATACATCATAGGCCCAGGCCCACAAAAACATTTTAATACAAAAAAAGCTCTTGAGAAAGAGCTCTTTTTGTTGACAGACAGTTTATGGCCTGTAATGTACGACCATACTGTTAATCTTATTATACTTGCCTATAAACTTCTGTCAAGTTTTTTCTGTGGAAAATTCCATTTTTATCCAAAACTTGTTTTGGCAATAAAAGTGAGAACCGAGCACTCAGTATGATTCTTCATTAAATGTTGTAAAAGCTCAGTAATTTGGGTATCTGTATAAATTAGTATAACTATGCTGAGTGCTCGGTCAAGTATTTGTTACCAAAAATCCTGCGCCTTTCGGCTTGGATTTTTGGACAAATAGCTTAATATCCCATGCCTCCGCCCATGCCGCCGGCCATACCATGAGGCGAAATCGCCTCTTTCTTTTCCGGGGCGTCTGTTATTACCGCTTCGGTCGTTAACAGCATAGCCGCGGCTGAAGCGGCGTTTTGAAGAGCTAAACGGACAACCTTGACCGGATCAATAACGCCGGCCTCAACCAAATCTTCATATTCATTAATCAAAGCATTATAACCATAGGCGCCGCTTTTCTTTTTTACTTCATCAACCACCACCGAACCGTCCTGACCGGCATTTTGAGCAATTTGCCTCAATGGTTCTTCTAAAGCCCGTTTTAAAATTAAGAGACCGGTTTTCTCATCGCCTTTGGCTTTGACTTCGTCTAAATTCTTTAAAGCCCTGATTAAAGCCACGCCGCCGCCGGGCACGATTCCTTCGGAGACCGCGGCTCTGGTCGCGGCCAAAGCGTCTTCAATCTTATGCTGTTTGTGTTTTTGCTCAACTTCCGTGGCCGCGCCAACTTTTATCACGGCCACGCCGCCTGACAATTTGGCTAATCTTTCCTGAAGCTTTTCTTTGTCAAAATCAGAATCGCTTTTCTCAATTTCTCTTTTAATTTGAGCGACGCGCGCTTCAATTTTTGGCTTCTGCCCCCGGCCTTCCACAATAGTAGTATTTTCTTTAGCCGCAATAACTTTTCTGGCCCGGCCCAGCATTTTTAAATCAGCGTTCTCTAATTTCAAGCCGACTTCTTCGGTAATCATTTGTCCGCCGGTTAAAATTGCGATATCTTCCAACATCTCTTTTCGTCTATCGCCAAAACCCGGAGCTTTAATCGCTAAACCGTTAAAAGCGCCCCGCAATTTATTAACCACCAAGGTGGCTAAGGCCTCACCCTCAATATCTTCGGCTATAATCACTAAATCTTTTTTACCGGCTTGAGTTAATTTTTCCAAAAGAGGCAGAATTTCTTTAATGCCGGAAATCTTTTTATCGGTAATTAAAATATACGGGTCCTCGTATTCGGCTTCCATCCTTTCGGCGTTGGTAATCATATAGGGAGAAATATATCCCTTATCAAACTGCATTCCCTCAACAATTTCTTTGGAAAGCCCGAAGGTTTGGGATTCTTCAATCGTAATCACGCCGTCTTTGCCCACTTCCTGCATTACTTCAGCGATTAAATGGCCGACTTCCTGATCTTCGGCAGAAATAGTGGCGATCTGGGCAATCTCGGCTTTGCCGGAAACCGGCTTGGAAATCTTTTTTAAAGCAGCCACGACTGATTCCACTCCTTTTTCAATGCCTTTTTTAATGGCTAAAGGATTGGCGCCGGCCGCCACATTTTTCAAGCCCTGGGTAATAATCGCTTGAGCCAAAACAGTGGCGGTGGTGGTTCCATCGCCGGCCAAATCATTGGTTTTAGTCGCCACTTCTTTGATAATCTCCGCGCCGATATTTTCAAACTTGTCTTCTAATTCAATTTCCTTGGCAATGGTGACGCCGTCATTGGTAATAGTCGGCGCGCCAAAGCCCTTGTCTAAAACCACATTTCGGCCCTTAGGGCCCAAAGTGACTTTGACCGCGTTAGCTAATTTATCTACCCCCCGTTTCAGACGCCGGCGCGCCTGTTCGTCGTATTTAATTTGTTTTGCCATAATTAAAAGTTAGAAATGTTTGATCGCTCGGTTGCTTCAAGCAACCTCGCTTGTTGGAAATGTTAGAAATGAAATAACAATTCTAACAAGCGAAGCGATCCAACAATTCCAACAATTCTAACGCTTTATTCTAAAATTGCCAAGATATCTTCCTCCTTGGCGATTAAATATTCTTTATTATCAATCTTAACCTCATTGGGTCCGTATTTGGTAAAAAGCACCAAGTCGCCCTTTTTAACTTCCATTGGTTTTCTCTTGCCGTTTTTTAAAAGCCGGCCAAGACCAACGGCAATCACCTTTCCCTGTTCCGGTCTTTCTTTATCCGCTGTCTCGGGCAAAATAATGCCGGACTTGGTTTTTTCTTCAACCGAGATTGGCTCAATTACCACCCGGTCAGCTAAAGGTTGTATTTTCATAATTAAAAGTTAGAAATGTTTGATCGCTCGGTTGCTTCAAGCAACCTCGCTTGTTGGAAATGTTAGAAATAAAATAACAATTCTAATAAGCGAAGCGATTCAACAACTCCAACAATTCTAACGCTTTATTCTATCTTATTCTAAAAACAAAAATTGTCAAGCCCGCGCCAAAACAAGCAATTAGAAATGCTATCCCTAAATTAACCAAAAGAGCGTGGGAGCCAACTTCGGCGGTTATTTCTTTGGCTTGGGCAAATGAAACAGCTCCTCTGTTTCCTCCCTCGTTGGTTTCTGCGCCGGCTATTCGGACCACGCTTCTGACAGCGGCATAAACCAAAGGGTCAATATTGGCCCGGCCGTCGCCGTAACTTAAAACAGTATTACTTAACAAAACCGTTCCGTCAATATTATTTTCACTGACTCTGACTTTAATATAGATGGTTTGGCTGTCGCCCGGGACCATATCCGGCAAGTCAAACTCTATTTTATCCTCATCAAAACGAGACATCGGAAAAGAAGCGCTTTCCAAAGAAGTTCCCTCGGCCAAAGATGTTTGAAGCCCAACGTCATAAGCGGTCCAATTGCCGATATTTTGGAAATGAATCGTGTAATTCAGAAACTCTCCGAGCCGGACTGTCGCTTTGTCAACTGTCTTGGTCATTTCCATTATTGGCATATCTTCCATTCCTTGAGCTAAAGAAAAAATCGGCCAAAGCAAAAACGACCCTCCAACCGCGCCTAAAATAATGATTTTAAGAAAATTTTTCATAAGACTTTTTTAGGAGCCTCGCTCCTAAATTCTTTAGGAGCGAGGCTCCTAAACGGTATCCTTAATCTTTAAATCGTCTTTGCCTTTACTGCCAATCTTTTCAAGGTCGTTCCGGCCGGCCAACAAGTGATTAAAGTCAAACCCGGCTCATTAGGCAAAACTTTTACCGATTTAGAAGAAACAATCTCAACTTTTTCAACCGCGTACTCAAATTTTTTCCCATTATAAAAAATACTTATTGTATCGCCCGGCAATAATTTGTCTAAATTGGCAAAAATCCTACTATAAGACGTTCTATTCCAAAAATAGCTTGAGCTGTGGCCGACCAAAGTTATATTTTTATTCTCTCCCGGAAAAGCAGTGCCGGGCCAACGGACAATTCCTCTAAATAAATCTTTCTCTATCTCCTTTTCTTCCTCGCTCTGACTAAAAATAATCGGGGTTCTTAGACCGATTTTAGGAATAAAAATGGAATTAAGGCCCGGGTTAATTTCTTGAGCCAAGGGCAATTGACCATAAGCCCAATTATTTTGAGGCGCAAAAATTGACCAGCTCAAAAAAACGAAAACGCCAAAAAAAATAATTAACCAAACAATGGAGAAAAGACGAATAGTCATCTTGAGATAATTACCATATTTCTCCTATGTTTGTCAAGATTTTAAGAGTGTGTCATACCACCTTCTTTGTTTGAATATGACGCATTCTCTGAAAAATTTTTATCAGCCGTTCCTTGAGTTTTGTGGACTCCTTAGTTTTAGCTGAAAGATCAACCTGATCTTTCTGTGTCCCAATAGGCAATTCGCCTCGGGCCAATGCGTCCACTGAACTAACTCCCAAAGTTTCTTCAAAAAGATCGTATAATTCTTTTTTGTATAGATCATCCCCTTGATATAGGCCGCGGATAAAACCCTTCCAGATAAAGTCTGGCGAGAAACCGGTTTTCTTAGCAAAAACACTAATAATAGTATCCACCATTTCCCGTGCGTCTTTATAGATTGGTGAAAGTTCTAAAAACTTCTCCACTGCCTGATGATTTATAGATTGTGAACGTATACTATACTCCCTCATCACCTCGCGACATATTTTTTCCGTTATGCCTTCGTTAAAATCAAAAAAGAATATTTTCCACCGAGAACCTTGTTCAGTAGTTTCCCGCACCGCTTGAGCAAACCCCATTTTTTCGCGAGCAATATTTTTAAGCTGCATATCTTGATAGCACTCTATACGTGATGTCGCGTGTGTTTCCTCGTGAATAAGCGTTTTGAGCGTCAATAAATAAATATCAAGATTCTCTTGTTCTGCGTTTTTTTCGATATTCCAGTGACTAAGACCGATAATATTTTTATAGCTATTATACTCTCCTATATTACCGAAAGAACCGTCGACAATGCGTTCTGGTCCTAAAAAGTTCATCTGCTTTGGGTCTAGGCTGGATTTTTCCGCGAGTTCCCGGAAAATTTCCTGAAGCAGCTTAAAATCAACCTTATCCAAAAACTCTTTGTGCTCCTTAAATTCCGGCGATCTTTGATCGGCCTCAACCCGTTTTCGGCCGAGCTCTTCTCCCTGTTCTTGAAATCTTTCTTGCTCTTCTTTTGGCGCGCCGGGGAATGAAAAAATTTCTCTGCTTTTTTTGAAATTCATTATCTCTATAATAGCCGATTACTCTAAATTTTGCAACCTTCAAAACTTAGATGGATTAAACCTATCTCCTTTCCATTGTGGATTGGTTTCTACACTTCGCTGGAAAAAAAGAGCCCTGACCGATCTTATTTTTAAGATACGGCTAGATAATGTCCGCGCGCGTATTCGGCGAGCGATAAAACGAATTTAATGAAAAAGCCCCGGGCCGTTCTGAAATCAGAACAGCACCGGGGCCTGAAAAAATTACTTTTTTATAGAGGATGCCTGACCGTAAAAGACGGCCAGTCATATAGCGCGATCGGCAGCAATCTGGTAGGTGATAACGACCATTCTGTACTGCCGAATCTTGGCAGTATGGTAATGGTCTTAAGCCATTCCGTCTCTTTGCAATCTTCCCATTCCCCTTTACAACCTTCCTTCCTGCTCTCTACGGGGCTATAGTCCCCCCCCGGTAGACTTACTAAGAATTCTACCTGGGAAGACAGTCTTTTGAAATTTACGTTATTGCTATTCGAACGATTTAGATAAACATAATACTCTATTCCCGGTTTATTTTTATAATAAACTGGGATTCTTACAATCGCCCGTTTAAACGGAACATCATACTTACTCCCCGGCGTCACTATCTTCCAGTTCTCGTAAATATGGGATATTCTTTTAATAATATCCCTTCCTCTGTCCATGTCGTCTATATAAACAGAGTGTATAGAGAACCGAAGAACGTGCGTTGCATAAAGTCCGTCTATTTTCGCTTCCGCCGAAGTTGCCGCTCTTATTTCTCTTTCATCCACATTGTAAAACCATCCTCCCCTTAATATGTGGACGTCTTCGCTCGTAAGGCCCCCTGATAGAGGCCAGATGAGAATAATGATGGCGCCAAGAACAAAAGAAGTTATCATAACTCCTTTTGCCACCGTTTTTTTGTCATAGAGTCCGTAAACTGCCAACTCTATAAGATTTAAGGCGGTTAAAGTGCCCAACCATGCCAGGCCTAATTCCAATAAATCAAAACGTAATAATAAGATACCGGAAAGTAGTGGCAAACAATATATTGCCACCTTTTGCCATATCTTATTAGGCTCAGAGACACAATAAGAAACTACCCCGCATGTAACACCCAGAAGCATCATTAATACTGAGAGATGCGGTGTGTAGGCATGAGAAGAAAAGTGTTTAAAGGGTGGAGGCACACAGTCCAGAATAATATTGAAAAAAATCAACATTATTGGCACTATGGCAACTCTCAACCAACTACTTTTTTCTAGATCGCGACCAATTTCTCTTAGGTCGCTTAGGGAATTGAGAAAGTTTCTAATCCTTACTGCTTTCATCCCTCTACCTCCTTTAAAAAAATTGTTAAAGGCAATTCTCGCAATCCCACATGGCGCATGGCGCATTGTAAAACTGCCGAACCATACTACTAGCTATTTGGCTATAAAGTTTTAAAAAAACTAACTTGTCAGAAGTGTATCATATCTCTTAAATCTTGTCAAGCCCTCAACCCCAAAGCCACGGCTTTGGCAATTCTCGTGCTAACTAATGATTTTTTGCTCGGTCTGACTTTAATCTTATCAATCTCTTTTAGCCCGACTTTATTCTTTTTCAAAAACTTATCAATTTCAATTAAAAGCGTCTCGCTCAATTCATAAAGCCCGAGCCAGCTATGCCTGTCTGTTATTTTTTTGCCGTGCTTAAGAATCAAAACGGGCTGACCGGAAATGTCAATAATTAAAATCATAACATTAAGAGTCGTAAGGGTCAGACCCTCAAGAAGAGGGTCTGACCCTCGTATCCCCCACGGCTATTATATGCTAAAATATAAGAAATTCAAACGTTGTTTACGCTTTTGAGACCATGCGGAAGCGCCGCCGGCTTGGTCCTCGCCAAGAGGGTGAGGCGGCGGCGGCGAGTATTGAGCGAGCCCTCCGCTGGAGAGGGCGAGCGTGTCGAAAAAGTGTAAACAACGCTATGAAATCTTACAGCCATGAAAACTACCCTAAATCAAATTGAAAAACTGGAGAAAAAATTAAAGCGCCGGGAAAAAAAGAAAAAACTAAAAATGAAGGTCTCCGGTAAAAGTGTTTTTGGATTAGAAGGGTTGATGAGAAGAAAACGAAGATAGATGGGAGCAGCTCCATTGCTTGACCAGCAATAAACTTTATGCTACCATCTATCCATGCGGTTTGTTGTTCAGATTCTCACTAACGGCCTGGCTATTTTTTTGGCTGATTACCTCTTGCCGGGCCTTGTTTTTACTGGTAATATCCTGACTCTGTTAATCGCCGGCCTTATTTTGGGGCTGATTAATTTTTTCTTAAGGCCGGTTTTAAAACTGATTTCTGCGCCCTTGATTGCCTTGACTTTGGGATTTTTTAGCATAGCGATAAACATGGGCCTTTTGCGGCTTTTGGATTATCTGGTGCCGGAATTAACTATTGCCGGTCTTGAAACTTATTTCTGGGGAACGATTATTATTAGCGCGGTTAATATTTTTGTGGGACTAACAGTGAAAAAAAGAATTTAGAATCTTGAATTTTGAATCTTGAATAGGAATATAGAATATGGAATTTAGAATAAAAATTAAATTCTATATTCTTTATTCTTAATTCTTATTCCAAATTCCAAATTCTAAATTCTAAATTCTATTAAGAATGCAATTTATTCTCAACCTCTCGCAAATCATCATCTCTTTTGCTTTAATCGCAACTATTCTTCTTCAACAGCGCGGGTCCGGCGGCTCGGCTATTTTTGGCAGCGGCGGCGGAGCCGGTTATTATACCAAGCGGGGCTTTGAAAAAATTCTTTTTATTGCCACTATTATCTTAGCTGCATTGTTTATAATTAGCGCTTTTGTTAATCTTCTAATATAAGTCTTCATAATGCTATCGCCTTCATAGTCTTAGCGGCTTTATTTATCATCAGCGCTTTTGTGAATTTACTGATATAATGAGGTCATCTCAAAACTCAATCTTATTCATACTCTTCTCTCCAATTTAATCAACCAAGCCAAGGCTGTTCAATCCCATTTAAAAGAGGTCTGGAACGGTCCCCATCCCGGTAAAAAACAATGGGCTCAACTGCCCAAAATTCTCTCGCCCAAAGAACGGTGGTTCGTTTTAGGATTAATTTTTATTATTCTTTTTTCTATTTTTTCCTTGGCCGTCAGAAGTTATTTTAACCGAACCCAAAAAATAGCTGACTTCGGCGGCAATTATCAGGAAGGCATTATCGGACAACAGCCGCGTTTTCTTAATCCGATTTTAGCCCAGACCAACGATACAGACAGAGATTTAGTCCGGATTATTTTCTCAAGTCTTTTAAAGTATGACGACCAAGGCAATCTTGTTTCCGACTTAGCCGAAAGTTACGAAATTAAAGACAACGGATTGGCTTATGAATTCTTTTTGAGAAAAGACGTCAAATGGCACGAGAAAGAACCTTTAACCGCCGATGATGTTGTTTTTACCGTCAAAACCATTCAAAACCCCGAATACAAAAGCCCGTTAAAAATCAACTGGAGCGGCGTGGAAGTGGAAAAAGTTGATGATTACACGGTTCGTTTTACCCTGAAAAATACCTTTGCGCCATTTCTCCATAATATGACGGTCGGCATTCTCCCAAAACATCTCTGGGCCGGCATTTCCGCTCAAAATTTTCCTCTGGCTGAATATAACCTAAAGCCGGTCGGCTCCGGCCCTTATAAATTCAAAGAATTAAAAAAGGATAAATCAGGGGCTGTCCAGTTTATAGAACTGGAA
>MHMZ01000017.1:0-20189 GCA_001819555.1 Candidatus Portnoybacteria bacterium RIFCSPHIGHO2_02_FULL_39_12 | reverse complement strand
TTCTATCTCAAGAAACCGTATATCAACAATCTTATTTTCCGTTTTTACCAGAGCGAAGCCGCGGCTGTCCAAGCGCTCAATAAAAGACAGGTTGACGGCCTAAATTTTATTTCAACCGCTCAAAAATCAAAAATCATCCGCCGCGACATCAATGTTTATCAAATCAGCTTGCCCCGCTATTACGGTGTTTTTTTTAACCAGACACAAAGCAAGCCGCTTTCTGATAAAACAGTTCGGCTGGCCTTGGCTTACGCTACCGATAAAAAAGAAATCGTTGAGCGTGTTTTAGGCGGAAATGGATTATCGGTGGATTCCCCTCTTTTGCCGGGCCTGCTCGGTTATACAACCGAAACAAAAATTTACGATTTTGCCCCGGAACACGCCCGAAACATTTTAGAAGCCAATAATTGGAAAGACAATGACAACGACGGCCTAAGAGAGAAAAAAATAGGCGGCGAAGAAATAAAATTAGAAATTACTTTAATCACCACCGACTGGCCCGAACTAAAAGACGCGGCCAATCTGCTCAAGGAACAATGGGAAAAACTCGGAGCCAAAATCAATTTGGAAACAATCAACTTGAGAATGATTCAGGAGGACTATATCAGGCCGCGAAATTATCAGGCCCTGCTTTTCGGCGAAGTTCTCGAAGCTGACCCTGACCCGTTCGCTTTCTGGCATTCTTCGCAAAAAAGAGACCCGGGGCTTAATCTATCTCTCTACGACAATAAAAAAGTTGATAAACTTTTGGAAGAAGCCAGGCAGATTCTGGACCCGGAAACCAGAGAGAAAAAATATAAAGAATTTCAGGAACTGCTTATTAACGATCTGCCGGCCGTCTTCCTTTACAGCCCGGCTTATCTTTATCCGGTTGATACAAAAATTAAAGGGATTTCTTTTAAAAATCTGTCTCTTCCCTCCCAAAGATTTTCTCAAATTGAAAATTGGCATATTAAAACGGATAGGGTTTGGAAATAAGAATTTGACGGATAAATTTTAAAGTAGTAATATAATAGCGATATGAAAAAAGTATTAAGATACAATATAATTTTTCGACCAGAGCCAGAAGGCGGTTTTACTGTTCTTGTACCGAGCCTGCCCGGCTGTATTACCTATGGCAAAGATTTAAAGGAAGCTAAAAAGATGGCTAAGGATGCAATTAAAGCATATATTACTAGTCTCAAAAAACATAAAGAACCCATTCCTACAGATGAAGAAAATGTCATTGGCTTAATAGAACTCAAACACCTCTCTTTGAAATATGCCTAAAACCTGGACTTCCAGAGAAATAATCAAGGTTCTCAAAAATAAAGGTTTTGAAATCGACCATACTACTGGAAGTCACTATGTTTTTTTACACTCGGCTACTCATCGAAGAGTAGTGGCGCCTTATCATAATAAAGACCTGCCCAAGGGTACTCTTTTAAGTATTCTTAAACAAGCTGGAATTTCTAAACAAGAATTAAGGAAGTAATAAAAAGGCCCGGCCGAATCTTTTTGATTTGATTCAAGCCGGGCCAAACTTAACTTAATAAATAAATCCCCACGACAATGGAAATTATCCCCGTTATCTTAGATGCAGTAAATTGTTCTTCGAAAAAAAACCACGCCCCAACTGATATAACTATTAGTACAAGACCCCAAGCGATAGAGATGAGCTTAGACAATTCCATTCCCTCCCAGGCAACCAGCGTTCCAAACGCTAACATACCTAAACCATTTACTATACCTGCTGCTAAACAGATAGCAAGTGGTTTTGCTGCTGGTAATAATGGATGTGGTATAACACCCATAAGGGTTACGACGAACGTTCCTATTCCAATCATAAGAGCGGTCCATTGACCACCGAGATGAGAGGCTCTAGCGATTAAACTCATACTGCCACAAAATAACCCCGCAAGAAAACAGTAAATTAAAGGATTGTTCATTTTTCCCCTCCTCCTACGTTAGAAGTTAAAAGATTTAAAAAACTTTCCTGTTTTATAGATTAAAACAGGTTATAGCATTATTTTTGCTATACTGGAATATATTAACAAATTTTTTACAGATTGTCAATAGGGCGAGTGGTGAAATTGGCAGACACGTACGGTTCAGAACCGTATGGCAGCAATGCCTTGCGGGTTCAAATCCCGCCTCGCCCACTCCTATCAAAGTCTGACCTTGAATTAAAAAATTATGCAAAAAATAACACAGCAGAATCTCCGTATTATACCATTAGGCGGCTTAGAAGAAGTCGGCCGCAATATGATGGTTCTTGAGTATGAAAAAGATATTATTATCATTGATATGGGCTTTCAGTTCCCTGAAGAAGATATGCCCGGCATTGATTATATTATCCCCAACACGGCTTATCTTAAAGACAAAAAAGAAAAAATCCGCGGGGTAATTATTACCCACGGCCATTACGACCACATCGGCGCTATCCCCCATTCCATGGGTCGTTTGGGCAACCCGCCAATTTACACTGCCCCCCTCACCCGCGGCATGATTCTCAAAAGACAGGAAGATTTTCCTCACGCGCCTAAATTGAATATCCACGAAGTCAAACCAACTGACAAAATCCAGTTGGGCTGTTTTAAAATTGAATTTTTCCATGTTAATCATAATATTCCGGACGCTCTCGGCTTGATTATAGAGACGCCGGTCGGCTTAATTGTCCATACCGGAGACTTTAAATTTGACCACAGCCCGGTCAATGAACAGCCGGCTGATTTAAGCAGAATTGCCCAATTAGGAGAAAAAGGGGTTTTGGTTTTAATGTCTGACTCAACCGACGCCGAGGTGCCGGGCCATTCCATTTCTGAAACAGATATTCAGAAAAACTTAGAAGAAATTTTTGAAAAATTAAACGGACGGATTATTACCGCCACTTTTGCTTCTCTTTTAACCAGAGTCCAGCAAATTATCTGGCTGGCGGAAAAATTCGGCCGGAAAGTAGTGGTTGACGGCTACAGTATGAAAGCCAACGTATCTGTTGCCAAAGAACTGGGCTATCTTAAAGTTAAAAAAGACACGCTTATCAGCCCTCAAGAAGCAAATCGCTTGCCGGATAATAAAGTGCTGATACTTTGCACCGGCGCCCAGGGCGAAGGCAATGCGGTCTTGATGCGTTTGGCTACTGGCGAACACAGATTTTTAAAAATTCATCCTAATGACACCATTATATTTTCTTCGTCAGTAGTGCCGGGCAACGAAAGAACTATTCAAAACCTGCGGGACGCTCTTTGGCGAAAAGGAGCCAAGGTAATTCATTATAAAATGATGGATGTCCACGCCGGCGGACACGCGCCCATTGAGGATTTGAAAATGATGCTTAATTTAATTAAGCCAAAATTCTTTATGCCGATTGAGGGTAATTACTTTATGTTAAAGCTGCACGAAGAAATCGCCCAAAGCGTGGGCGTCAAGCCGGAAAATATTATTATTCCCAATAATGGCCAAGTGGTTTTACTCAATCAAAAAAGCATCAATATAAGCAAAGAAACAGTTCCGGCTAATTATGTGATGGTTGACGGCTTGGGCGTGGGCGATATTGGCCAGGTGGTTTTGCGCGACCGCCAAATGATGGCTCAAGACGGCATGTTTGTTATTATCGCGGTCATTGACAGTAAAACTGGACGGGTTCGCGGCGAACCTGATATAATTTCCAGAGGTTTTGTTTATCTAAGAGAATCAAAAGGATTGCTTGACCAAACCAGAGCCAAAGTTAAAGAAATTGTCGCCAGAAGTTCTTCGCCCGAACACACGGTTAATTGGTCTTATGTCAAAGATAATATTCGCGACAAAATTGGTCAGTTCCTTTACACTAAAACACGTAGACGGCCAATGGTCTTGCCGGTAGTGATTGAAATATAGATGAGAGGGCAGTGGGGGGCAGCCCCCAAGCTTGGGGGCTGCCCCCCACTGCCCCAATATAGGAGGGAAGATAAAGGTCGAAAAATAATCAGAGGAGATTGAAATTATGGAAAGATTCAATCCGGTAGTAAATCCAGTTCACCCTGCCCGCCATACTTCGCGTAGCGATGCAGGCGGGCCAGATCCTTTAAAACAAAAATCAACCCCAAACCATTTCCAAGAAAAAATATCGGACAATTCCCCTATCGGTTCGCTAATAGGAGAAAAAAGAATGCCGGTTGGTAATTTTTCGGCTGCGTCTTTTGATAATGACCCGATATTTAATCCAACCGCCGACAAATCCGCCTATTCAACAGGCGAACCTGCCAGCAATCCTTTGTCTGGCGATGCAGGCGGGCCGCAATTCAGACAAACAGACGGCTCGGGCAAAAAAATCAAAAATTGGTTAAGCAAATACGGCAGTTCTGTGATTTTACCGATAATCGCCGTTCTTATTTTAGCCGGCGGCATTTATCTTTATGCCGTCAAAAAAACTCCTGAAATATCTGTTTTTCAAGAAGAAACGCCTGCTGAAATAACCGGAATAGCCGAAGAGTTGCCCGCCGAACAGACAGGCGAATCTGTCTTAACCAAAGAGGAAAAAGAAACTGCTCCGGCCCAAGAAAGCGCTGCTCAAAAAACCGAGGAAGCGGGAATTGAAACCATTATTCCGAAAACAATAAAAAGAGAAGGAGAAATCATTGAAAAAGCAGTCAATGGAGAAGGTGTAACCCATCTGGGCCGGCGAGCTTTAAAAGATTATCTTCAAGACAAACCGCAGGAAAAAGAATTAACCAAAGAGCAAAAAATTTACATTGAGGATTATCTTAAAGACAAGACTGGTTCGCGTTCTTTAAATGTCGGAGATGAAATCTCGTTTTCGGAAAAGACAATTCAGGAAGCTATTGACGCTTCGCTAACATTAACGCCGAATCAATTGAAAAATCTTGAAAAATACAGCGTTTTAGTAACAAACTTATGATTCAAAACGTTATCAATGTCACGAATCGATAATTAAGCAAAATTTAGTTCTTTTAGTTTAATTAAAACCACAAAAGGCCCGGAATGGGCCTTTTGTGTTTGGAAGAGATTTTAACTTATCAAGAGTTGAAGTAAGTTTTCCTGCTCTTTGAGAAAAAATTGCTTCACGGTTTTCCAATCAAGATTTACGAGCATTCTTGGCATTTTGTCGCGGTCAGCTTCTTCAAAATAAACCAAACTTTTGATAATGTGGTGTAAGTTATAATCAAATTTGCCGAATTTTTTAGGAAATAATTTAATTAGATCAATTAAAGGCATAAATTCATTAGATAAAACATATAAATCAACAAAGTCTCTTTTGGCGGCTCTTTGAGAAATTGCTAAAATTTTCATCAAGGCAATGTCAGCTAAACCAGCAATTCTTAGATTATTAAAATAGCGAGGCTCTTCTATTAGCTTGTAAGGCAGATAAAAAAAACTAGATTTTATACCGTCTAAATAACCAATTAGAGTGTTCTCTATTTCAACGCCGGCTTCCCACTTACCTATTTTTTTAATTTCTTTTTTTAAAGAGTTGTTATTAAACTTCTGCTCGGAAAAAAAATCAAGGTCATTAGATACCCGATGAGCAAAGCCCAAAACAAGAGCCGTGCCGCCAGCCAGATAAAAGTTTTTTATAAAACTCTTTTTAGAAAGCGCCTCAAGTAAATTTTTGGTTTTTGAGGGTAGAATTTTTAAGTTCTTTAGATTATTCTCGTTTAAGTTAATCATTTACGCTCTAATGTTTCCCCAAAATGCCTTGGTGCGGCCGGAAATATTACGAGATTTCTTGGCTGTTATTTTAATAGTTCTTCTGGGATAAATTTTTAAAAGCCACTTGATTGCCTTAACATTACCGTATTCTAATAATCGAGAGATGATATAGTAAGAATCCCCTCTTAACTTTAAGTTATCCGGGTCAGTATCCCAAAAATATTTTTTGATGTTCGCTGGTATTCTCATATTTATTTTTATTATACCAAAAATCAAAGCAAAAAACAACTAGGGCCCATTCAGGGCCTTTAGACACGGGGGCTGCCCCCGATGATTTAAATTTAATCAAACAACTCTCTCTGAAATTCTTCGGCCTGGGACAAAGTCATATTGCCGTAGCGCTGGGCGGTCTTGGTATTATAATTGCCGCCGGCAAAATAAATCCGGGCGGCCTGATGTTCGGCCTCGTAAGTTCTCTGGTTAGCGCCGTCTCTGGCTAATTTTATGGCCGCGGCTGTAAAAGAATCCAAGGGGTCCCAGGGGCTGGGCGGATTATGGCCGGTCACTCTGGCTACGCTATCCCTGTAAGCCAGCCAAGTAGTCGGCATAAATTGAGCCGGCCCCATAGCTCCGCCGCAGCCATAAGACGGCTCGGCAGAAACCGATAAAAGGTCTGGGTTTAGACCCAGCTCTTGAGTAATTTGTAAAAAGGCCTCTTTTTCTTTTTCCGCCTTGCTGATTTTTCCTAATTTTCTATAACACTGATACATATCTTTTTGCCAATTACCGGTGCCGACATTCACTCCTAAACGGGATTCAATTTCCAAAACTCCGAGAAGAAAAGCGGCTCTGATGCCGGTCTTTGAAGAAGCGGCCACCGCGTTGGTAATGGCCTGCTCTAAAGTCAAATGGTATTTTTCCAGTAAAGAAATCTGCTTGGCGATAAATTCAATGTCTTTCTGCGTGCTTTGAATCTTTTGTTGATATAATTTTTCCTGCCCTTTGGTTTCTTGAAGTAGATATTCTTTGCGATTCTGTTGTTTGGCTACTGTATTTTTCTGAATTTCCTGAAGCGCCTTGAGCTGCTGCTGTTCGTCCCTTTCGTTTTCCAGCGCTTGTTTGCGATCTTCTAATTCGGCTTTAAACGCCTGAATCTCTCCTAAAACATCATAAATTTTTGTCTGAACATTCTCCAGGGCGTTAATTTCTTCAAAAAAATCCGAAAGTTTTTCTTTTTTTAGAATAATCTCTAAAATACTTTCCTGGTCATATTGGTCAATCAGCCGGATATATTCGCTCAAAAGAGATTTCTGATGGTCTGCTTGCGATTGAACCGCGTCAATTTCTTTCTGAAGCTGACTCACATTTAGCTCGGTTTGCCTGATGGATAATTTTGTTTGTTCTATCTCCAGTCTTATCTTCTCAATCTGATTTTCTAAAATATTAATTTCATTTTTCAAACTTTTCGCCTTTTGTCTGGTTTCGCCAATCTGATTTTCATATTGACCAATCTGTCCCTGCAGCTGCTTCATTTGTTCTTCTAACTCTTTTTTCAGCTGCTCTTTTTCGCTAATAGCGAAAACGCTGTTAGCAAAAAAGAAAAAAACCAATAAAATAATGGCGAAAATACGCGTCATAAATTTTTAAATTATTGACTGCTCTTTTTTTCTTCTTTTTCCTCTTCCGCTTTCGCTTTAGCTTCTCGTTTCTCTTCTCCCTCCACTTTTACTTCCTCTATTTTTTCCTCCGGCGTTTTCCCTATTTCTTCAAGTTCTTTTTCTTTTCTGGGCGGAATAACCGAAGCCACTACTTCTTCTGGTCCGGCCAATATTTTCACTCCCAAGGGGGCTTCTAAATCTTTAACATGAATGTTGTCGTTAAAAGTTTTAAGAAAAGAAACATCCACTTTAATTCCCTTGGGCAGATTTTCCGGCAAGGCCTCAACCATAACCTGCTGGATGCTTTTTATCAAAACTCCTTCCTGTTCAAGAACCGCCGGCGATTGGTTGATAAATTCCAAAGGCACTTCTGCTTTTAATTTTTCGTCCATTTTGACCTGATAAAAATCAGCGTGAATAAATTTATCGGTTACCGGATCTTTTGAAACATCGTGAATTAAAACTGTTCTTTCCTCTTTAATTTTTGCTTTTTCATTCCCGGTTTTTAGTTTCTTATTTTCAATTTTTAATTTTATTAAGGTGTTTTCCCCGGCCTCCCGGTATATTCCTTCAAAATCCCGTGTTTTAACCGTAAGAGACTGGTTTTCAATTCTATGGCCATACAAAACAGCCGGAATCAAACCTTGCTTCCGTATTTGTTTATTCTTATCAGTTTTTTGGCGCAATTTAACGGCTAACTCCAACATACGGCCATCTTAACAAAAAAACCCTTAGCGGGTCAAGGAAAAATCAAGGTCTGATCCTTGAGGAGCCTTCCTTGAGGAGCCTCGCTCCTAAATTCTTTAGGAGCGAGGTTCCTCAAGGGTTCCTAGGTTCCTCAAGGGTCAGACCTTGATTGGTTTATAAAATCTCAATCGCCTGTACCGGGCAGGATTCAGCCGCTTCTTTAGCGCAGCTCTCTTCTATTATTTCCTTTTCTTCTTCGGTTTCTGATTTCTGTCCTTTAAGATGGGCCTTATTGTCATTATCTTCCATCTCCCAGAAATCAGGGCAAATTGAAGCGCAAAGGCCGCAGCCGATACATTTTTCTACTGAATGGATAATTTTCATATATAAAAGGTCAGACCCTAAGGAGACGACCTTATTAAGGTCGTCTCCTTAGGGTCTGACCTTGGGCCAAAAATTATTTCCTTTAACTCCTTAGTAATCTCTAAAGGATTTTCCCTCTGCCAAACATTGCGGCCCACCGCAATGCCAATCGCGCCGACGGCCATAATATTTTTAACTACTTCCAAAAATTCCTCATCTTCAACTTTTGGTCCGCCGGATAAAACCACCTTAGTCTTTCCAGCGGCCTTAACCGCCTCCTCAAAACATTCTTTTGTGCCGCAATACTTTATTTTAACAATATCCGCGCCCAATTCAAGACCGACCCGGGCCGCGTAAGCAGTGAGCTCCGGCGAACCGTCGTCTTTAATCGCTTTGCCCCGCGGATACATCCAGCCAATAACAGCCAAATTATTTTTGTGGGCTTCTTCTTCAATCTGGCCAAATTCTTTAAGCATCACTGATTCATTTTCACTGCCTAAATAAACAGTATAGCCAACCGCCGCTGCCCCTAATTTAATCGCCTCTTCAACCGAACAAACTTGAGTGGAAATCGGCTCGCCTTTGACTAATCTGGTTCTGCCGTTTAATTTCAAGATTAAAGGTATTCTATCTTTATAATCTGAATAATACTTCTCAACCACGCCTTTTTGCAAAACTATGGCGTTGTAGCCGCCTTTAACCGCCAGATCTAAAATATAGGCCGGGTCAATACTACTGCCTTCTAAATCAACCGGCCCATGCTCTAAGCCATGGTCATAGGCCAAGTAAATCGCCTTACCATTAGTTGTGATATTAGAAAGATTTATCATTTTTAAATCCCAAATCCTAATTTCAAATTTCCAATAAAATCCCAATTTCCAAATCCCAAATCTTTATTATTTTGGTCATTGGGATTTTGGATTCTATTTGATATTTGGATTTTGACATTAAAGTGTAATATACCCCCTCTCCAACCCCTCCCTCATCAACTTATCCATCATCTCCTCCCCCATATACTCCATAAATATCTTATTCCAAAGCGCCTCTTGCTGATGATAAAGATATTTAGATTCAAATCCGCCTTGTTTTAACAAGGCAATGCCATTGTCATAAAGACCAAAACTGATTAAAGTTTCCTCTCCATTAAAAATAAAATACTCGCCGGCCCAATCTAAATCCCGCCAAAAATCCAATTCTAATTCCGGAAAATGAGAACTAAATTTCTCAATTGCTCGGTTAGTTTTAGTAAAATGCCAGGCCTCGGGGCTGGTATGCGGCTCAAAAAGACGGGGATCATTAGGGTCTTTTTTGCCTAAATACTTAGCCACGATTCGCCAGCTCATTTTTTCTTTATCCGGCAAGGGCAAGCCGCTGACTTCTACTTTTAAGGCGGAAATTAGTTTTTTGGCAAAGTCTTTCTGGCTACTGTATTCCTTAAAAAGATTTGAATGCCAGTCCACTTCGTATAAATAATGCAGGGTCATAAAAAAAAGATAAACCGTTTCGCCCGGGCCATATTTTTCCACCGGAATAATAAAAACAACGCCCAATTCTTTTAAGTGGCTCATATGATGAAGTTTTTTGCCTAAAAACTTCTGGCCGATACTCAACCATCTCTCCGGTAAAACCATCACTTTGATTTTTCTCTCCTCAAAATCTTCTTCTTTTAAATTTTCATATGGCCTAAAAAAAACATCGTTTAGCCAGGTTTCATCTTCAATAAATCTTAAAGCGGAAAAAATCTCAAAAATATCTTCATAAGCCAGCATTTTTTCTATATCTGTCCCGTAACCCAGGGCGGCCATAATATTTTTAGGCGGATTTAATCTTAATAATTCAGCCGCCTTTTCTCTTTTGAGATAAAAACCGGATACATCGCCGGTTAATTCTCTGGTCGCGTTAATTAGGGTCTGACACCCAATAGCCGTAGAAAAATCCGGCTGATGAAAATGTTTGAAAAGCGCTTGGTCAGTCTGTTTTGTTTTCTCAATGAGCGCGATATAAACTTCCTCGGCATTTGGGAGATGGACTCCCAAAGTTTTGGGAGTCCATCTCCCAAATGCCAAATCTGTCAATTTCTGTTTAATCTTTTTTTCATTCTCTCCCACAATCTTCTCAATCACTCCCTTTTTCCCGCTCACCCCTTCCATCTTTCTCTCTAAATCCAAAATCACCTCCTCTGAAGTCCGCAATAATTTGGCGATTTTGGCTTTTGGTTTCATCTCATTATATCTTTGACACCCTTACTTCAACTTTTGGCCAAGGCCCCCATTCGCTTTTTTTCAAAAGTCCTTTGGTCGCGCCCATTTCCTGAAGACAAGAAGTAGCGTTGGCTGTCCCCAACTGAATAGCGTGAGTAATATCTTGTTTGTCTATCCAGCCGGCCACAAAAGCCGAACCAAAAGCGTCGCCGGCGCCGGTCCGGTCAATAAAATCAGACTCCGGAATGCCGGCTGAATATAGATTTTTCCCGTCAGAAGCAACCACTCCTTTTGGCCCCTTGGTCATAACCACGAGCCCATCTACCCATTCGTCTAATTTCTGAAAAATCTCTTTCTCTTTTTGAAAGTCTATTTCAGTCAATTGAGCCGCTTCTTCAGAATTAAGAATTAAAATATCTATTTTATTTAGCAAAGAACGGAGCGCGGCCAGCCCTTCTTTTAACTGGGTTTTCCCCGGATTAACCGTCATTTTTATTTTATTCTCATAGGCAAAATTGACAAGCGGCTCAAAAATTTTATGACTCTCGCCTGATAAGGAACTGATATAAAACCAGTCAGCTTTAATTTTATCAAAAGGAATATCTTCTTTAGTTAGACGATGCGAAGCGCCTAAATACTCAAGGATGCTTCGCTCAACTTCCGGCAAAGTCAAAATCAAAGAATAAGCCGTGGGCCATTTATCCGTTTCTTTAAGTAATTCTAAGGAAACGGCTTGTTTTAACAGCTCTTCTTTTATGGCCTGGCCGCTTAGGTCTTTTCCGACTTGCCCCAAATAAGCGGCCTTAAAGCCCTGCCGGCTAAAAGTCACGGCTGAATTAACGCCGCAGCCGCCCACGCTAAAAAAAACATTCTCTATGTCTATTTTAGAACCCAAAGGCACACAGAGCCCTTTTTTGGTAATAAATCTTTCGTCTTCAGCCACCTGAAATTTCCGACTACTCAAAAAAACATCTTGAGTGGCTGAACCGAAAGTGATGATATCGTACATGCCAATTTTATCCAAATTTTCAAGCCGATAGGCGTAGAAAATTTCTTTTAGGAGCCTCGCTCCTAAAGAAAGGAGCGAGGCTCCTAAAAGAAGGCTCCTAAAAGATCCTAAAAGATTTGATTATGACTTTCTCTTTAACGCCCTTCTCACCGCCTCCTTAATATCTTTTACTCCCATTCCGTATTTTTCCAGAAGTTCTTCGGGCTGGCCGGATTCGCCGAAAGAATTCGGCATTCCGATAAATTCCTGCGGCGTTGGACAATTTTTCGCTAAAACTTCAGCCACAGCCGAACCCATTCCGCCCATTATTTGATGGTCTTCAACAGTCACCACGGCCCCGGCTTTTTTAGCGGCCTTTATAATATGCTCTTCATCAATGGGCTTAATAGTGTGATTGTTAAGCACAGCAATTGACAAACCTTCGCCTTCAAGTTCTTTAGCCGACAAGAGAGAATTATAAACCAAGGGACCGCAGGCAATAATTACCACATCAACCTTATCTTTATTTTTCGGTTCAAAAAAAGGAACTGCTTTTCCGATTTCAAACGGCGTTTCCTCTGTTGTAAAAACCGGTGTTTTCTCCCGGGCAAATCTTAAATATACCGGCCCTTGAATTTTACTCGCTGCCAATGTTGCTTTACGAGTTTCTATTGCATCACAAGGCGCTAAAACTACCATATTCGGCAAACAGCGCGTAATCGCAATATCTTCAAGCGCCTGATGAGTGGCTCCGTCAGGCCCGACCGAGACCCCGGAATGCGCTCCGGTTAATTTTACATTAGCGTTATTATAGCAAACATTAACTCTTATCTGGTCCCAGTTTCTTCCCGGACAAAAAACCGCGTAGGTGGAAATAAAGGGAATTTTACCGGAAACAGCGAGACCGGCCGCAATGCCTGCCATATTTTGTTCAGCAATCCCGACTTCAATAAACCTTTCCGGAAATTCCTTTTGAAACACAATAGAACGGGTTGAATCGGTCAAATCCGCGCATAAAACCACCACATCTTTATTTTCTTTTCCGGCCAGGATTAATCCCTGCCCATATCCATCTCTTATTGGAATCATCTCAATCTTATGCTTCTCAAATAAATTTTTTGCTAATTTTATTTTAGGATTAAGCATATTATTTAATAATCTTACTTAATTCTTAAAAGTTCTTTAACTTTACTTAATTATATGTAAGATTTTAATAAAACTCCAAAGCGGCCAACCAAATATCTCCATCGGCTTCGTAAATAAGAGAACGGCCGTCCGGAGACCATTGAGGGTTTAAATAATTTTTTCCCTCAACGGTCAAACGTTGTCTATCGGTGCCGTCAGAATTTATAACCCAAAGATGTTGATTATAAGAATAAATTATTTTGTTTCCGTTCGGAGACCAAGTGCCGCTAAGACTTGCGCGGTATCTAATTTGAGATTTTTCTTCAGCTATTTTAATTTCGGCGCCGCTGTCTATATCTATTATAGATAAACTAATTTGGGGATATTCTGGCCCATAATCTCTTCTGTGTTCAATATCTTCTTCAAAAATTGGATAGTCAACATTTTGAATTAATAATCTCTTGCTATCAGGCGAAAAAAAAGAATTTTCGCCCAAATCACCACCCCCTTTTCTTATAAACTTTCCGTCAAGTGAAAAAATATCTCCGAATCCGGCTCTAATGTATTTTGAATCAAAAGACCAGTCAAGTTTTTGCCAGTAGCTGTAACTAAATAAAGGCGCATCTTGAAAACGCCAATAAGGCGAATGGGATAATTCACCAAGATTTTTTAATTGCTCTTTATTTTCTTCCAATGAATATAAATATAAAAAGAATTTTTCGGTTTCTTCTTCCGCCTCGATTTTTTGAAGAAAAGCGATGTATTTTCCATCAGGCGACCATTTGCCATCGAGAAAATCAAATCCTTCTTTTTTATTTTCGTCCTTAAAAAGTGTTTTACTCTTTTTTGAAAAAAGATTTAAAATTTTAATTTCTTTATTTTCATCTACAAAAACTATTTCTTTGCCATCGTGGTTAAAATCAATAGACCATCCGGGATATTTAATTTTATAAACTAAAGAGAAATTAAACTGCGGCGGCTGACCAAGAAAATACGCTCCGAGCACTCTTTCAATTATTCCAACAGAACCATTATTGAACCAAAAACTCTGCCCTTCTTCATCCGGACAATTCGGAATCCCTCCGTACTTTAATTTTGAATCATATATTTTATTCTCATCTAAATTATAAATTAAAAAGTTAGATTCTCCTGTTTCGCTAATAGGGTTCAAAAAAATGAATTTTCTGCTATTCGGAGACCAAGGAGAAAAAGCAAGACAAACGTAATTTTGTGAAAAATTAGTTTCTAATAATCTTCTTTTAGAAGTAATTTTAACACGAGTATCATTTAACTGTTCTGAAGTTTGATTTAGTTGTTTGGGAGTTTGATTCCGAGATTGTTTTTTAAAAGTAATAGAACCAACTCCTAACGCAACAATAAAAATAATTATTCCAATAACCAAAAAAGGAATCCATCGTTGTAAATTTATTTTATTGTTATTCAACATTCTCATTTTTAAAATTTAGGACATTAACTATAAATAACATGGTTAATTATTACATGTTACTCATATTCACTTTTGATTTTCCCGCCCAATGTTCTTAATTGATGGAGCGCCTCTTTTGCCTGTTCTTTATTCGGCGGAATGCCGTGCCAAGCCGGATCAAATTCCATAAGATCAATACGTTTCTAAATACCTTAATACTTCTTTTGTGAAATTTTCTAAATAAATCAGTTTTCCTTGAAACATTTCATAAGTTTTCTTCGGATCTAAAAATAAATATTCATGAATTAAACGATTTCTAAAGCCGACTAAATTTTGCATCTCTTGGGCAGTTTCGCCGGAAATAATTTTATTCTCTCTCAAGATAATAAAAGTTTCTTTGTAATTTCTCGGTTTGCGAAAATTAGAAGCGGTAATAATTTCCCGCGACAAATCAATAGCCGCTTGAATAGCCAAATGTAGACCATGGTCAATTTCCCAATAGACCCGCCAGTTATTCAAAAACTCTTCTTCACTGTGAACTTTTAATTCTTCTAATTTCTGAAGATAATCTTTTAAGAGGTTGATAAATTGTAATATTACTTCTTTGTTAGCCATATTTTACGAGTGTTTTAAAATAGCTTCATCGTACGCTTTTTGGTACGGTTCCCAATCAAGCCACTCAGCGATCGCCAATGACTCCCAATGAGCCCTTGCGTTTTCATCAATAGAATATATCAATTTTCCTTCATAAACAATCTCTCTTTCCAATAGCGGCGTTAAGTAATCAGTATCGTTTAAAACAATTAAATCAATTTTATGAATTTTGGGAAATAATTCTTTTAGAGTGACTTCAATTTGGTCAGCGGCGGCATTTCTTTCTTCTTGGCTGTTTGTTGGTGAAAAATACAGTGCTAAATCCAAATCACTTAATAAACCGGCTTGGCTTTTCGCCCAAGAGCCAAAAACATATCCAAAAAGAACCGGCTCTTTTTGCAAAACTTGCTTAATTTTTCGGATTTGAGATTGATTGAGCATAATACTTACTAAAATTTAAAACGAACCAAAAACAAACGCGAACGCCACATCCTCGCGCTTTTCAAAATACGTCTTTAATTTTTGAAGTAAAGATTGGTTCATAACTCAACTAAACCTTTCACATAATTCAATAACCTCGAGCTGAATTATGTGAAAGGTTTAGTTGATCTTTAATATTGATCTGTTATGAACTTTTTAATATCTATAAATCGACCTTTTATATACTTTACCATTTTCATAAATTAAAACTACTCATATTCTCCGCTTATTTTGCCGCCCCCAATGTCTTTAATTGATGAAGCGCTTCTTTTACTTGTTATTTGCGCTTTTTACTTTTTTTCTTTTAATTCAATCTTTTCTTTCATCAAATCAAATTTTATGATGAAAGCAACGAAGCTTCTGCTACTAGGGTTGACGAAACCAAGGCTCGGATTTCTATTGCAAAACCTGAAAACTGCGCACAATTTTTTCAAAAAGATCCTCACCCTTCCGTTGATCTACGGATTTATTGATATGATTAGTAACAAACAAGATATTCCCCTCGGTGTTTATAATAACTTGACTCTTATTTTCGAAAATCTCTACTTCAGGATACGAACCATCAATGCCACCCAAATATTTTATAAACGCATAGTTATTCCGCGATTGTTCAACTCCGTTATCTTTCATTACTGTCAGATCATTAATCCTTTCTTCCATTTTCTCTTTATTGATATTACTTGCTAGAGGAATATATACTTTTTTGAGATAGTCTTTTATAGTAGACTTCTCAAGATTTTTTTCTATTCTAACTTGGATACTACAAAATTCTGTCTTGGCTAAATTATACGCATATTCTTCATAATTGGGGAAGGGGTTGTAGGTTTTGTAATTTTGAACAAGAAAGGAGATCTCCTGTTCTATATCGCAGTATGAATTTTTGACAGTAGAAGGAATAAATCCGAATGTATCGAGAGTTCCCATTCCTTTTACCGATTGAAAATCTATGAGTCGCCAATCATTCGGGTACTTTATGGATAAGTTAAACCGGGTGTTCTGATATGTCTTCCAATCCATGGTTTCATTTTGTTGACGAGATGGGGTTTGTGGCGGAGCTTGTACGGTTTTTAGTTTTTTAAGAAAGATAAAATATCCCACTGCGCCAATGAGGATTATTACCAAAATAACAAACACTATATTTATAAAACCATTTTTATTCATGTTCACTCTTAATTTTTCCTCCCAAGCTCCTCAATTGTTTTAAGGCCTCACGCGCCTCCTCCGGTTTTGGCGGAATGCCGTGCCAGGCCGGGTCAAATTCCATAAAATCAACTCCTTTGCCCGGAATAGTATGAGCGATAATTAAAACCGGTTTTTCAAAAATCGCTTTGGCTTTATTGCAGGCGTCAATTACCTCTTCTATATTATGACCGTCAATCTCTATCACGTGCCAGTTGAAAGCTTCGTATTTTTGGCGGAGCGGCTCCAAAGGCATCACGTCTTCAGTAAAGCCGTCAATCTGAATATTGTTTCTGTCCATAATTTCTGTTAGATTATCCAGTTTATTTTTTCCGGCAAACATTATGGCTTCCCAGGTCTGGCCTTCATCATGCTCTCCGTCAGAAGTCAGGCAGTATACTTGATTTTTCTTTTTGTCCATTTTAGCGGCTAAAGCCATGCCAATGCCCTGCGAAAGTCCCTGTCCCAATGGCCCGGAAGTATTTTCAATACCGGCCAGATTTTCTCGATGTGGATGTCCTTGAAGCCGTGTTTCTAATTTTCTTAAAGTTTTTAATTCTTCAACCGGAAAATAACCGGCCCGAGCCAAAGTAGCGTATAAAACCGGACAAATATGGCCGTTTGAAAGAACCAACCTATCTCTATCCTCCCATTCAGGATTTTTCGGGTCGTGTTTTAAAACACCGCCAAAATATAAAGCCGTAAAAACATCAGTCATACCCAAAGGCCCGGCCGAATGGCCAGAGCCGGCCTCAACCAACATCTCAATAATATCCTGACGGATAGCATTGGCTATTTCTTTAAGCTCTTTTTCATTCATAAATTTTTTAACTCCTCAATAGCTTGATGAATATCTCCTTTCCCAAAAATATACGAACCAGAAATTAAAATATCAACTCCGGCCTCAATTGCTTTTTTTGCTGTCTCCGGGTTGATGCCGCCATCCACTTCTATTTTAACATCGGGGGAAGCCCGGCGAAAATCTCTAATTTTAGGCAGAACGCCTTCTATAAATTTCTGGCCGCCTCGGCCCGGCCGAACGGTTAAGAATAAGACAAGATTTGTATCTTGTATTTTGTATCTTGTATTTTGTATAAAAGGCGCCAACCCATCTATGGGGGTTTCTGGGTTTATAGCTAGGCCTACTTCTAATCCGGCTTCTTTAATTTTTTTTATCACTTCTTCTCTGTTTTCTGTCGCCTCATAATGGAAAATAATTCTTTTAGCGCCTGATTTAATCCAGTCATCAATCTTTTCTTCCGGATTTTGAATCATCAAATGCGTCTCTATATTTAGATTTGTCTTAAGATTTTTTAATTCTTCTGGGTTATTCCAGGTGGTATTTTCAACAAACCGACCATCCATAATATCCAACTGAACCCACTCTGAATACGGCTCTATTTTTTTGATTTTTTCCTGAAGCTCCTGGAAATCCTTGGCGATAATAGTCGGGATAACTTCAATCATTAAAAATCATTAGTCATTCTGAACAAAGTGAAGAATCCCGAGCGATAATCTACGGGATCCTTCGCTCCTTTCAGTCGCTCAGGATGACAATTAAAAATTCTCAATTTCTTTAATTTTTTCCATTCGTCTTATGTCTCTTTCTTCGCGGCCCTTAAGAGGAAATTTTGTTTCTAAAAATATCCGGACGATTTCCAAGGCCTCTTCTTCTGATAAAAAATCAGCGGGCAATGACAAGACATTAACCTGCTCGTGCGTTTTTATTGCTTCAGCGCTCCAGGCCAAAAACGAATAGATATTTTTCACTTTATTGGCCGCGATATTAACGCCTTGGCCGGAACCGCATAATAAAATTCCTCTATTTGATTCAGGTTTTTCAGCCACTTTTTGGGCCACGGCCAAAGCAAAATCGGGATAATCGTCGTCCGGCTCATATTCAAAAGCGCCCAAATCCTCAAAAACAATCCCCTTTTCCTGAAGATAATTTTTAATTTTCTCTTTTAATTCAAAACCGCGATGGTCAGCGCCCAAATAAAGCATATAAGTAAAATAAGCCATATAAGTAAAATAAGCTTAATGCTTATCGGCTTATTTTACTTATCAGCTTGTCAGCTTATTTTGTTTCCCACAAACTCCGCAAACTCGGCCAGCCGGCAAGCGTATCCCCATTCATTGTCATACCAAGCCACTACCTTGATTAAATCGTCGCTATATTCAGTTAATAATGAATCAAAAATCGCCGAATAAGTAGAGCCAATAACATCAGAAGAAACTATCGGATTAGTTTCGTATTTAAGAATTCCCTTATATTTCCCTTGAGCAGCTTTCTTCATTATCTCATTAACCGCCTCCGGAGACGGCTTTTTCTTAAGGTCGTAAATAGCGTAGATAACCGAACCAACCCTGACCGGCACCCGCATCGCCATAGTATGCAGCTTCCCTTTCAGTTCAGGGATTACTTCAATAGTGGCTCTATCAGAACCGCTGGTAGTGGGAATAATATTATCCAGAACAGCCCTGGCTCGCCTTAAATCTTTATGCGGTGAATCTAAAAGCCGCTGATCATTAGTTACGGCGTGAGCGGTTACCATAAACCCTCTTTCAACCGTAAAATTATCATGAATAATTTTAGTAACCGGAACATAGCAATTAGTCGTACAAGACCCCATAGAAATCACATGGTCTTTTTCCGGATTATATTTCTCTTCATTGCCGCCCAAAATATATGTTGATACCCCCGGCCCCTTGCCGGGCGCTGAAATAATGACTTTTTTAGCCCCGGCTGATAAATGTTTTTTAGCGCCCTCGTAATCGGTAAATCGGCCGGTGCATTCCAGAACCACATCTACGCCGAGCTTTTTCCAGGATAATTTAGCTGGCTCTTTTTCAGCTAAAACCGTAATCTTTCGGCCGTCAATTAAAAGCGAACCATCAGCCGCCTTTACTTCCTTTTGGTAAGTCCCGTAAACAGAATCATATTTCAGCAAATGAGCTAATGTTTTAGCGTCAGTCAAATCATTAATAGCCGCCACTTCTAAATTGGGATGTTTGTCTAAAATTCGTCTTAAAGTCGGTCGGCCGATTCGGCCAAAGCCATTGATGGCAATTTTTATCATAATTTTTAGAATTTTAAGCTATTTCTTAATTTCCAGTAATTCTGAAATCTTATCTTTATCAAACCCAATCACAATCTCCCCGTCTATATCCGTAACCGGCACGCCCATCTGACCGGATTTTTGAATCATCTCCTCGGCTGCCTGATGATTTTCGGCCACATTAATATCTTCATACTTAAATCCTTTCTCATCTAAAAATTTTTTAAGGGTTTGGCAATAAACGCAGGCCGGAGTGCTGTAAATTTTTACTTTTGGCATAAATATATCTCCTTTCTAAATTTTGTCTTTTATACTTATCCACAACCTTTATCATTATACTATCTTTACTTAAGACAAGCAACTTCTTGCTTTGCTTTTTTAAAAAGAAAAACGAGGCGCAACATTTGCCACGCCTCGTGATTTCGAAAATTCGGCCCCCTGCCAAAAACATTGACTCAAATGGTCTATTTTCTTAAACTTAAGATATGCTTAATCTTCAATCCAAAATCAGAGAGATTCCTGATTTCCCGAAAAAAGGCGTGAGCTTTAAAGATATTACTCCGCTTTTAGAAGACGCGAAGTATTTTAGATATTTGATTGATATTTTATTCAAAAAATACAAAGATAAAAAAATTAAAAAAATCGTGGCTATTGACGCGCGGGGATTTTTAATCGCTTCTGCCTTGGCCTATAAATTAAAAACAGGCCTGGTCATTGTCCGCAAAAAAGGCAAACTGCCTTTTAAGACCGTGGGCTGTGATTATGATTTGGAATACGGAAAAGAAACTTTAGAAATTCATA
>MHMZ01000016.1 GCA_001819555.1 Candidatus Portnoybacteria bacterium RIFCSPHIGHO2_02_FULL_39_12 | reverse complement strand
TCTTACAGATTACATTACAACCAGGCGTATTGCAGATGCTAGTTATTGCTCGTTCTTTATTTGTAATTTTTGCTGAACAGGCATGAGAACAAAAAGCCCGTCCTGCTCTTTTGAATTGACTCAAAAGGTGGGAAACTGTTTTATGACATTTTGGATTAGCACAGAAAGTTTCAACTCTTCTTTTTCGAGATTCTACAAGGCATTTCCATGAACAATATTGATGCCATTTCTGCTTTTTTGCTTCATTAAATCTTCCTACATATCGTTGAAATTTTTTGCTACAATAATGACATTTAACTTTAATTAACTTCATAGAACATAGGATTATTGAA
Source organism: Candidatus Portnoybacteria bacterium RIFCSPHIGHO2_02_FULL_39_12 (assembly GCA_001819555.1). Classification (GTDB taxonomy): domain Bacteria; phylum Patescibacteriota; class Minisyncoccia; order Portnoybacterales; family UBA2143; genus WO2-40-15. The sequence goes on along the minus strand of MHMZ01000016.1, from coordinate 7,605 downwards.
TTGTAATAGTCGGGCCGAGCGGATTCGAACCGCTGATCTCTACTACCCCGCAGTAGCGCCCTAAACCACTAGGCCACGGCCCGAAAAATCACTTTGTCTTTCCCATCGCCTTAATGCATTTTGTACAGGCCTTTACTCTTTTACCGGAAGCCGCCCCCCACTTTGCTACGGCTTCGGACGATAAATAAACCCATTGTAAATTGGGATATTTTCTTTTTTTGCCGGTTGGGTTATACTTACCCCGAAGCTTCCGGCGAACAACTGCCATCATTGATTTTTTTCCGCAAAGCGCGCATCGTCTGCTCATAGTCTTGGAACTTATAACTCATAACTTATAACTTTTTTTCTTAAGTTTCAAGTTTCAAGTTATGAATTACGAGATTTAGATGGAAAGTATTACTACTCTTATTTTCCAATTAGTCGTTTTATTAATGTCCGTGGTGATTCATGAATTTTCCCACGGCTGGGTGGCTTATAAATTAGGCGACCCGACAGCCAAATATTACGGCCGCCTGACCCTTAATCCCTTAAAGCATTTGGACTTGGTCGGGTCTTTTATCGTTCCTTTGTTTATGTTTTTTTTCGTTAGGTTATTTGGCGGCGGAGTTATTTTCGGCTGGGCCAAACCGGTTCCTTTCAACCCCTATAATCTTCGCGATCAGCGCTATGGGCCGGCCAAGGTGGCGGTTGCCGGCCCCGGCGCCAATCTTTTAACCGCTTTGGTTTTTGGATTATTTCTTCGTTTTGGTTCGCCGTATTTAACGGGACTCAATTCACAAACGCTGAATTTAGTCCATATTTTCGGCTTCATTGTTTTTGTTAATATTCTTTTGGCTGTTTTCAATTTAATCCCCATTCCGCCGCTCGACGGCTCTAAACTGCTTTTTGCTTTTCTGCCCTATAAATACGAGAACATAAGAATTGCTTTGGAAAGGTACGGCTTGATGATTCTCCTTCTCTTTGTCTTTTTTGTCTTTCAGCGGATTTTTTTCTATATTATCCTGCCGTTTTCTTATCTGATTGTCGGTCCGGCGATGTTTGAAAAAGCTGTTTTGTGGTGGCTGGCGCCTTAACCGGCTGATATTTCTAAAATCCCGATGGTTTTCATCGGGATTTTTATTCGTCTTATTTTCTTTCTTCCAATTTTAGTTTGGCTGTCCCGATTTTATCTCCCCGAAGAATTTTTACCTCAACTATATCGCCGACTTTGCATTTATGAATCAAGTCCTGTAAAGGATTTTTCTCGGTGATTTTCGTTTTGTTAAATTCCAGAATAATATCGTTTTCTGAAACACCCGCTTTATCGGCCGGGCTGTTGGGCACGACGGCTTGGTCGCCGGGACCGGGCTCGCGAATGACCAAGGCGCCGTAATCAACCGGCAAACGAGCCTGATATTTTTCTTCAAAGGTCTCCCGAAGGGCTTTATTGATTAAAATATAACGGACGCCTAAAAACGGCTGAATAATCCGGCCGTGTTTTTTTAAGTCAGTTAGGTCTTTTTTAGCGTTGTTAATCGGGATAGCAAAGCCGATATTTTGAGCGCCCAAAACAATGGCCGTATTGATGCCGATGACTTTGCCGTCCAAATCAATCAAAGGGCCGCCGGAGTTGCCCGGGTTAATGGCCGCGTCAGTCTGGATTAAGCCTCTTAAGTCCTGGGTTTGGCCCAAACCGCTGGCCGCGGTGATAAACCGGCTTAAGCCGGAAACCACGCCGGTTGAAACCGTATTTTGAAAAGCGCCCAAGGCATTGCCTATGGTAATCACGTCTTGCCCCAGTTCCAGTTGGCTGGAATCGCCCAATTCAAGCGTTGGAAATTTTTTGCCTTTTGGGTCTTTGATTTTGATAATCGCCACATCATTGACTGAATCGCGGGCCAAAACCTCTGCCTTATATTCTTTTTCGTCAGTCGTAATCACGGTGTAGTCCACTTCCGGCAGAGCGACCACATGACGATTGGTTAAAATAACGCCTTCGGGAAACACAAAAAAACCGCTGCCGCCGCCAATTTTTACTTTTTGGCTTCCTTCTCGGCGATACTGAAGCATTGGCGGTCCATAAGGCCCTAAAAATTCATCAAAGGGCTGGATATAATATTTTCGGATTTTAGGCAAGTCCTTGCTGATAATAATACTGACTACAGCCGGACTCACTGTTTTAACCGTTTGAACAACTGGTGATTTTTGCATAATTTTTTTCCTCCATTTTTATTATATACACTTGACTATATTCGGTCAATAGTTTTAATCTATTGATGCTATGTTTGGTTGGTTATTTTATAATTAAATAAAAGAGGAGGATGAGAAATGAGTTCAAGAAATCCACACCGGGTATTTTTTGTTCCGCAAGAAATTATAGATTTTGCGGATGGTAGGTCAGAGGTCGTATGTAATCTAAGGCCAGGCCAGAGGCCAAAAATTGGTACAAACGAAGAGGCGAGGATAAGGTAAATAACAGAGTATTTATGGGACGGTTGGTTTTTATATAAGCCGGTAGAAGATTTTTTAAGGGGAGTAAAGTTGGGAGAACGACTAATTCTTGTTTGTCAGGATTTTGGGGATAATATTTTCACTCTAGTAATAGACGTAAAGAATATTTATTGGTCGGGCAATTATCCCCGAATAGATTTTGACGGAAGGCCCAAAATCGTCCGTCAATTTTTTGGCGACAGCAATTTATGGGGAGGATTCCTTTTAGCTATCGCCAGGGTAGGGAAAGTCAGAAAACAAGCAAAGAGTCGGTATGACTTACTTTTTGAGATAGCAAAAAGACCCGGAGGTTTAAGAAAAACAGAATCTTAACTTATGAAAGTTGAAAGGGAGGGCGAGAGAAAACTAAAAGTCCCAATGAGGAAATTCTCATTGGGACTTTAAATTTATTGACTACCTCGCTTTTTATCTGTTAAGATATAGCAAAAGTGATACTAATACACGAATACACGCGAACCTGCTGGTAGGCAGGTGATGTGAATTTTAATTTTTAATAATGCCCTCGTAGCTCAACGGATAGAGTGCCTCACTCCTAACGAGGAAATGGAAGTTCAACTCTTCCCGAGGGCGCTAAGGGCCCATAGCTCAGCTGGATAGAGCGTTTCCGTGGCACGGAAGAGGTCGTGGGTTCAAATCCCACTGGGTCCACAAATTATTTTTAGATTATTTTATGATTTACTTAATTATTTCTATCAGTCTTTTAGCCATTATTTTCGCTTTTTGGCTAAGGCAGAGGATTTTTAATTTGAAAACTTCCGATAAGAAAGCAGAAGCGATTTCTGAAGCGATTTTAGAGGGTTCAAAGGCCTATTTAAAAAGGCAGTTCAGAGTGGTCAGCTTAATCGCTTTGTTTCTGATTGTGATTTTATTAATCTTTTTGGACGGGAAAACTACTTTAGGGTTTTTGACAGGAGCAATTGCTTCGGCTTTAGCCGGCTATTTAGGAATGCTGACAGCCGTAAAATCCAATATCAGGGTGGCTGAAGCGGCAAAGAAAAGTCTTTCAGTCGCTTTTGGAATAGCTTTTAAGGGGGGGTCGGTTACCGGATTTTTGGTGGTCGGGCTGGGGCTTTTTGTTGTTTCTTTATTCTGGTTTTTAACCCGGGATATCAATGCCTTAATCGGTCTTGGTTTTGGCGGTTCTTTGATTTCTGTTTTTTCCCGCTTGGCCGGCGGCATTTATACCAAAGCGGCTGATGTGGGCGCTGACTTGGTGGGTAAAATTGAAGCCGGTATTCCCGAAGACGACCCGAGAAATCCGGCTGTCATTGCCGACAATGTCGGCGATAATGTGGGCGACTGCGCCGGCATGGCCGCTGACCTTTTTGAAACTTATGCGGTCACAACCATTGCGGCCATTCTTTTGGGAAGCATTATTTTCCCGGGTCTTGAGTCAGCCATTATTCTTCCTTTGGCCTTGGGAGCGGCTTCAATTGTGTCTTCAATTATCGGCGCTTTTTTCGTCCGGATAAGAAAAGAAAATATTATGGCCGCGCTTTATAAAGGGCTTTTTGCTTCGGCCGCTATTTCCGCCCTGCTTTTTATTCCCTTGATTAGATTTTTTGCAAAAGAAATGAACGGCCGCTGGCTGAATCTTTATCTGGCCGGCATTATCGGACTGGTTATCACATTTTTAATTGTCGTTATAACCGAATATTATACTTCCAAGAAATTCAGGCCGGTTCAGTCCATTGCCCGGGCCTCTGTTACCGGACACGGAACAAACATTATCAGCGGCTTGGCCATTTCAATGGAATCAACGGTTCTGCCGATTATTGTTATCGGCCTTGGCCTGACTTTCGCTTATTGGCTGTTTGGCCTTTACGGAATCGCCATCTCGGCCGTTTCCATGCTTTCTTTAACCGGCCTGATTGTTTCAATTGATTCCTTTGGCCCGATTACCGACAATGCCGGCGGCATTGCCGAAATGGCCGACTTCCCGCCAGAGGCGAGAAAAAACACTGATAAGCTGGACGCGGTCGGCAACACGACCAAAGCAATAACCAAGGGCTATGCCATTGCCTCGGCCGGCTTGGCTGCTTTAGTTCTTTTTGCCTCCTATGTTTCTGAATTGACAAAACTTGGCCAAGACACTATTTTTGAGTTATCCGACCCGTTTGTCCTTTTGGGGATTTTTATCGGCGGATTTCTGCCTTATCTTTTTGGCAGTTTATCAATGACTGCGGTCTCAAAAGCCGCTTCAAGCATTGTCAATGAAGTCAGGCGCCAGTTTAAAGAAATTCCCGGCTTAATGGAAGGAGAGGCAAAGCCGAATTACGGCCGGGCAGTTGATATCGCGACCAAGGCCAGTTTAAAAGAAATGATTTTACCGGCCATTCTCCCAATTTTAGTGGTGATTTTAACCGGATTTATTTTTGGCCCAAAAACTTTAGGCGGGCTTTTAATCGGAGTGATTGTTACCGGACTCTTTATGGCTATTTCTATGACATCAGGGGGCGCGGCTTGGGATAATGCCAAGAAATTTATTGAAGAAGGCAATTACGGCGGCAAAGGTTCTTTGGCTCATCAGGCTGCCATAACCGGCGACACGGTCGGCGACCCCTACAAAGACACCGCCGGCCCGGCCATCAATCCCATGATAAAGGTAGTCAACATAGTAGCGCTTTTGATTGTCGGGTTTTTGGTGTAGGGTTGTTGGAGTAGCGAAGCGTAGCTTCGCGTGGAGACATCGGAGTCCTAAACTTGTTTAGGGATTTAGCCTTTAATAAGCCGAGGACTCCAGAATGCCGGGGTAACTCATCGGTAGAGTGTTTCGCTGAAAACGAAAAAGTAGTGGGTTCGACTCCCACCCCCGGCACAATTCACTTCATTTAAAATTCAAAATCTAAAATAAAACATCGGCCTAAACCATATTTTGATGAAAGAAAATTTTTATACAATTTTTATATGAAAACAAAGTTTATACTACACGGCGGATATGCGAGCAGGTCAAATCAAAAGAATGATGATTTTTTTAAAGAGATATTAATGGACGCTCCCAAGAACATAAAAATTCTCTTGGTCTATTTTGCCGAGGATGAAAGTGATTTTTCTAGAGCACAGGAAGAAGATATTTCGCAGTTCGAAAAGAACAAAGGCGATAAGAAACTTACTTTTGAAATAGCTTCTACGGAATCTTTCCCTCAACAGATAGCGCAATCAGACATTATTTATTTACACGGCGGGAAAACATTAAAATTACTTGAGGCGCTTAAGAAATGGCCAAATTTCAGAGAATTTTTGAATGGTAAAATAGTAGCGGGTGAGTCTGCGGGAGCATATGCCTTGTCATCTTATTTTTATAGCAAGACAGAGGGCGGCTTATTTGAAGGACTTGGATTTGTTCCAGTTAAAATTATTTGTCACTATATCGGTGAAAATAAGGAAAAACTTAAAGAGCGCTCGGATGGAATAGAAACCTTACTCCTCGCTGATTATCAGTATAAAGTTTTTCAATAAAACAGGTTTTAACCTGTTTTTCTAAAGCGCATCAAATGCGGGTGTAGCACAATGGTAGTGCATCTGGTTGCCAATCAGAGTACGTGGGTTCGATTCCCATCACCCGCTCAAAATTCAAAAATAACCAAAAAACCAGAAATTAGAGTTTGCTATTGACATATTTATTGGGATATGTTAGTGTATAGGAAATCCCCTAAGGGGGATTTTTTATTAAGTCGGATTTTAAAGAATAGACCAAAGGTCTATTTTTTGTTATCCGGCCCCAAAAATATGTATACCAAGCCTAAATTTTCACCCCGCACCATTACAATCTTTTGGTCCGGGCAATGGAAAAGGCGTGGAGTAATGGTGCGGGGTTTAGCCTTTTTGGCTTTGATTAGCTTAGTCTATCACTTTGTTTTTCCCCAATATGCCTGGGCTGATTTTTATGGCGAGCCCGTTGAATCCGTCGGATTAACCGGTAAATATCAGATTATTTTAACCGGTTCTGATGAATTAGCGGCTCTTTATGGCCAGGCCCTGCTCCATTCTGCCAGCCCCGAAAACCCAAGAACAGCAAGCGCTCGCTGGGTGATTGTGACCGCTTATTCCAGCACTCCTGACCAGACCGACTCGACGCCATTTATTACCGCTTCCGGCGCTTATGTGAGAGACGGCATTGTGGCTTCTAACTTTTTAAGGTTTGGTACCCGAGTTAGATTCCCGGAGCTTTACGGAAATAAGGTTTTTATCGTTGAAGACCGAATGGCCAAGAAAAACAGCCATAAGATAGACATCTGGTTTGAGAACCGTTGGCAAGCCATCAACTTCGGCGTGAAAAAGACAAAGATAGAGATACTGGAAAACTAAAAGAGACCCTTAGGGGTCTCTTTTAGTTTTTTGATATCGTTTCAAAACAATTTAAAGTCAAATAGAGTCAAAAAATTACTAATTTAAATTTTTTCTGATATTTAGAATAGCTTTTTCGTCTTTGATTGCTTGGGTAATTTTTTTTAAAAAGGAATTCAAATTATCCAGAGAAATATTTAATTCTTTAAGGACACGACCTTTTTCCTCTTTAGTCGCGCTGTCATCTAAAATCTTTTGAATTAAAGCTTTAAATTCGTCTTTTTGTATCATAAGTATTCAATCTATTTTTTACCTCCGCGGCCCGAAAGAAGATTTAAGATTCTCATAATGCTTTTTGAAAAAATCGCGGCGCCAATACCTACTCCTAAAACAACCAGAAGTTTTTCAGGTGTTTCAGCTTGTGAAGCGTATTTACTTGCAAATTCCGTCAAACTTGCGATCGCGCCTCCAGACAGACCCATAGTCAATGACATAAGATTTTCATCCCCTCGTAGATAATCTTCCACCTGTAATTTTTCCCATACGCGTTGAATTAAGGAGGGATCGGTATTCTTTAATTCTGACTCTAATTCATCAGTTGTTTGTTTTAACGTTTCAACCTTCTGTCCAAAGTCTCTCTGTTCTGCCTCTATATTTACTTCTGGCAATGTTTCAGCCAAATCAAATGACGCGGTTTCTTTCTTATTTTCCTCCTTTTTGTCATTTAAAGGCCGTTCAGAATGATTCATAATTGTGGATTATGGTATAAGCTTATAATATAAGCTGTAAGAAATCCTAGCGTTGTTTACACTTTTAGTCCCTTCAGGA
>MHMZ01000015.1 GCA_001819555.1 Candidatus Portnoybacteria bacterium RIFCSPHIGHO2_02_FULL_39_12 | reverse complement strand
ATGTATCTCATCATGTGCACTTTAGGCCGGTTGCTCTGTTTTTGGCTAACTTACTAATTCAATCAACTCTTCGGCGACTTTTTGGCCGGCTTCTAATTGAGAAAAGTTTTTAGCTCCTTCCCCCATTTTTTGAGCCAAAGCCGGATTATCTAAAATTCTTTTAATCTCGTTAAGAAAAAGATGAGGCGTTAGATTGCTTTGTTCAATAACCACGGCGCCGCCGAATTTAGAGTATTCAAAAGCGTTTTCTTTCTGGTGGTCCCCTGCCGCGTTAGGCAATGGGATTAAGATACTCGGCTTGGCGCAGGCGGCAATTTCAAAAATACTGCCGGAGCCGGCCCGGGAAATAACTAAATCAGCTAAAGTATAAGCGTGTTTGAGTTGATTTTCTTCTAAAAACGGATAGAGATGATAGCTTTTTTCAAGGTCAGACCCTAAGGAGACGACCTTACAAGGTCGTCTCCTTAGGGTCTGACCTTTGATATGGATAATTTCGTATTTTTCCAATAATTGGGGCAGAATAGCCAGAATTATTTCATTGATAGCTTGGCTGCCCTGGCTGCCGCCGATGATTAGAATAACGGGCTTTTCGGAATTAATCCCAAAAATTCTTCTCCCTTCTTCCCTACTGCCTTGGGTAATTTCTAATCTGATTGGATTGCCGATTAGGGCGGTTTTTTTTAAAGAAAAATATTTTTCCGTGGCCACAAAAGAAACGGCAATTCTTTTAGCTAATTTAGCGGCTAAACGATTGGCTAAGCCCGGAATAGTATCTGATTCATGGATTAAAATAAGGATATGATAAAGCCAGCTGACTAAAACCACGGGCGCGCTGCCATAGCCGCCTTTGCTAAAAATAATATCGGGCATCCAGAAATAAACAAACCAGAGGGCTTGGCAAAGACCAAAAGGAATTTTTAAAATATCTAAAATAGTCCAAAGAGAAAAATAACGTCTGAATTTACCGGCTAAAATATGTCTGACCTTAATCCCCTCTTTTATTAAAAGTTCAATCCCAAAATCATCCGGCCCTAAATAGAACAGCTCTGATTCCGGGGAGATTTTTTTTAATTGTCTGGCTACGGCAATGATGGGAAATAAGTGTCCCCCACTGCCGCCGCCGGTGAATAAAATTCTCATTTTTGTATCTTGTATTTGGTATCTTGTATCTTGTATCTTGTATAATTTTATACTAAATACTAAATACCAGATACTAACGAGTATATTTCGACACATTAACCAATATGCCTATTCCAGCCAAAGAAACAGCCATGGCCGAGCCGCCGTAACTCACAAAAGGCAGAGGAATGCCGGTTAAAGGAATCAATCCGGTGATAGCCGCCATATTGATAAGGGCTTGAAACACAAGCCAACCGGTGATGCCGGCCGCTAATAAACAGCCGAAAACATTGGGGGCGTTTTTGGCAATTTTAAATCCGCGCCAGGCAAAAATAATAAAAAGAATAATTAAGAGAACGGCTCCGATAAAACCCAATTCTTCGGCCGTAATGGCGAAAATGGAATCGCTGATCGGTTCGGGCAGATATTGCCATTTTTGTAAACTGTGTCCCAGACCCCGGCCAAAAAGACCGCCGGAGCCAATAGCTAATAAGGCCTGATTTATTTGATAGCCAATGCCTTGGGGGTCAGTTTCCGGACGAAGAAAAACATTCAGCCGATCCATGCGATAGGCGGCTGTTTTTATTAAGAGAAAAAAACTAGCCAAACCCAAAAGACCAATCACGAACAAATGAGATATTTTAGCGCCGGCTAAAAAATAAATCAGGCCGGCGGTTAAAACAATAATACCCAAAGTGCCCGCATCGGGCTGATAAGCGATTAAAATGCCGATCAAAACGGTGATGACCAAAAAAGGAACAAGGCCTTGGGAAACGTCAGCCACCTTTTCTTTCTTTTTCGCCAAGAGAGCGGCTAAGTAAAGAATAAAAGTTAATTTAGTAATTTCGGCCGGCTGAACAGAAACCGGGCCTAAGACAATCCACCGATTGGCTCCGCCGTATTGATAGCCTATTTGAGGCAGAAAAACCAAGACCAAAAGAACTAAACTAACAAACAGAAGGGGCAGGGTGAGTTTGGCCCAGGTCTGATAATAAATTTTTTGGCCGAGCCACCAAAAAATTAATCCGGCTAAAAGCCCGTAAAGCAATTGATGTTTTAAAAAATAATAACTCTGGCCAAAAGTTTCTTGGGAAATAACCACCGAAGCGCTGGTTAAAATTATCAGACCAAAAACAACCAAAGCGATAACCGTGAAAATAAGGATGTAGTCGGGATGATGTGGTTTTGTCATAGAATATAGAATTTAGAATGGGCATATAGAATATATTGAATTTAGAATAAAAAATAAATCCCATATTCGTTATTCTTGATTCTTATTCTAAATTCTAAATTCCAGATTCTAAATTCTTTAATAGAGACACTGCTTTCTTAAACTCTTCTCCCCTTTCAAACTCATGCCTGAATAGTCCAAAGCTGGCGGCGCCGGACGAAAGAAGAACAATATCTCCGGTCGCGGCTAATTTTGAGGCCTCTTGAACCGCTTCAGACATTTGGCTAACTTTTATAATCCTTATAGCGTCCTCTGAGGACGCTATTTTTTCGAGGGCTGTTTCTATTTTATCTGTGGCAGTACCGGGTAAAAGGAGCAGTCCCTTGACTTTTTTAACAATCTTTTCAGCTAATTGAGAAAAATCCAAATTTTTATCCGCGCCGCCGGCAATAAGAATTATGCCTTGTTTGGCCGAAAAAGAATTAAGGCCGGCTAAAACAGCTTCGGGAGTGGTGGCGGTTGTATCATTGATATATTTCACTCCGTTTATTTGAGCGATTATTTCTAGCCGTCCTTCCAGTCCTTTAAACTTTTTAAGCGCTTTTTTGATTGATTTGGCTGAAACTCCGTATAAAGAAGCCGTAGTGACAGCCGCTAAAACATTGTTTAGATTATGCTGACCGGCCAAATTAATATCTTCTAAAGAACAAACCGCTTCTTTTTTTAAAAAAATTTTATCCCCTTTGACAAAGCCCCCTTTTATTTCTTCCAATGGTCCGTTTTCAGCGGTAAAATAGATAACTTGAGATTTGGCCGAGCCGTTCAATTCTCTGACTATTTTATCATCATAATTAAGAATTAGATAGTTTTTACTTTTCTGCCATTTAAAAATACATTTTTTATCTTCAATATATTCAGCCATGGTTTGATATCGGTTAAGATGGTCCGGCATAATATTGGTGATAACCGCGGTCCCGGGGCTTTTGCGATGAGGCCTTAAACCGGCTAATTGCCAGCTGGAAAGCTCTAAAACCACTAAACTGTTTTTATCAATTTCAGATAATTTTTCCAAAACCGAAGCGCGGATATTGCCGGCTAAAATAACTTTGGAATATTTTTGGGCCAGCATTTTGGCAATTAAAGAAGCGGTGGTTGACTTGCCTTTGGTGCCGGTAACGCCGATAATCGGAGCCGGGCAAAGCTCAAAAAATATGCCGACATCGGTATCAATCGGCGCTTTATTTTTCTGGGCGAGCTGAAGATATTTTGATTTTTCAGAAACAGCCGGATTTTTGACGACTAAATCGGTGTTGATAAAATCTTCGCTCCGGTGCTGGCCCAAAACAAATTTAATCGGCAGTCCTTTTAATTTTTCTAAAGATTCTTTGAGTTCTTCTTTGTTTCTTAGGTCTGTCGCCAAAACCCTGGCCCCGGCTTGACTGAAAAATTTAGCCGCGCCCGCTCCCCCGCCGTGCAGTCCCAAACCCATGATCGTTATTTTTTTGTTTTTGAAATCTTTGATGTTCATAATATTAGGGTCAGACCATTGTAAGGGTCTGACCCTAAAGTTTAAGTTCAAACTATCTTTTCAATTAAAACCAAAATCAATCCCATAACCGCCATGACGCCGGCCACAATCCAGAATCTTTCAGTTATTTTTGTTTCCGGCCAGCCCTTGGCTTCAAAATGATGGTGAAGAGGCGCTGACAAAAGGACTTTTTTGCCTCTGATTTTTTTAGAGAGAACTTGAATAATAACCGAGCCGGATTCTAAAACCAAGATAAAGCCGAGCAAAGGAAGCAGGAGAAAAGCGTTAGTCAGCATGGCGATAACGCCCAGGGTGATACCCAAAGACATAGCGCCGGTATCGCCCATAAAAAAACGGGCCGGATGGATATTAAACCACAAAAAAGCCAGAAGCCCGCCGATAATCACTCCGCAAAAAACCGCTAAGTCCATTCTGCCTTGAATAAAGGCGATGACGGCATAAGCGCCAAAAGCGATTAAAAGCACGCCGCCGGCTAAGCCGTCCAAGCCGTCGGTTTCGTTGACGGAAAAAGCCGTGGCCACCAGGATAAAAACAAAGAGAAGGATATACCACCAGCCGATGTTAAAATCGCCGACAAAAGGAATATGAACTAAATCCCATTCCAGTTTCCAGAAAAACCACCAGGCGCCGAAAGCGGCAATCACCGTATAGATTAAAAGGCGATGCCGCATCTGGAGGCCGCCTCCGTTGCGCCCGATTTTGAAAACACCCAATAAATCGTCAAAAAGGCCGACCAGAGCCGAAGCGACAAGAGCGCCCAAAGGCAGAAGAGTTTGCCCGCGGCTTAAAAAATTCAATTTCTCAAAAATAGTCCCCGGCGCTATTTTGGCCAGCCAGAAGAACAGCAAGGCCAAAAACAAAGCCGTTCCCCAAACCAAAACCCCGCCCATAGTCGGCGTGCCTTCTTTTTTTTTGTGAAGTTTATTGAAAATCGGCGCTCCCTCGCTCCTGATTTGTTTGCCCAGCCGGTATTTATATAGAAAATGCTCCAAGCCGGGTGTCCAAGCCATGGCCGTTAAAAAGGCCAAGGCCGCAAAACCGAGGATATGGGAAATGGCAAAGATTTCATTCATCGGTTTATGAAACTTAAAACCTGAAATATAAACTTTGAGGAGCCTCGCTCCTAAATCCTTTAGGAGCGAGGCTCCTCAAAGTTTCATGATTTCACCAAAGATACGCTTTCTCAACCCAATTAACCAACTTTTCCATTTCAGAAAATCTTTCTTCTGAACCTAAAATCACAGAAATTAAATAATCCCCTTTTGGAGTTTGCGTAACTAAAATAATACATCCCCCGGCTTCTTCTGTATAGCCGGTTTTTCCGCCAATCGCTTTTGAAAGACGCAAGAGCTGGTTATTATTGACCAAATGATGGTTGATTTTTCCGTCGGCTGATTGTAAATCAATGCTTTGGGTTTTTAGAATTTCCCAGAGGAGCGGCTGAATAAAAGTATATTTTACTAATTTAGCCAAATCAAGGGCAGTTGAAACATTTTGGGGGCTGTAGCCGGTCGGGTCTATGAAATGAGTGTTCTTGAGGCCCAATTCTTCGGCTTTTTGATTCATTAGAAAAACGAAAGATTCAAATTTGGGAGCTTCGCTCCCAAATGGGAGCGAAGCTCCCAAATTTATGCTGGAAGCAAGCGCCGCGGCCGCGTCGTTGCTTGATTCCAAGAGCGCGATATAAAGCAAATTTTTAACTGAAATTTTTTCGTCAACCACCAGGTTTCCAATGTCGCCGTAGGCCTCTATGTCTTTTTTACTGATGGCGGCAATTTGTTCCGGGTCTGCGTTTTCCAAAATTATTAAAGCGGTCATCAACTTTGTCAAACTGGCTATGGGCAGGGCTTCTTCTATGTTTTTTTGATAAAGAATTTTATCGTTTTGACTGCCAAAGACCAGTGCGGCTTTTGCCTCAATATCCGGCTCTTCAACAGACCAGTCCCGGATGGGTAAAAAATCAGGATTGGCTTGGCCGTTGGCCGAAACCATCAGGCCGGAAATAAGACTGGCTAAGCTCGGATTGGCAGCGTCTTTTAACGATTGGCTCAATGGCAGTTCGGCTGTTTCTATTTCAGCCGCGTTTTTGTTTTCTGTTGCGGCAATGTTTTCAGCCGAAGGCCGATGAAAAAAAGCTAAAAAAAGCGGATTAAAAATTATCAGAACGATAGATAGAATCTTAACAAACATAATATTTTTCAAGGCAAAGGCACGCCCTTAAGGCACGCCCTTAAGGGCGTGCCTTGTTTATTGTTTAGCAAAACTTCCCTTAACCGCTTCGCCCATTACTTTTTTAAAACTTGCTCCGGTTAATTTAAGAGAAAAATTATAATCGCCGGCATTAACAATTAATTTTGACTGGCGAAGCAAGATGTTGTCAATAAAAACCGGCAATTTAAAAAGCTGGCCAAATGGGGGCGCAGCCCCCACTTTTCCGGAAAGATTTTTTTTCATCCAGGTCTCGCTGGCAAAGTCAATTTTTTTCACCGCTTTCTCTCTGCCCGCATTGCTACGCCAGCCCGACAGCCAGATGGCAGTCTTGGCGGCGGGCGAAGCGTTGCTGGCGGGTTCCCTTTTCCGGCGCCATTGATTAACCGATATTTTCAACTTATTTTGGGCCAAAAGTTTGTCGGCCGGAATCAGAGCCAGCGCATAGCTGTTATTGAATTTGACCACGGCTGTTTTAACCACTATTTTCGGCTCTAAATGCAAAGTCCGGGCTTTGTCCATAGCCGTATAAACCGTCCTGTGTTCTAAGATTTCATATTTGATTTTTGATTTATCTAAGAAATTGATAAGGTATTTAAGAGGCGGCATAAATTATTTCACTATTTTTATATGTAATTCTTTTAATTGAGCCGGGCTAACTTCGCTCGGCGCTTCCATCATTAAATCACGGCCATCGCCGGTTTTGGGAAAAGCCATTATTTCGCGGATATTCGGTTCGCCGGCTAAAATCATTACAAATCGGTCAATGCCGGGCGCAATTCCGCCATGCGGCGGCGCGCCGTAAGTAAAAGCCGTAAGTATATGTTCAAATTGTTTTTTTTGTTCTTTGGTAAAGCCGATTAAATTAAATATTTTTTCCTGAATTTCCGGCTGATGAATCCTAATACTGCCGCCACCGACTTCATAACCGTTTAAAATAAAATCATACTGCAATCCCCTAACTTTTAAAGGGTCTGAATCTAAAAGAGCGATATCGTCGGGGTGAGGAGCGGTAAACATATGATGAGAGGGAGCGAACTTAGCAGAGCCGGAGCCATGGAAAAAATCATCTTCTGTTTGCTTGGCAAAAAGAGGAAAATCAGTTATCCACGCGAAAGCCAGCTCATCAGAGTCTTTTTTATTTTTTCTTAAATCCGGCTTATCGGTGCCATACTTTTTCCGGGCTTCGCGATGAGATAATCGGGGCCAAGGAGACTGAGTAATTTTTTTGGAGGGACAAATATTTTTTACTAAACTCGTAAAAAGCTCCTCTATTAAATTTAAAATATCTTCTTGAGTTACAAAACTCATCTCTAAATCCAGTTGGGTAAATTCCGGCTGTCTGTCCCCTCTTGTGTCTTCATCCCTGAAACATCTCGCAATTTGAAAATATCTTTCAACCCCCGCCGTCATGAGAAGCTGTTTGTACTGCTGTGGAGATTGAGGCAGAGCAAAGAACTTGCTCGGGTAAAGACGGGACGGTACGACATAATCCCGAGCGCCTTCAGGAGTTGACTTGGTAAGTATCGGCGTTTCTATTTCCCAAAATTCCATCCCCGAAAGCCAATTGCGCATGAACAGAACCATTTCGTGGCGCTTTGAAATATTTTTGAGAAGACGCGGACGCCGCAGATCCAGGTAACGGTAGGTCATTCGTGATTCCTCGCCTATTTCATAACCGTCGGTGTCTAAAGCAAAAGGCGGCGTCTCCGCCTCGTTTAGAACCTCAAGCTCAAGCGGTTCTATTTCAACTTTCCCTGTCGGTATTTCCGGATTGAACATTTTTTCCGGACGGACTTTAACCTTTCCCTTAAGCCGCACAACCCACTCGGGGCGAAGTTTGTCAGCTGTCTCACGGAGTTCAGTATCTGAAGGAGAAAATACTGCTTGTACGACCCCGCTCCTGTCGCGCAAATCAATAAAAATAAGTTTTCCGTGATCGCGCCTTATGTTTATCCAGCCGTATAAATTAACTTCTTTACCTACTAGATCTTGTGTATCAATGATTTTGGTGCGTTTCATAAAATTATCGTATCATAAAAATTTTCTAAATAGAATTCTCAATTATTTTTTCCAGAAGTTGAGAAAATGTCAGTCCAGCCGCTTTGGCCGCTTGAGGAATAAGCGAATGATTAGTCAGGCCGGGCAAAGTGTTGGTTTCCAAAACATAAATGTTGTCGTTCCTTAATATCATATCAGTCCTTGAATAACC
>MHMZ01000014.1:4417-9055 GCA_001819555.1 Candidatus Portnoybacteria bacterium RIFCSPHIGHO2_02_FULL_39_12 | reverse complement strand
AAACATTAGACAATTCTATTGTATCATAGTTCGTGGAATGTCTAATGCCCTAATTTATTAGTAAGTTATTTTTTTCTAATAACGCAAAATTAGAGCGGGGTGCTCAATTTTCTAACAGCTCGGCTGGCGCCCAGCACCTTTTTATTCTAAAAGGTGCTGGGCTTGCCTCGCTGAGAAAATTGGCATGTATAAAGAAATAATCAACAAAATCAAACCCCATCTTGATAAAACTCTTGAATATCTAAAGAGCGAATTAAATGGTTTGCAAGTTGGCCGGGCCAGCCCGAGTTTGGTTGAAGATTTAGAAGTGGATTGTTATGGCGGTAAAATGCCGCTTAAACAATTGGCGGCCATTCACGCTCCGGAGCCGAGACAGATTATTATTCAGCCCTGGGATAAAAATATTTTAAAAGAGATTGAAACAGCTGTTTCTCATTCAAAATTAGGATTAACCCCCACCATTGACGGGGAAGCGATTCGTTTAAATATCCCTCCCTTAAATGAAGAGCGCCGAAAGGAACTGGCTAAGATTATTCGGGAAAAAATAGAGGAGTGCCGGATTGCTATCCGTCGAAAGAGAGAAGAGGTCTGGAAAGAAATTCAAATTTTAGAACAAGGAGGAAAAATTAGAGAAGACGATAAATTTAGGGCTAAGGATGAATTACAGGAGATGGTTGACGAGTATAATGAAAAGATTGAAGAGATTAGCAAGAGAAAGGAAGAAGAAATAATGAGAGTGTAAATTCCAAATCACAAATCCCAAATTCCAAACAAATTCAAAATTACAAATTCAAAACAAGAAATAGTTTGTAATTTTGGTCATTGGAATTTGTTATTTGTTTGTTATTCGGTGCTTGTAATTTGTAATTTTTAGAAGTTTTTATGTTTTTTACGATCATTATCTTTATTTTAATCTTAGGTTTACTGATTTTCGTCCACGAATTAGGACATTTTATTATGGCTAAGCGGGCCGGGATTAGAGTAGAGGAGTTTGGCTTTGGCTTTCCGCCGAGAATTTTAGGGAAGAAAATTGGAGAAACCACTTACTCTTTGAATCTTTTGCCAATCGGCGGCTTTGTCAAAATTTATGGGGAAGAAGGCGAAGGCCGCGATGACGCTTATAGTTTTGCTTCTAAAAGCATTGGCCGTCGGGCGATTATCATTTCAGCCGGCGTGGCGATGAATTTGGTTTTAGCCGCCATGCTTTTAAGTTTGGGTCATTGGGTTGGCTTGCCTTCTATTATTGACGATGAGGTAATTGGTAATTTAAATAATCCGCGAGTTCAGATTATTCAAATAGCATCCAGCTCGCCAGCCGAGGAAGCGGGAATGAAGATAGGGGATACGATAAAGTCTGTCATTCTGAGGGCGGAGCCCGAAGAATCCCGCGGCAAAAGCGATAAATCCACGGGATCCTTCACTGACGTTCAGGATGACGTAGTGATTGTTTCAAAGGTAAAAGAAGTACAAAATTTTATTGAGCGGCATAAAGGTCAGGAAATTGTTTTAGTTATCCAAAGAGGCGGGGAAGTCTTAGAAAAAACTTTAAAGCCGCGGGAAAACCCGCCGGCCGGCGAGGGTCCTTTAGGAGTGGTTCTAGCCAGAACCGCCATTGTTTCCTCTCCCTGGTATCAAGCTGTTATTAAAGGCATTAGCAGTACCATTAATCTTATTTTCGCGATGATTACTTCTCTTTTCGGTCTTTTGTGGAATTTAGTCATGACCGGCCGCTTAGCCGTTGAAATCGCCGGTCCGGTCGGGATTTTTATGCTGACTGGTCAGGCCGCTAAACTTGGCTTGATTTATCTTTTACAATTCACCGCTCTTTTGAGCATCAATTTAGCCATTATCAATATCTTGCCTTTCCCGGCTTTAGACGGCGGCCGTCTTTTATTTTTAGTCATTGAAAAAATCAAGGGCTCGCCGGTTAGCCAGAAAATAGAAAAAATAGTCCACACAGCCGGCTTTATTTTACTGATTCTTTTAATGCTCGCCGTCACCTGGCGCGATGTAGTCAAATTATTTTAATGGGCGTTATGGATAGAAAAAGAAATACTTGGTCGGCGAAATTTGTTAGATTTTTTACGGCTTTTTTGCCAGTGGCTGAAAATAGGGCCGGAAAATGTATTCGCTGCGGCCGATGCTGTCAGTTTTTTTTCAGATGTCCTTTTTTAAGATATGACAGAGAAGAAAAATCTTATTGCGTTATTTATCCAATCCGGCTTCCGGCCTGCCGCGTTTATCCAAGGAATAAAAAAGAATGGTTGACCCAAGACACTTGCGGCTTTAGATTTGAATGAATTACGAGAGCGACTCTTTTAATGACATCTCTTGCCGGGGTGTTTTTTTTATGATACGATGGGTTTAATGAGGCAGTCGCAACTTTTTGCCAAGACAAAAAAAGAATTTCTTAAGGGGGCTGAAACTATCAGTCATAAATATTTAATTAAAGGCGATTTCATTGACCAGCTCGGGGCTGGTTTTTATAGTTTTTTGCCGTTGGGTTTCAGGGTTTATAAAAAAATAGAAAATATTATTAGAGAGGAAATGAACGGGCTCGGCGGCCAGGAATTATCTTTACCGAGTTTAATTCCCAAGAAATTATGGGAAGAGACCGGTAGATGGGAAAGTATAGACCCCCCGCTTTTTAGAGTAAAAGACCGGCATAATAAAGAATATGGTCTGGGTTCTACGCATGAAGAAGTAATTACTGATTTAATCAGAAAAAGAATCAAGTCCTTTAAGGATTTGCCTTTGGCTGTTTATCAGATTCAAAATAAATTCAGAAATGAAATGAGAGCGAGTGGCGGGCTTTTAAGGGTGCGCGAATTTATGATGAAAGACATGTATAGTTTTCATACTTCTGAATCGGACTTAATGGAATTTTATGAAAGAGTCAAGCAGGCCTATTTGATAATTTTTAAAAAATGCGGCCTTGAGGTGGCGGCAGTTGAGGCAGATTCAGGCACTATCGGCGGCGAGCTTTCTCATGAATTTATGCTTTTGGCCGGGACCGGCGAAGACAAGGTATTGATTTGTTCAGGATGCGGTTTTGGGGTTAATGTAGAGAAAGTCGGGGAGCTTAAGAAATGTCCTCAATGCCAAGGTAAATTAGAAAAGAGAAATGCCATTGAATCAGGCCATGCTTTTAATTTAGGAATAAAATACAGCCGTGAGATGAAAGCTAATTTTCAAGATAAAGACGGGAAAGAAAAACCGATTATAATGGGTTGTTATGGTATTGGCTTGGGTCGGTTAATGGCCGCGATTGTTGAAGTTCATCATGACGAAAAAGGGATTATCTGGCCTGAAAGCGCGGCGCCATTTAAAGTTCATTTGCTTCAGTTAAGTCAGGACAAAAAAGTAAAAACTAAAGCTGAAGAAATTTATAAAAATTTAGAAAAACGGGGAATAGAAGTATTATACGACGACCGCGATAAAACCGCCGGCGAAAAATTCGCTGACGCGGATTTAATTGGGATTCCGATAAGATTAGTGGTTAGTGAAAAAACGTTGGCCAAGGGATGTATGGAGATAAAAAAAAGAGACGAGGAGAAGGTGGAGTTGGTGAAGATAGATAAATTGTTAGATCGTTTCACTTGTTAGAGATGTTAA
Organism: Candidatus Portnoybacteria bacterium RIFCSPHIGHO2_02_FULL_39_12; assembly: GCA_001819555.1. Classification (GTDB taxonomy): domain Bacteria; phylum Patescibacteriota; class Minisyncoccia; order Portnoybacterales; family UBA2143; genus WO2-40-15. The sequence continues at coordinate 5,440 of MHMZ01000014.1, read as the reverse complement.
AAATGTTCAAATTGTTAAAATTAAATAAACAAGTCTAACAACTCCAACAACCCTAACAATTTCAACATTTCTAAAATGTTTAATAAATTATTTGGTATTTTTTCCAAAGACATCGGCATTGATTTGGGGACGGCTAATACCCTTGTCTACGTGAAAGGACGGGGGATTGTTATTAATGAGCCGTCAGTGGTGGCGGTTAATCAAAAGACCGGCCAGATTTTGGCTATTGGTCAGGAAGCGAAAAAAATGGTTGGCCGGACGCCGGGCCATATTGTCGCTTCCCGGCCCTTGGTGGCTGGCGTGATTTCTGATTTTGAAGTGACTGAACAAATGCTTAAATTTTTTATTGACAAAGTGCACCGGGAGGCCTTTTCAATTTTGCCCCGGCCACGGGTGGTGGTCGGTATTCCCTGCGGGGTGACCGAAGTAGAAAAAAGGGCGGTGGAAGACGCGGCCAGAAACGCCGGGGCCAGAGATGTTTATTTGATTGAAGAGCCGATGGCCGCGGCGATTGGCGTTCGCTTGCCGGTTCAGGAAGCGACTGGCAATATGATTGTAGATATTGGCGGCGGGACCACGGAAGTAGCGGTTATTTCTTTAGGCGGCATTGTTAATAGCCGGAGCTTAAGAACAGCCGGCGATAAACTTAACGAAGATATTATCCAATACGCTCGCAGCGAATTTAATCTGCTTTTAGGGGAGAAAACAGCTGAAGATATTAAAATAGCTATTGGTTCGGCCTGTCCTTTAGAAGAAAGCTTGGAAGCGGCCATGCGGGGCAGGGATTTAATTACCGGTCTGCCCAAAGAAGTGGTAGTAGATGATAAAGATATCCGCAAGGCCCTAAGCCGTTCTATAAAAACTTTAGTCATAGCCATTAAAAGCGCCATTGAAGAAACGCCGCCGGAATTGGTGGCCGATATTATGGAGCGGGGAATTATTTTGGTGGGCGGCGGCAGTTTACTTCGCGGTCTAGACCAGTTGGTGGCCGAAGAAACAGAGATGCCGACTAAAGTGACCGAG
>MHMZ01000014.1:0-4407 GCA_001819555.1 Candidatus Portnoybacteria bacterium RIFCSPHIGHO2_02_FULL_39_12 | reverse complement strand
CCGCCGTGGTCCGCGGCACCGGCGTTGTCTTGGAAGATATTGACGCCTTAAAAGACGTCTTGGTCAGTACCCGGTATGAAGAGCCGCCGCGGTAAGCAAGATAAGTAAAATAAGCTGATAAGCTATGGGACAAATCAAAACATTTCGTGATTTACAAGTTTGGCAGAAAGCCCATCAATTAGTTTTAGAAATTTACCGAATTACAGTAAAATTTCCTAACTTTGAAAAGTACGGACTTATTTCTCAAATGCGGCGAGCTGTTATCTCCGTGGCTTCTAATATAGTAGAAGGATTTAGAAGACAGCATCTTAGAGATAGTTTAAATTTTTATAATATTGCCAATGGTTCTCTTGAGGAATTAAAATATCAAATGCTTGTAGCTCATGATTTAAAATATATCGATGAAAGAATTTATCAAAGGACTATTAATTTATGTGAAGAAGTAAGTAAAATGTTAAATTCTTGGATTAGAAGTCAGAAAAATAATATAAATCCAAAAGCTTAATTTACTTATTTTACTTATCTTACTTATTTTACTTATTTATGCCCGAACTCCCCGAAGTTGAAACAATCAAAAGACAATTAAATAGAAAGATTAAAGGTAAGAGGATAAAGAAGGTTGAAGTCCGTTTGAAAAAATTAGTTAGACATTCTTTAAAGAAGTTTAAAAAAATAGTTGAAGGCGCCAAGATTATTAAGGTTAGCCGCCGGGCTAAATTATTGATTATTGAAATTTCTGGCGGCTATTGTTTGGTTATTCATTTAAAATTAACCGGCCAACTTATTTATCAGCGAACAGGGAACAACGAACAAGGAGCAGGAAAGCATACTCACATTATTTATACTTTTACTGACGGCAGTCAACTGCTTCATAATGATTTGCGGCAATTTGGTTATGTTAAAGTAGTTCCTAAAAAAGAATTAGCTGATTTTTTGACTAAGGAGAGATTTGGCCCGGAGCCGTTGGAAAAAAGTTTTATTTTGAACTTATTTAGACAATTATTAACTAAAAAACCCAGAGCTAAAATCAAACCCCTTTTAATGGATCAAACTTTTATTGCCGGCTTAGGGAATATTTATTCAGATGAAGTTTTATTTTTTGCCGGCGTTTTGCCGTTTAGGCGAGCCAGTAGTCTAAAGCCCGAAGAAATTAAAAAAATCTATCAGAGCATCAGAAAAATTCTGCCCCAAGCCGTTAAACGTCAAGGCACTTCGGTTGATATGTATCTGACCGCCGAAGGAAAAGAAGGCGGATACGCGTCTTTGTTAAAAGTTTACGACCGTTGTGATGAGCCCTGTTTTGCTTGTCGGACCAAAATCAAGCGCCTTAAACTTGGCGGCCGTTCTGCGCATTTTTGCACGAAGTGTCAGAAATAATATAAGGGATGATTGATGAAATAGCTACTAAACTATTAAACAAGATCGCCAAAACAAAAGAGAGCGCATATTTATGGGCGGGTTTTTTTAAATGGGTTTTGTGGCTTTTAAAATTCTAAATTTAGGAGTTGTTATTGATTCAAATTTCTATAGTGACCATATTATATTTAAAATTATTGAGATAGGAATTTCGATGGTGTTAGTATTATTAATCCCTGTTTTGATTTTTCATGGACGGGGTCTTAAAAAATAACTTTATTCTTAACGCTCGCTCACGTAAATTTTAAATATTTTTTAACCAATTTATACATGAAAAAAAATATTTATAACAAAATAGATTCTTTGGCTTACTATAGTAGTGACTATCGCAACGATTATTAGTATATTTAAAGGTTAAAAAATTATCTAAAACTTCGGATAGCCGGCCGTGTATTAAATAGAATAATAAAAAATAGAATTTTTATTACATCACTTGACACGGCATATGCGGTTTTGCAGAAGAGAAAAAATTTGCGTTTTTCCGCAAACTAAAAACCGCCTCGTGAGGTGGCCCCTTGAACTCCACGGTTGGTATAGTATCATAAAATTAGACAAAAAGAAAACCCGAGAAATTAATCCCGGATTTTCGGAGTCACAATAGAATCCGTGGTCAGCATTAGTAGTATAGCAAGACCATTTATTCTGTCAAGCTCAAGTTATCCACATTCGGCATTATCCAAAAAATCGCAAATTATTTCCGCTCCGCCTAAATATAGAAGTAAAATCATGAAAAAATACCTTATCCTTCTTTGTTTATTTTTCTTTTTTCCTTTTTTAACAACAGCCGAAAGCGACCATCTTTTAATTGTTGAAGTTCAGATTGCCGGCCAAAGTTCGTCTAATGATTTTATTAAAATTTATAATCCCTCTGACGCTGATTTAGATATCAGCGGATATAAATTAAGAAAAAGGACTTCAACCGGCAGCGAGTCCTCAATTCGGGTTTTTCCGGAAGGAAGTTTAATTAAAGCCAAAGATTATTTTCTCTGGGCGAATTCTTCTGACGGCTACGCCGTTTCTATAAGCGCGAATACTGAAAGTACTGCCACTTTGGCCAAAGACAATAGCACGGCTTTTTTAAATAAAGATGGAAATACGATTGACGCTGTGGCTTGGGGAACAAATGAAAATCCTTTTATTGAAGGCGCGGCGTTTTCTCAAAATCCAGTTGCCAACCAGAAATTAGAAAGAAAACAATCAGCCGGTCTTTACGAGGACACCAACAATAACAGCCAAGATTTTTATTTAAATCCTCCTTTGGATGGTGAAGCGCCGCCTGAACAAGAACCGGAAGCTCCTCAAGAACAGCCAAGCAACAGCAGCCAATCAGCTGTTCAAAATAATCCGCCAATTGCCCGAGCCGGCGAAGATAAAATTGCTTTAGTGGGCCAGGAAATAACTTTTGACGGCTCTTTATCGTCTGACCCGGATAATAATTCTTTAACTTTTCTCTGGAATTTTGGCCAAGGAGAAACTTTTGAGGGCGCAAAAGCCACCACTACTTATCAGTATCCCGGCGAATATGTTGTTAGTTTAGAAGTTTCAGACGGCTCTTTAAAAAATACAGACCAGATTTTAATAACAATTTATCCGACGAGAATTTTAGTCAGCGAGTTTTTGGCTAATCCAATTGGTAAAGACGAAGAAGGCGAATGGCTTGAGATTTATAACCCTTCTGATTTCTGGGCTGATTTAAGCAATTGGCAATTAGACGATGAAGAAGGCGGCTCAAAGCCGTTTGTTGTCCCTAAAAATACTTTTTTAAAACCAAAAAGCTATTTGGTTTTTTCTAGAGATGTTACAAAAATCGCTTTTAATAATGATACAGACGAAGCAAGAGTTCTTTTCCCAAACGGAGAAATTTCAGATAGAGTAAAATATCAAGACAATCAAGAAGGTCTGGCCGGCGCCAGAAAAAGCGAGGAAATTTTTTGGACCGAAGTTTTAACCCCCGGTTCAGCCAACTTCATTTATCTTTCCGCGTCAGAAAATCCTGAAAAAGAATCTCTTTTACCCTTAACCAATCAGCCAATAGTTGAATCTTTGAAAAATAAAAAAACAACTTCTCTTTTGGGAGATGGACTCCCAAATTTGGTCTTTTGGCCAAAAATTGCTGATTTAGATGATTTGTCTTTATTACCCGAAGTTGTTTTGGCTAAAGAGGACCCAGAGCCGAGGTCAGACCTCGGCTATAGCCGAGGTCTGACCTCGGCTGTCCCCGCTAAATTCACGGCTGGCCTTTCTGATAAATTAAGTCAGCTATCATTAGAGCGGCCGATCAAACCATTAGTTATTTTATTATCCTCGGTTATTCTTTCATCCTTTCTTTTTGGTTTAAGTTTAGTTTCCTGGCGAAAGAAACTAAAAAGCAAAGAGTCCTGACTTTTTTGTCAGGACTCTGGTATTTTGGATTCCTGACAAAAGTCAGGACTCCACGAAGGTATTTTATTTTATTTTTATCTCCTTTCTAATATATTTAAAATAATCAATGGCTAATGAAGAACGATGTTTATTTTCACCTCCCTTTTGGTTAAATCTGGCAGCTAAGACCGGGCTTTTTTCTTTTAGTAAAGAGCTCGCTATCGAGTAAGTCCGGCGGTATATTGTTGGCTCTATTCTTTGAAGGATTAGATCCATCTTTAAATTATTACCTTCTCGGTTGAGTTCTTCTATGAGAACTTGATTAACAGGTAATCTATCACCGGTTTTTTCTGCCCATTGTTCAATACTAGCCCAGGCCGGCGGGATAACTTTTCCTTCTACAAGAAGGTCAATCAGGCCCTTCCAGAGTTCAGCCCTCTTTTTATAAAAATCAAGTAATAGAGTTAAGTCCTCTCTTTTTAATTCCCCGGGAAAATCAGGAAAGATTCTGAAGGTGAGCTTGTTGATATTTTCCTCTATAAGCATTCCTCCTTTTTGCAGGTAATCAAACACGACTTTAGCTTGAGTGATATTTTTTAACTCTTCCAAAAAACAAGAGATTTCTCTTAA
>MHMZ01000013.1:12908-15197 GCA_001819555.1 Candidatus Portnoybacteria bacterium RIFCSPHIGHO2_02_FULL_39_12 | reverse complement strand
GCCGAAGCAGTATTTTTTAAAATTTGAAAAATAAGCTGATTTTTTAAATATCGCTCCGTCGCGTTTAAGCATAATTTCCGGGCACGCCAGCCGGCAAAAAGTAATTGAGTTTTTAAATAAATAGTAAGGTAGACAGCAAAAACATCTCTTTTAAGAGGTTTTTTTGTTTAGTTTCTGCTTGCCTTTTTAGTTATTTATGATATGATTAATCGTCTATCAGAGGGTCTCGTTTTGAACGAGGCGTTTTAATTTTAATTAGAAATAAACATATGGAAATCAGAAATATTGCCATTATTGCCCATGTTGATCATGGAAAAACAACAATTACCGACGCTTTGATGCGCCAAACAGGAGCGGCGGCTAATGAGTCGGTCAGTATGGACTCAAACGCGTTGGAAAAAGAGCGCGGCATTACGATTTACGCCAAAAATGCCTCCATGTTTTATAAAAATACAAAGATTAATATTGTTGACACGCCGGGGCATACGGATTTTGGTTCAGAAGTTGAACGGGTTTTGCGTTCAATTGATTCCGTGATTCTTGTTGTTGACGCGCAGGAAGGTCCCATGTCGCAAACAAAGTTTGTTTTGAAAAAATCATTAGACATTGGCCTTAAGCCGCTGGTTGTTTTAAATAAAATAGACAAACCAGCCGCTCGGCCCAAAGAAGTCATTGAAGAGGTAATTGAGTTGTTTATGGATCTGGGAGCCAATGATGACCAGCTGAATTTTCAGACGGTTTATACTATTGGAAAAAATGGGATAGCCAAAAAGGAATTAGACCAGGATTCAAAGGATATGACGCCCTTGCTTGACGCGATAGTAAAAAATATTTCTCCGGCGCCGGCAGAAACGGATAAACCATTGCTTATGCAGTCGTTTAACTTGGATTACGACAACTATCTTGGCCGTTTAGCGATCGCCCGCATCTATGAAGGAAGTTTAAAAGAAAAAGACCAGCTCTTTGTCAAGCGAGCCGATGGGACAACGCAAAAGGGGACAGTAACCAAGTTTTTCACCTTTGAGGGTTTTACAAAAAAAGAAGTCAGGCGCGCCGAAGCGGGAGATATTGTCGTTGTCGCGGGATTTCCCGAAGTCAATATCGGCGATACAATGACAACCGATGAATCAGCCGGCCTTTTGCCGCATATTGCCGTTGATGAGCCGACTATTTCTCTTGGGTTTATGGTCAACAGTTCCCCCTTTTCCGGCCAAGAGGGAAAGTTTGTAACGAATTCACAACTGAAAGAACGTTTGGAAAAAGAATTAGAAGTGAATGTGGGAATTAAAATTGATTTTTCCCAAGCAGACCAATATATTGTTTATGGCCGCGGAGAAATGCATATTGCGATACTTTTGGAAAATATGCGCCGTGAAGGTTATGAAGTGCAAGTTTCTCAACCGCAAGTGATTTTAAAAGAAGAAAAGGGGCAAATCTTTGAGCCGTTTGAAGAGCTTGTTATTGACGCGCCGGAATATTTATCCGGTGTCATTATTGAAAAGATTGCCAAACGTAAAGGAACTATGATGGAAATAAAAACGCATCATGTCAACACGCGGTTAGTGTTTGAGATTCCAACACGCGGCCTGCTCGGGCTTCGTTGGGAATTTATGATTAATACGCGAGGGGAAGGAATTATGTCCTCGCGCGTTATTGGCTTTCGGCCATATGCGGGGGATATTAAACGTCGCGAAGTTGGTTCTATGATTTCCATGGCAGCCGGCAAAACGCTTGGTTACGCCCTTTATAATTTACAAGACCGCGGAACCCTTTATATTGGTCCGAATATAAAAGTGTATGAAGGTATGGTTGTTGGAAATGTAACCAAGGGAATGGATATGACCGTCAATCCAACCAAGGGAAAACACCTGACCAATATGCGCGCGTCCGGATCCGATGAGGCCTTGAGTTTAACGCCCACAATGGAACTTACTTTAGAACGCGGTTTGGAGATTATGGCTGATGATGAGTTGTTAGAAATTACCCCGCGCTCCGTTCGACTTAGAAAAAAAGTATTAAATAGGGGGCGTTGCGCTTGATTCTTTTTAAAAAATAAGTTAAAATAGATATGCGCGATGGTCGTTTAGGCGGCAGAGGTCGAATCGCGCGTTAATAATTTAATTTAAGTCCCCAACCGGAATTTTTATCTCGGTGGGGGCTGGAAAAATTTATGGCTTACAAATGTCCAAAATGCGGTCATGTTTCAGAGGAGCTCGGCGATTGCCCGAGCTGCAATGTTGAGATGACTGAAAGCGCCCAAGAAGATTTATCTCAAGAAGATTCATCCCA
>MHMZ01000013.1:0-12902 GCA_001819555.1 Candidatus Portnoybacteria bacterium RIFCSPHIGHO2_02_FULL_39_12 | reverse complement strand
CGAGTCCCAAACCGAATCTCAACCAGAAAACAATTAACCGCGACAAGACCCCGTCAAAAAACGGGGTTTTTGTTTTTTCAAAATATGCAAACAACGTTCGGAATTATTACAAAACATCCTTGAATTACGAAATGGGTTTTGAGATATTTTTTAGACAATTTTTAAGTGAGGCGAAGCAAAAATTTTGAAGGCGTATATAGAATATACATCAAGAAATTTTTGCAAAACCGCAACCAAAATTGTCAAAAAAGAGCCAAAATTCGCATTTCGTAATTCAAGGAAACATGTTATAATATTTCCTATGAGCAAACCGTGGCATAGTTTTTCGCTTGAAAAAACATTTAAGGAATTAGAAAGCCGGCCAGCCGGCTTAACCGAAGCCGAAGCTAACCAAAGATTAAAAAAATTCGGTCCCAATAGGCTGCCTCAAGAAAAACCGTATTCAAAAATACGGCTATTTTTGAACCAATTTAACAGCCCCCTAATGTATATTTTGCTTGTATCGGTCGCGATTTCTTTTTCATTAAAGCATTATTCAGACACTATTTTCATTGCTATTGTTTTACTTATAAATACGACCGTTGGATTTTACCAAGAAAATAAAGCAAGCAGAGCGCTCGCCGTTTTGAAAAAAATGGTAAAAATTCGCGCCAGAGTTTTGCGCGGCGGCAATGAGAAAGAAATAGACAGCGAGGAGTTGGTGGCGGGCGATGTGGCGTTTCTGAAGCCCGGAGATAAAGTGCCCGCTGACGGGCGCATTATTGATTCAAGAGGTTTGAAAATAAACGAAGCGAGTCTTACCGGCGAATCAGAGGCAATTGAAAAAAAATCTCTTGATGCTCTTGGAGAAGACACTATTCTTCCGGAACGCGCCAATATGGTATTTATGGGCGCTATTGTTGAGGAGGGGCAGGGGACAATAGTAATTACCGCAACGGCTGTTGATACGCAAATCGGCAAGATTGTCTCTTTGCTTAAAAAAACAAAGGAACGCAAGACCCCGCTTCAGAAAAAAATCGTCTCCCTTTCCAAAATTCTCGGAGCATTTATTCTTTTTGTTGTTTTTGTTGTTTTTATTATCGGCTATTTTACGCTCAAGCCCTTTGCTGATATTTTTATTACTTCTTTGGCTCTTGTGGTTTCAGCGATACCAGAGGGACTGCTTGCCATTATTACCGTTATACTGGTGTTGGGAATGCGCCGCATCTTAAAACAAAAAGGACTGGTAAGAAAACTGGTTGCAACCGAGGCATTGGGAAGCGTTACTGTTATTTGTACCGATAAAACCGGCACTTTAACAGAAGGAAAAATGAAAGTCAGTCATATTTTAACAAGCGCCAAAGAACTTTTAGGCGATGGTATTAACGGGACTTTAAGAGAAGAAAACGTCAACGGCGCCCAATCGCATATTTTGGCGCTTAAAATAGCGACTATGGTCAATGACGCCTTTGTTGAAAATCCGGAGGCGGAACTTCAGGAATGGATTGCGCGCGGGAGCCCGACCGAGAAGGCCCTTCTTTTTGCCGGAATGCAGGCGGGGCTTGATAAAAAAGAACTTGAATCCCGCTACCGGTTAATTGACAGAATTTTTTTTAAACCCGAACATAAATATGCCGCCAACTTATATAAAACTAAAGAGCAAAAATATCTATTGTACGCTGTGGGCGCGCCCGAAGAAATTATAGGGCGCTCTGTTAATTTGGATATTAATTCAAGAATTGAAAATCTTGGCGGCGGGGAGTCAAAAAAATTAATAAAAAAATCAGAAGAATTAGCGGGCAAGGGCTTGCGGGTACTCGCCTGCGCTTATAGAAATTATGGCGCGGGACCTATAAATGAAGAACAAAATCTTGCCGCGCTAATAAAAGACTTGACGCTTGTCGGCTTTATCGCCCTTAAAGACCCGCTTCGCCAGGACGCCAAAGAGGCGGTAATGACAACCAAGAGGGCCGGCATCCGCACCATTATTGTGACCGGAGACCACAAATTAACCGCCAGAACCATTGCCAAGGAAATCGGTCTTGAAGCGGAAGATAGAAACATTTTAGAAGGAAAAGAAATAGAAACAATTGATGACGCGAAATTGCAAGAATTAGCCAAACATGTTTCCATTTACGCCCGCGTCTCTCCCCGTCACAAATTGCGCATTGTGGGCGCTCTGCGCTCAAACGGAGAAGTGGTGGCAATGTTGGGCGACGGCGTTAATGACGCGCCGGCTCTGAAATCCGCTGATATCGGAGTAGCGGTTGGCTCAGGCGCCGATGTCGCCAAAGAAGTGGCTGATTTGGTGCTTTTAGACGACAATTTCAGAACAGTGGTCGGGGCAATTGAACAAGGAAGGATTGTTTTTGAAAACATAAGAAAAGTATTCGTCTATTTAATCGCCGATGATTTCTCCGAAATCTTTTTATTTTTGGCGAGCGTGAGCATGGGATTGCCCCTGCCTTTGCTCCCGGCGCAAATTCTTTGGATAAATATTGTTGAAGATGGTTTTCCGGGGATTGGTTTAACCGTTGAACAAGAAACAAAAGGGGTGATGGGGGAAAAACCAAGAAATCCCAAAGAGCCGATATTAAATAAATCCATAAAGTTATGGATGACCGCCATTTTCTTTATCACCGGCATTGCGGCGTTTCTTTTCTTTTTGATTCTTTTAAAAACAACGGGCGATCTTTTAAAAACCCGGACAATGGTGTTTGCCCTGATGTGCGTAGATTCTCTTATTTTTGCTTTTTGCGTCCGCTCGTTTAAAAGAACAATCTTTAGAAAAGATATATTTTCCAATCGTTATTTAGCGGCGGGAGTAATGATTGGCGCTATTTTACTTGCGGGAGCCGTATACCTGCCGCCTTTGCAAAAACTTTTGGATACCCGGCCGTTGGACTTAAACGAATGGTTGATTATTTTTGGCATCAGCGCGGCGGAAATTATGTTAATTGAGTTTTCCAAGAAACGATTTTTTAAAAATAAGGTCTTGCAATGAGGTTATTTTTGCTTCTAAGAGGTTTACCATCGGTCTGTAATATGATAAAATAATTTACAATAACGCTGTTCGTGGTCGGGAACAGCCAATTAATAAAATTAAAATATATTTGAACTTACAAATAAAATCGCTTTAATTACCGGCGCTACATTTTATGTGGACGGCGGCTGGCTTGTCCAGTAATACGATACAACTTTATAAAAAGTTAATCAAAGGTCGAAAAATTAAATAACAATAAACAACAAATCTATGAACAACGAAAAACATTATTGCCAAATCAATAAAAATGGTTTTGCTTTAGCCGCCGGCGGAGTAATGGGCGGTCTGTATGTTCTTTGCGCGATTTTTATCACGCTCTGGCCGGGTTTTGCGCTTCGGCTTTTCGGCTGGCTCGCGCATTTGGTCAATGTTGAAAAGTTTGCCGGCGATGTGGTGATAACTTTTAATGGCTTTATTGCCGGTTTCTTGCAAGCGATAATCTACACTTATATCGGCGCTTGGCTTGTTGCCTGGCTTCACAATAAGTTCTGCGGAGCAAATAAATGAAGCTCCACGGGCAAGCCCGTGGTATCCTCACTTTACGGTCAAGCCCTTCGGGCTTGCCCGTGGTGCGAAATCTTCACCCCGCACCTTTTCTACAATTGAATCCGCAGAAAAACAACAGAGGTATAGGAGAGATGCGATCGCTGTCTTCGGAGATTTCATCAGTAGAAAAGGTGCGGGGCAAGCCGAAGACCATTCATCCACGGGTAAACCCGTGGTCTTCTGGTGCGTGGATAAAAAGAATTGAAAATACCAAAAACTATCACTTTAAAGATTTTAGGGGTCGGAGGCATTGAAGAACGAAACTTTATTTGGTTTTTGAAATAATATTAAAATAAATATAATAGATATAATGGTTAAAGCCGTTCAAAAAGAGAATAAAGAATTATATCAATTGCCGGATAAAAAACGTTTTCTTTTTAGAATAATTGTTCCGGCTTTTCCGTCTTTTAATATCTATACAAAAATCGCCAAGCGCACTACCGCTCTGGGTCCGATTTTAGTGGCCACCTCGGCCAACAAGCTGGAGAAATGGGATGTTGAGGTTGTTGATGAAAATAATTGCCGGAGCGGATTTTGTCCCAAAGATTATTCGGGCCGGCCCGACCATATTGAATTGCAAAAGATAAGACCGGCTGACGTTGTCGGCTTTTACGGTTCTTTGACTTCAACTATTCCGCGCTTATATAAATTAGCCGAATTATATAAAAAATACGGAGTCAAGACCGCGGCCGGCGGCAAACATATTGAGAATCTGCCAAAAGAAGCCTTAAAAAATAATATTGACGCGGTTGTTTTTGGCGATGGCGAGCAAACCATAAAGGAATTATTGTTGGCCTGGCAGGAGGGCAAAAATTTGAAAAAAACGGCGGGCCTCGCTTTTTTAATTGGGCGTAAGCTGTTTAAAACAAAGCCGAGGAAATTATTAACGGATTTTGAAGAACTGCCTTTGCCGGATTTCAATCTTCTTCGCTACGCTAAAATGAAAATCTATCCGGTGAGCTGGTGGCGCGGCTGTCCTTATAATTGCGAATTTTGCGCCGTAAAAGATAAAACCCGCTGCGCTCCTTCAGAAAGATTATTGGCCGCGGTTGTCCATTTAGCCGAGACCAGAAAAGCAAAAAACTTTTTCATTGTTGACGACCACTTTGGCGGCAATCATTACGATAAAAAACAACTTGAAGAAACAATTAAATTTTGCCGACAGATTGCAAAGTACCGGAAAAAGTTCGGGAAAAAATTAAGTTTTACGGTTCAGATTCGTCTGACCGCCGCCAGCCGGCCAAAGCTTCTTGAAGCGATGCGCCAAGCCGACATTTCCACTGTTTGTATCGGCTATGAGTCGCCGATTGATGAAGAATTAATCGCTATGCGAAAAGGGATTGTTTCCAAACAAATGGTTGAGCGGACAAAGATATTTCATAAATTCGGTTTTTTCATTCACGGAATGTTTATTTTCGGCTATCCGCATAAAAAGGGGAGCGTTGTGGATAAGGCCGGTTTGCGCTTATCGCTAAAAGATAAAATTAAAAGGTTCGGTAATTTTATCGCCCGGGCAAAAATTGACACGGTCCAAGTTCTTTTAACGGTTCCTTTGCCGGGCACTGAATTGCGCCAGAGATTAAAAAAAGAAGGCCGCTTGTATCCATTAAGGCAAATTGGCTGGGAATATTATGACGGTCAATTTCCGCTTTTTAAACCCGACAACGGCGTCAGCCCGGAAAAAATTCAACAAGCGGTCAAGAAAATAATGAGCCGTTTTTATCGCTTCAACTGTATTATAAAAATCATTTTTAATATTGGATTCCATTTTCCCCGCGTTGTCTTCCCAATAACCCTGACGCTTTTTACTTTAAGGGTTAGGCACCTGACTAAGGCTTTTAAAAAGTGGCGTCGGCTTTATTTTAGAAATCAGACCCGGCGTTTTGGCGGCTATCTAATAATCAGACGCTGGCTTAAAAAATTCCGCGAGGGCGATTTTTTAGAAAAATTAGCCAGAGCCAAACTTCAATTTAATAAACGAAAAGCAGTGGATAAAGAAGACGGGGAAATATTTGGTTTCTAATTTAAATTATGGTATTATAGTCATAAGGGCCGTTGTCTGATAATTTTTTTCTAACGGACATCGCTGAATTTCGTTAGAAAAAATTACAGGGCAAAGGATTTAATTTATGAAAGGGTACATAACAAACATTGAAAAAGCGACAGAAGAAAACAACGATTTCCGAAGGGTTTTATACACGGCCAAAAACAGCCAGTTAGTCGTGATGAGTTTAAAGCCGAACGAGGAAATCGGCGAAGAAACGCATGATTTGGACCAGTTTATCAGAGTTGAAGAAGGAGAGGGGAAGGCGGTTTTAGACGATATTGAGCAGCCGATAGAAAGCGGCTGGGCAGTTGTTGTGCCGGCCGGAACAAAACACAATATTATAAACATTTCAAACGACGAAGAGATGAAGCTCTACACTATCTATTCTCCGCCTAATCACCGCGACGGCGTGACGCATCAAACCAAAGAAGAAGCAATGGTTGACGACGAATATTTTGACGGAAAGATTACAGAGCCGGGGAATTAAACGCTATCCACAGGCGAGGTATGCGCAAATTTCGTTTTATAAAATACAATAGAAGAAAACAGCGGCCGGTGTCTTTGAAACAAATCAATTAAAAAGGTCGGGGTTTGTTTTGGAGAACGGATAAATTTAAATAATTTAAAAAATATGAATAAATTAAATACTTTGGACTGGATTACTTTGATTCTGCTTGTTATCGGCGGCTTGAACTGGGGTTTGATTGGAATTTTAGACCTTGATTTGGTGGCGGTCATATTCGGCGAAATGTCGATTTTATCGCGCATAATATATCTTTTAGTCGGTTTGTCAGGTCTGTATGTATTGTTAACCCTCGGTCGGCTGGGAAAAAAATAATTTTTTAGTTTTTTCAGAGGGGCAATAAAGTATTTTTGACATAACGGCTGGTTATTGCCAAAATAACCAAAGTATTTTATTATCTATTCAAAACCTAAAATATGCCGGAAATATGCTGTCATCATAATTGCCTAGAGGAATTAAGAGCCGACCATGAAGAAATCTCAAAAGAACTCGGCTTTTTGGAAGAGGCGATGAAAGAATCTCCGGTTAATAAAAAACAAGTGGAGCATTTTTTGCGTTTTACCGAAACCTTTGCCGAGCCCCATCACAGAAAAGAAGAGGAAGTTTTATTCCCTGAACTTGAAAGAAAAGGGATACCAAAAGAAGACGGCCCTATCGGGATGATGCTGATGGAGCACGAAATAAAAAGGGAATATGTAAAAAATTTAGAAAAGGCAGCCGGGGACAACAACGGCGATGAAATGAAAAGAAACAGCTTAGCTATAGTTTCTCTTATGAGAGACCATATTTTTAAAGAAAATAATATTTTATATCCGATGGCCGAGGAAGTTTTAAGTGAAGAAGATTTGTCAGAACTTTCGCATAAATGCCAAAAATTGGGCAGGTAATTGGAGCAGCTCCACTGGAGCAGTTCTTAAGAACTGCTCCAGTGGAGCTGCTCCAAAAAAGATTATGAAAAAAATAAACATTATAGGCGTTGTTATCGCGATTCTTTTGCTCGGCGGAATTATCTGGGCCTCGCGGTCAGCGGATAAAAACGCGGCTTTGAACAATACCTCAAATAAAAGCGCGGCCGCGGACAGCTTGACGAATCTATCGGGCAGTCTTTCTGCCGAAGAAGCCGCTTTTGATTTCGGCGCGGTTTCAATGGCGGCCGGAAATGTCAGACATTCGTTTAAAATCAAAAATAACAGCGGCCAGCCGGTTACTATCGCCAAAATATACACTTCGTGTATGTGCACCACGGCCGAGCTTATAAAAGGCGATAAAAAATTCGGCCCATTTGAAATGCCCGGCCACGGCTATATTCCAAAGATTAACGAAATAGTTGCGCCGGGAGAGGAAGCGGAAATTGAAGTTGTTTTTGACCCAACGGCGCACGGACCAGCCGGCGTTGGCAGAATTCAAAGAGCGGTTACCGTAGAAAACAGTTCAGGACAGCCGTTTAATCTTCAAATCAGCGCCCTGGTTACGCCTTAGATAGCGCTTCGCCCTTGATTTGATATTTTTCTTTTATGTGGGAAACTTGGTTTCACACATAAAAACACTTGTCAGCGGCTAAAGGAATGGCCAGAACTTTTTTTATGTGTCTATGAGTAAAAAACTGATTGCGCTTATTATCGCAGCCGCTGCTCTTTTGGGCTTAACGGCGTTTTTAAAAACCGACTCATCAGCAGCCCAAACTCTCTGGAGTTTGAGCAACGGCGGCCAGTGGCTTTTGCCGCTGGTCGGGGTTTCGGCCTTGATTGATAGTATCAATCCCTGCGCTTTTTCCATTCTTCTTTTGTCCATTGCTTTTCTTTTTAGCATCGGCCGGCTGCGTTCAGATATTCTAAAACTCGGAAGCAGTTATATTCTCGGTATTTTTCTGGTTTATCTGCTTATCGGGCTCGGCATTTTACAAACGCTTCATCTTTTTAACACCCCGCATTTTATGGCTAAATTGGGCGCTGTTCTTTTAATCGGGCTGGGCTTTCTCAATATTATCAATGAAATTTTTCCGGCTTTTCCGATTAAATTAAAAATTCCCGGCGCCGCGCACCATAAGATGGCTGAATTGATGGAAAAAGCGTCTTTGCCTGCGGCTTTTCTTTTGGGAGGACTGGTGGGAGTCTGCGAATTTCCCTGCACCGGCGGGCCGTACCTGATGGTTTTAGGACTTTTACACGACCAAACAACTTATCTCAAAGGGCTCGGCTATCTTTTTGTTTATAACGCGGTATTTATTCTGCCGCTTGTCATTATTCTTCTTATGGCCGGAGACCGGCTGCTTTTGGAAAAAGTTCAGATGTGGAAAAAGAGAGAAACTAAAAATATGCGCTTTTGGGCGGGCGCGGCCATGATTATTCTGGGTCTGGTGATTTTAGCGCTTTGATTATTTCGTAATTCAAGGATTTGAAATAACCTCCATGAATGCCCTCCAACAAACTTTTGACCAACTGCTTCAAAAAATTGAAGAATTAAAAAAAACGGGAAAGATTGATTTGTCCGTTGAAGAAGATTTAAGCGTCGCGGTGATGAATCTGATTAGTTTAGAAGAGCATTTTTTCTTTACCGGAGAAAGAACCGAAAAATCAGAATACTTTGACCTGATGAACGAAATCCGCTCGCTTCGCAAGGACTTACTTAAAAACTTGATTGACAAGCACGAAGGCGAGACCTGGTGTATTTCCAAACATCTTTTAGCCGCCTCAATGCGGCTTATTGAAGTCGGCGCGAAATTTCAAGCTGACGGAAAAAAGATAGAGGCGCGGGAAATGTTTGACCGGGCCTTTAGGGCTTATTCAATGTTTTGGGCCTTGCGGCTTAAACTTATTGATATTAAAGAGTTTAAAAAGATTGCTTCTGAAGAAAAACCCTGGACTCTTCGGGATATAGTCAATAAACTCGTTGATTGCTGCGATGAATAAAAAATCTTTTATTTTTACCGCCATATTTCTGGTTCTTGCCGTTATTATCGCGGCTTGGTTTTTCATCTTTAAAAAGCCGGAAAAGAGCGGAGTTAGTCAGCTTGATGTCTTTGCCCAATGCTTGAGCGAAAAAGGCGCGGAGATGTACGGAGCCGACTGGTGTCCATACTGCCAAAACGAAAAAAAAGCGTTCGGAGACGCCTTTCGTTTTATTTCCTATATTGAGTGCCCGGACAATCCGAAGCAATGCTTGGCCGCCGGCATTACGGGCTATCCCACTTGGCTGTTTCCCGACGGCAAAAGATTTGAAGGCGAGCAGGGTCTTCAAAACCTTTCCAAAGAAAGCGGCTGTTCTTTGCCGGAACAATAAAGTGGGATTTTAAAAAATCTCCGCTTTTGCTTCTTTTACGGCTTTTTGGATTAATTTGCCAAGATTAAGATTTTTTTCAAGTTCTTTGGCTGTTTTCAGTTGACCCGAGGCAGTAGGATGTTTAGGGACAAAAAGAGAACAGCAATCTTCCTGCGGTTTAATGGAAATCTCATAGGTGTTGATTTTTTGGGCCAAACTGATAATTTCCTGTTTGTCCCAGCCAATGACCGGCCTTAAAACAGGCATTTTAATCGCTTCTTCAATAATAGAAAGATTGGTCGTTGTTTGAGAACTGACTTGTCCTAAACTTTCGCCGGTTATGAGCGCCTGGCAATTTTCTTTTCGGGCCAGTTTTTCGGCTATTTTAAACATAAGCCGTCGGTAGAGAAGAATCCGGTATTTTGCCGGAGCATTGGTTTTAATCCGGAGCTGAATTTCAGAAAAGGGGAGATACCATACTTTTAATTTTGGCTGATAATTGATAAAAACTTTGGCTAATTCTTTTGTTTTTTCAATGCTCTTTTGAGAAACGAGCGGAAAGCTGTGAAAATGAAGCCAGATATTTTCCGCGCCCCTTTTGGCTGTGAGCCAGGCCGCGACCGGCGAATCAATGCCGCCGGAAACTAAAGTCATTACTCTTCCTTGGCTATTGATCGGCAAGCCGCCCAAGCCGGCTTGTTTTTTAAAGAAAACAAACCAGCCGTCAGCTCTTCCTTCTATAAATATTTCTTTGCTTGGGTTGTCTAAATTAACTTTTCTTTTTATTTGAGCGGCGATTTCTTTAATAATTTTTTCCCGGCTTTCTTTAATTTCTCCGCTTTTTTTAACTCTCAAAGCAAAAGTTTGATTTTCTCCTATCCATTTAGAATAATTGTTTTTAATAAACCGGCTTAGCTCTTTTAACCCGGCCTTTGGCAGAAAAAATGTTTGGGCAAACCAGGCCAAGCCGAAGGTATTTTGGAGAACTTTGGTGAATTTTCCGAGTCCCGTTTTCGGGGAAATT
The DNA here is from genome assembly GCA_001819555.1 of Candidatus Portnoybacteria bacterium RIFCSPHIGHO2_02_FULL_39_12. Classification (GTDB taxonomy): domain Bacteria; phylum Patescibacteriota; class Minisyncoccia; order Portnoybacterales; family UBA2143; genus WO2-40-15. Next base: position 2,482 of record MHMZ01000013.1, on the reverse strand, counting down.
ACCCGAGAACGGGACTCGGGAGCAGGAGATTCTATAAAAAACCTTTCTCTGTATTGGCGCAGCTTAAAATCGCATTTCTCTTTTTTTAAGAAAAAAATCAGATGATTAGCCAAGTTTCTTTTAAGAATTTTAAAAACGCCATCTGATTTTAAAAACATCTCGCCAAAAGCCAAAAGAAACCCCTGTTGGGACGGTTGAGAATTAGTTAAATTTTTCCTTAATTCTTTGGGCATCGGGTCTGTTCTTGATTATGTATTATAACTTTGCTATACTGTAATTACAAGGATAAAGGGCTTGGTCTGACCGAGCGCTCGAAATTTGATTTTGAGCACTCGGTCAGTTGCCAAACCTTTACCCCCTCCTTTTACGCAAGCGCGAAAAGGAGGGGGTGCTCAATTTTCTAACCAAAAATTTCTCGCTTAACAGCTCGAATTTTTGGAGAAAATTGGCAAATTAGATGGACAAAGAAAATTTTATTAAAATTACTCCCAAAGATGTTTTTACGCATTTGTTGGGCTTTGCGGCTTTGTATGTGAGCATTGTTAGTTTAATTACTCTTTTATTTCAATACATCAACGCTCTTTTTCCAGACCCGCTGAATTTTTATTACCAGGGGATTTTAAATCAAATTCGCTGGTCCACTTCGGCTCTTCTTGTGGTGTTTTCAGTCTATCTTGTGATCTCTTGGCTTCTGGAAAAAGATTTTAGAAAAGAGCCGGCCAAGCGGAAACTAAAATTCAGGGGCTGGCTGGTTTATCTGACTCTTTTTATCGCCGCCATTACAATTATTGTTGACTTAATCACTTTAATTTATAATTTTTACAGCGGGGAGCTGACTGTAAAATTTGCTCTAAAAGTTTTAACCGTAATGGTGGTGGCCGTTGGAGTTTTCGGATACTATTTTTGGGATTTAAAAAGAGAAGCCAAAGAAAAATCTAAAAAATTAAAAATGATTGCCTGGCTTGTTTCTTTTGTTGTCATTATCAGCGTGGTTGCCGGTTTTTTTATTGTCGGCAGTCCGGCTGCTCAACGCCAAGTGAGATTTGACGAACAAAGAAAGAGTGATTTACAGATTCTACAAGGCCAGATTGTTAATTACTGGATTCAAAAAGAAAGATTGCCGGCGTCTTTAGACGACTTAAAAGACAGTATTTCCGGATTTAGCCCGCCCAAAGACCCGGAATCATTTGCTGATTATGAATATAATATTATTACTCCTCTTTCTTTTGAGCTCTGCGCCGCGTTTAAGACCGTCAGCCGCGATTCATCAAAAGCTCAATTAAGAGCTGTTGGGCCAGTTTCTTATCCTGATAGTCTAGGTCCCTACGGAGAGAACTGGAGCCATGACCAAGGCCGGGTCTGCTTTAGCCGGACCATTGACCCGGAATTATACAAACAGCCGGAAAAAGCGGAAAGATTAAACTATGGAGGTTCAACCTCCATAGTAGTCAATCTCTACGAGGACTGTCCTTGTAGAGACGCCGTAATGCGCTTGGGCTTGACTTTTTTATTAGGTATGGTAGGGTGAAAAATATAGAGGGGAAATAATGTATCAACTCTTTTAAGAAGGAGGGATAGAAAATGATGAAAAAGGTTGTTATTGTAAGGGAAGGTCAATGGGGGCTTGTCAAAAAAGAAAGTTATGAAGAATTTATAGAAATATTGAAAGAGATATTAGAGAAGGCAGTTTCTCCTGATGGCAAAGAAAAAATAGCTGAAGTGGAAGTAGTAGAGACCTCGGCCGAGGCGCTACTAAAGCTAAGGATGGGAGGAATAGACACTTTGATTTTTATTTCCAGAGACAAGCTGGCTGAAGCCCGACAGATTAAAAAAGTCCATCGCAGATTAAAAGTTGTCCTCTTCACCGGGCTAATCCCAGAAGAAGAGATCATCTTGGTGGACAAAGGATGGCTCCTCGACTCAAGAGAAATAAAACATATCGTCCTTTATTAAAAAGGCGTACACTTCAAGGGGAGCAGAAGTCTTGCTCCCTTTTTTCTTTTAATTATTTTTGATATAATAATATAATCCAGCCGGAAAAAGCGGAAAGATTAAACTATGGAGGTTCAACCTCCATAGAGCGGCTCTGATAGAAAACAAAAAGCCCGGCTGGATTCGGCCGGGCTTTTTGTTTTCTTGATTATCGTTCTAAGCTTTTCTTCTTTTTGACCAGCATTCCCGGCAGTAAATCGGCCGGTCAGGCGCCGGTTTAAACGGCAGTTCGGTTATCTCCATTCCGCAATCAGCGCAATTCCACTTTCCTTTAACCATTGGCCTGGGAGCAAAACCGCCTCCTGAACGAAAATCGTCGTTAGATTTTTTAAAAGGCATAAATTTTATTTTTAACGAAAAAGCGACCTTTAGCTTTTAAGCCGCTCTACTTATATTAAATATCTCGACTTATAAGCTTAGAATCATTATAGCCGTTATTTAGAACAAGTCAAGCCCTTGTACTTGACGGGCACATAGGTGACACTTTAAT
>MHMZ01000012.1:55747-89399 GCA_001819555.1 Candidatus Portnoybacteria bacterium RIFCSPHIGHO2_02_FULL_39_12 | reverse complement strand
TCGATGAAACGTAGCGTACACTCCTTCGCTAATAATTGCCAAAAAGACAAATATTAAACTTCTCATTTTCTTTTCCCTCCCTATTGTATTTACTTAAAAAAGTTGTCAAAAGAACTGTGTTAGTTCATACATCAAACAATACAACCGCTTGCCAGCGGTTGTCAACTTTTTAACCAAAAAGAAAAGGGTAGCGTTTTCTTTTCGCTGCCCCTTTTTTATTTCCTCCTTTCTAAATTTGATTGTATACTACGCAATTGACGCATCGGTTTACTTAGCCGACTGGACAATTTATACGGGTCAACCAACCGGACATAATCTATTTTTCCCCAAATGCTCGCAAGAGAAATTGAAGGGTCTTTTTGGGCTCGGTGAACCATAGCCCGGACTTTATCAACAAATTTTCTGTTAGAAAGTCCGAGGCCATAGCTTGCGTACCACTTTTGTCCACCGTATGGCTGTAAAAGAACCTTGGTCATTTCTAATACGCCCCATTTTGCTTCTTGATACCGCGCCTTTTCAGACACTACCTGAAAGCCAAATTGACGGCATAACCCAATTATTTCTGCGCGCTCGTTTTTCGGAATCGGCTTTGGGCTGGAAACCGCAATATTATCAACATAACGGGTATAAGTATAGCCACGCTCTTCAGCATAAACAGACAGCACCTCGTCTAAATCTAAAGCAACAAGGTTAAAAATCGTAGGCGAAGACGGAGCGCCCTGGGGCAGCCGGCCGCGATAGGTAATAAGTTTTGCCAGCAGTTTTATGGCCCCGGGACTTAAAGGACAAAGTAAATTGGGCTGTAATCTTTTATCTAAAGCCCGCTCTACTTTTTTAACCCCTACATTAGAAAATGCATCTTTGAAATCAATAAGCAAAAGCGCGACAGGCGGAGGAATTGAACGACTATGCTTTAGGGCGGCAGTCAGATGAGACCTGTTTTTTACAAATCCATGGACCGACGCCGGCCATTCAACCATTTCAAGAACGCGCCTATGAATCACGCTTTGAACATTTTTTAATTTTGGCGGCGGGACATGGATAACCCGTTTTCCTTTTTTCTTGCCGCCGCGCTTGCGGATAAATATCCGCTGATAAGAATTGCGCCCCTCAAAGGCCTTTTCTAAATCCATTATTCCGGGATTATACTCAAGAAAATTACAAATTTCATTTATTCCTTTTTTCAGTTTTTCGTTATTCATTCAATTCTACCCCTCTTTTAATTTGTTAAATAACAGAAGCGAAGAAGAGCCAGTTCGTAGACTACCATTACTCGACCAACTTTTCTAAAGCATCTCAAAGTAAGTCGAAGGGCCCAGACAAATCAGGAAACGCCAGGTGCGGCTGGAGTCCCTACTAAAACAATCCACCTGCTGGAAGCCAGCAGGAGAAAAGGTTAACAAACGAGCAGTCCCCTAAAAATAGGGGAGGCATCTTCTTTACTTAACTTATGAAGAAAAGAAACCACTCGCTGCCCTCCTTTTCTTCTTACAACTGACTCTTCTTCTAAAGAAATGAGCAAAGAACTCAAAGAACTCAACGAAACGGAACCCCTTATATATCAAATAATACAACCGCTTGCCAGCGGTTGTCAAGTTTTTTAATCTCTAAATCGTGATAGGTGACGCCCTTGATTTGCGTCTCTATTTTTTTGAGTTTTTTACCAATAAGCGCGGCTTTAATGTGTTTTTCGCCGCATTCTTGAAATTGAATCTTTTGGTAAACTTCCTGCTCGGTTTCAGTCAGATATAATACTTCGCTTAGAAAATCAACTAATAAAGCGGGCGTGTCCACGGAAGAAATCTCAATTTCTCTTTTTATTTTCCTTCCCTCGCCAAAATAACCAGCCCCTTTATACATCCCGAGCATAGCGTTTTCTAAAAGCTCTTTTGGGTCTTTGCCAAAGGCCTTAATTTTTAAATCCGCGGTGTGTTCTAAAACTTCAAATTTTTTCATAATTCCAAATAATCCTCGCTATACTTTCCTGATGCGACCATTGGATTTCCAAACTGCCCTTAAAAGCGCGCTTGATTTGCTTGCCAATACTCACTGCTAATTGATTTTCCGTTGTTAAAATTTCTATATCTCCTTTTTTGCTTTTTATACTAATAATTCTGTCCAAAGGGTCTCTTTGAAAAGCCCGCTCGCCTATATTTTTAACCAGTCCTAAAATTTCTTCTTTTTTCTCTGGCGGCGCATTTTTCAAAATTATCCGGCCTTCGTATTTTTTGTCTTTAATCATCTGGCAAGCCGGACAAAGAATAAATTTTATTCTTTTACCCCGCGCTTTTTCTGGATTATAAATTTTATGCGAAGCATATCCAGAAAAGGTGCGGGGTTTATCTTCAGAAAGCGATTGGTAATCCTCCAGCCGATGATGCCAACTTTTGTAATAATAAACCGCCTCGCACTTTTGACACATTAAAATATCAATTTCCCCGGGGCCGAATTCCTGCTCTTCTTTTTTTGGCCTGGGCGCTCTCAGCTGATATTTGCCCTTTATTTGTTTACTTAATGAAGTAGATGATTTCATAAATAATGCCTAAAATAAAAAAAAGGATTAAAAAGTAAATCAAAGGACGGGGCAAAGAAAGACTGTAAGCCGGCGTTAATTCGCCTTTGGTTTTTGCTTTCAGATAAACAAAAAGAATAAGAAGAACATCGATGCCCAGCATTACGCCGCCGGTCAAGCCGACTATAGTTATAAAGTTTTTAAATCCAAGAAAAAAGAGAGCCAAGGGCACAAAACAAGCCAAAAACCAAGACAGATTCTTATGAAATTTTAAGTCATACCAGAAAACTTTTTTAAGAGTCAAACCAAGAGTAATAAAAGAAGTAAAAGTGGTCAAAACCCCGAAAAAAAGAGCTAAAGACACCAGGCCGTCGCCTAAAAAAGTTTTTAAGCCGGCAATAGCTTCAATTGAAGTGTTTTGGCCGGTAATGCCCAAAATCAAATAAATAAAAAAAAGATAAGCGAGCGCGGAAACAAAAATGGCCAAAGGGACAACCGATTTAAGGCTTTTAGGATTGTCTTTAAGCATCTCTTTGATTTCCGGCATCAAGGCAATGCCGGTCAAAGAAAAAAGTATTGGCCCGTAAGGCAAAAAAAGATAATTTTTATCAAAAACAAATAAATTCTTTATTTCAATCAAAGCAGAGCCGCGCCAAAAAATCAGAAAAAGAACCGCGAAAAATAAAATTAAAGCGAAAAACTCTATCTGAGCAATGCTTTTGATGCCGAAATAAACTAAAAAAACGCCGAAAAAAAAGTAAATTAGAGTATAAACCAAATCAGAGCCGCCGAATATCGGGCTTAAAAGAGAAAAAGTAAATTGTCCGCCAACAATGAGATAAGCTAAAAGCGCTCCATACCCTCCTAAAATAGCCGCGGAAAGACTAAAAATTTTACCTCCGGAACCAAAATATTTATCCACATAACCCGGTAAACGATGAAGCCCTTTAGTTCTCAAGGCAATTTCGCCGTATAAAAGATGAACTAAGATAACCACCAGGCTCAAAACGATAAAGTAAAAAAGCATAACCCAAAAACCAACCTTAGAAGCGATATAGGGCAGACTAAAAAAACCAACGCCGATAATCGTGCCGGTCAAAGTTGAAAAAGCGTAAATGAATGATTTAGTCATTCTGATATACTTAACTTTAATGAAATGTCAAAGCTGAAAAGCTTAAAGCGATTAGGCGTAAATCCAAATTATTCCAAAGCTCAAATTGTTTCAAATCAAATCCAAAATCCAAAGGTCAAAAAAATAATTTGACATTTGAGCTTTGGGCTTGATTTGGAATAATTTGGAACAATTTGGATTTTGGATTTAGTGCTATATGTTCAAAATTCCCTGTCCGGCCAGCCAACGCGATAAATACATAACGGCTATGCCCCAAATTATGGCCAAAGCCAAAATAATTTTACCTTCTTTTTTAAGCTGGGGTTCGGTCAAAAAAGCGATGCCTAAAACCAATCCTGAAAAAATAGGGTTTAAAACAGCGATGGCCAGGCCCAGCCAAAACCATTTCTTTTTTGAACTTAAGGTAATTTTTTGTTCAATTGCCTCTTCGTTCATGGTCTCACCTCCCCTCCTATTAAATGAAGATGGATATGGTCAATCAGCTGGCCGCCGCCCCGCAAAACATTAAAAAGTAGTTTGTAACCGGTTTGGGAAACACCTTGTTCTTGAGCCATTTTTTTAGCTAAAAAAATCATCTGACTGACCAGTTCTTTATCTTCTTCTTTTAATGCCTCAATTGAATCAATGTGTTTTTTAGGCACAATTAAAAAATGGACCGCTGCTTTTGGCTTAATGTCTTTAAAGACAATCATCTGTTCGTCCTCAAAAACAATATCGGCCGGCTGCTGATGATTGGAAATTTCACAAAAAATACAGTAATTCATAAACCCCCAAATCTAAATTTCAAATTTCCAATAAAATCTCAATTTCCAAATCACAAATCTCTATTATTTTGGTCATTGGGATTTGGGATTTTATTTGACATTTGGATTTTGAAATTTGTCATTACTTCTTCAACCTCTTCTTCAATTCCTTAATCACTTTTTCCGTTGGCACAATTTCCTGAACCCCAGAGCTCATATCTCTGATAAGAATTGTTTTGTCTAACGCTTCTTTCTGGCCTAAAATTAAAGAAAATTTTACTCCTAATTTATCAGCGATTTTTAACTGGGCTTTGATGCTGTCGCGGCTAAAAGACGCGGCCGCGGCCAGCCCCGCCTTTCTTAACTCCTCAAACAGCTTCAAACTCTTTTTTCTGCCTAAATCGCCCAATTGAACCAAGAAAAGCCGAGGCAACGGCTTATTTAGCGTCTTTACGGCTTGAGCTTTCATCAAAGCAATAATTCTTTCTAGGCCGGCCGCGGCTCCGACAGCCGGAGTAGGCCGTCCGCCTAAAAGTTTGACTAAATCATCATAACGACCGCCGGCCGCCAAAGCGATCTGGGCTTTTCCTTCTGTTTCTTCCGGCCAAAACTCAAAAACGGTTTTGGTATAATAATCCAAACCGCGAACTAGATGGCTATTGAGAAAATATGGCAAATCCAGCTCGTCTAAAAATTCCAAAACATTTTTAAAGTGGCTGCGGCACTCGGAACATAAATCATCAATAATTTGAGGAGCGCCTTCGGTAATTTCCTGGCATTTTTCCCGGCGGCAATCCAATAATCTTAAAGGATTTTTTTTAAGCCGCTCCTGGCAATCAGCGCAAATTAGCTTGGTTTTATTCCGATAATAATCAACTAAAAGTTTACGAAAGACCGGCCGGCAAGAAGGACAGCCAATGCTGTTAATCTGGATATTGATTTTTTTAAGGCCCAGTTCTTTAAAAATAATAAAAAAAAGATGAATAATCTCACTGTCTAACACCGGATTTTTTTCGCCGATAATCTCAAAATTAATTTGGTGGAACTGACGATAACGGCCGGCCTGGGGATGTTCGTGTCTAAAAAGAGGCCCCAAACTATATAATTTCACTGGTTGGGGCCAGCTAAAAAGTCCATTTTCTAAATAAGCCCGGATAATTCCCGGGGTAAATTCCGGCCGCAAACTCAAATCATCTCCTCCTTTAGTTTTTAAACTATACATCTCTTTTTCCACAATATCAGTCGTTGAACCAGTGCCTTTGGCAAACAATGCTGTTTCTTCAAGAATGGGCGTATCTATTTTTTCAAAACCGTAAGCTGACGCTATGTTTTTAACTACCTGAATAATTTTCTGCCAATAAACTTGCTCTTCGGGCAAAATATCCCGCATGCCTTTTGGGGCTTGAAATAATTTAGATTTTTTAGGGGTTAGTTTTTTTGACATATTCAGATTCAGATGAGGGGGCAGCCCCTCCTGAAGAGGAGGGGCTGCCCCCTCCCATTCTTAAAATACTTCTGCCTTATCAAACGGCCAAGCCCTTACCCAAACCCGTCCGATAATATTTTTACTTGACAAAAGGCCCCACTGCCGCGAATCAGAACTGGCTCCCCGATTATCGCCCAAAACAAAATATTCGTTCTCGCCCAAAACCATCTTAACATCTCCCCAAATATACTGTCCATTGATTAAGTAAGCAGATTCGTCTAAAACCAATCCCTCCGGAAACTCCTGACTGTAAATAATTACCTGATTATTCTTAACTTCTACGGTCTCTTTGGGCAGGCCGATAATTCTTTTAATATAATATTGGGAAGGGTCTTTGGGGAACTTAAAAACTATGACTTCGCCCCGCTCCGGCTCTCTAAGACGATAACTTAATTCATCAACCACCAGATATTCCCCATTGTCAAAATTCGGCTCCATTGAAGCGCCGCGGACAAAAAACGGCTGAACCAGATAATAACGGATGGGAATAATAATAGCTAAAGAAATAACAACTATCTTGACAATTTCCCAGATAAAAATAAAAAACTTTTTCATAAAATGCTCGTCATTCTAAGCGAAACGAAGTGGAGCGAAGAATCTCATAGAATATCCACGGGCTCCTTCGCTTCGCTCAGGATGACAGCTTCGCTGTCAATTTTAATTTATTTTTCAAAAAAAAGCAAACTATGATATAATATCTCTTGAATTACAAAATGCGATCCAAAGGATACAGCTTATGGGAGAAGACAAAAAACCAAAAACCATTAGAATTGTTCTTGTCGCAGTTTTAATCTTATTTTTTTTAATTCTATTTTTAAAATACCTGCCGGCTAAAAGTTTTAATATTAAATCATCAGAAAAGCCGACAACTAAAACCCAAAAAATACCGCCCTTTAATCTTTCATTGGGAGCCGAAATTGAAGAAATAAATATCTTAGCTCTGGGCAAGCCCGGAGCCGGCTATCCCGGAGAAAATTTAACCGACACTATTATTCTGATGCATTTTAAGCCGGCGCAAGAAAAACTGGTTTTAATTTCTCTGCCGCGCGATTTATTGGTCAAAATTCCTATCCGGCCGGCCAACGAATCAGAGAGCCGGAATTTTACCCCGCGCCTTTCAATGGCTTCCCAAACCCGTGATGCCGAAGACATCGAGCCCTTGAAAGGCGCGGGGTTTACTAAAATTAACCATCTTTACAGTTTGGGCGGCTTGGAAATGATTAAACAGAAAACAGAAGAAATTACCGGCCTCCAAATCAATTCCTACATCTTAATAGACTTAGCCGCTGTCAAAGAAATTGTGGATTTGGTTGACGGATTAAACATCCTTGTTCCTCAAGATATCAATGATCCATTTTTCCCCGGACCGAATTATTCTTATCAGGCCTTCGCGCTTTCGGCCGGCTGGCGCTACTTAGACGGCGAAACAGCGCTTAAATATATCCGCACCCGCTATACTTCCCCAAACAGCGACTTTGACCGCATGGCCAGACAGCAGCAAATCCTAAAAGCGCTCAAGCAAAAAGTTCTTTCGCTCAATCTCTTATGGAATTTTCCCGCTTATTTAAAGATTTTTCAAAGTTTAAACGAACATATCCAGACTGATTTAGGTCTAATGGAAATGAAATCTCTTTGGCAGTCGGCTTCAAGAATAGGGGCTTCACAAATTATTAATCTGGTTATTGATAAAAAAGAAACTAATTTAATGACCAGCGGACCAATAATATTAAACGGACAAATATCTTCAATGGTTTGGCCAAAAAAAGGACAAGAAAATTATGATGAAATTAGAAATTTCATTAAGCGAACATTGAACGATGAAAAGTAAATTCTATGAAACTTATCATTGGCTTAGGCAATCCGGGAGATAAGTACAAAAAAACCAGACATAATCTGGGGTTTTTAACGATTGACGAATTGATTGAAGCTCACAACTTACATCAAGCAACTTACAACAAAAAATTTAACGCCTTGATTTCTAAAAATGTTTTAAATGGCAAAAAGATTATTCTGGCTAAGCCACAAATCTATATGAATAACTCCGGAAGAGTGGTTAGATTTTTAATTGAAAATTTAAAATTGAAAATTGAAAATTTAGTTGTTATTCATGACGACATTGATTTACCTTTGGGAAAAATCCGAATTCAAAAAGGCCGGGGTTCAGCCGGCCATAAAGGCGTGGAATCAATTATTAACGCTTTAAACACAAAGGATTTTACAAGAATAAGAATCGGCATAAAATCAGAGAACAAAGAACAGAGAACAGAGAACAGTAAAAAATTTGTTTTACAAAAATTTACTGCTTCCGAAGAAAAGGTTATTAGACCAGTAATAAAAAAAGCTGTCCAGATAATTTGGGCAACTCTCTAACCTCCACCATCCTGCCTAGGAGCGTCAGGAATGAATCTGTAATAACAGAGCATCCCTAATACTTTACCCCGCACCTATTAAGGACTCGATGCTTTAGACATCAAAAATTAAAAAGTCCTTAATAGGTGCGGGGCTTAGGTCTCGCCGAGGCATTAGGAGGGATTCGCCCCAGATTGACCACTCCGTAGGCAGAAAGGTAGAGATTAGAAAATCTAAATGTCAAAGCTCAAATTCTATCAAAATCATTATAAATAACTTTATGACAAATGTCAAGGACAATCAAAGAAAATACTACAATGCTTTTAATCTCGTTGATGGAATTGGCCCTTTGACTTTTAAAAAATTACTAAGTTATTTCAGCTCCTTAAAAGAAGCTTGGTTGGCCGATGCTAATCAATTTATCAAAGCCGGCTTAAATAATTCCTTAATTGAACAGATTAAAATTAAACGGCAGAAAATTGACCCGGATTCGGAAATGGGAAAATTAGAAAAAGAGGGAATTGATTTAATCACCATTGAAGATAAAAATTATCCCAAGCTGCTTAAAGAAATATACAATCCGCCGGCCTGTCTTTACTGCCGCGGAAAATTTGATAGAAGCGACGAATTCAGCTTAGGAATAGTGGGCGCCAGAAAGCTTTCGTCTTACGGCCGGCAAATAACGCCGGCGCTAACCGCTGATTTAACCAGGGCCGGCCTAACCATTGTCAGCGGCTTGGCTAAAGGCATTGATACTTTAGCCCACCGGGCCGCTCTTTTAGCCAACGGCCGAACCATTGCTGTCTTGGGCTCTGGTCCGGATAAAAAAAGCATCTATCCAAGAGAAAATCAATATCTAGCCGAAAAAATCAGCCAGCAGGGAATTGTTTTAAGCGAGTTCCCATTGGGCGTTTCTGCCCTGGCTCCGCATTTTCCCCAGCGCAACCGCATCATTTCCGGCTTGAGTTTAGGGGTCTTAATCGTTGAAGCGTCAAAAAAAAGCGGCGCTTTAATCACCGCTAAAGAAGCGCTGGAACAAAACAGAGAAGTTTTCGCCGTTCCCGGCCCGATATTTTCTCAAAATTCTTTTGGGCCGAACAATCTAATCAAAATGGGAGCCAAGCTGGTTACGGAAGCCAATGATATTCTAGAGGATTTGAATTTAAATCTTTTAACTGAAATAAAAAGAAAAGATATTTTGGCTGACAACCAAGAAGAAAGTTTGATTTTAAAACAACTCTCCTTTGAGCCGCTTCATATTGACAAAATTATTTTTCAAGCTAAACTGCCGGCAAATATCGTGAATTCCCTTTTGACGATGATGGAAATAAGGGGTAAAGTGAAAAATTTGGGAGGGAATAATTATGTATTAGCGCGATAAATAGAATTTAGAATCTGGAATTCAGAATTTAGAATAGGAATACAGAATATTGAATTTAGAATAAAATTTTAACCCTGTATTCTAAATTCTTAATTCCCATTCTAAGTTCTTAATTCTAAATTCAAGATTCTAATTATGTATCTCGTTATCGTTGAGTCGCCAACCAAATCCCGAATTATCAGTAAATTTCTAAGCCGTGATTATAAAGTTCTATCTTCCTACGGCCATATTCGCGATTTACCCAAAAGTGAATTAGGCGTTGATATAGAACGCAACTTTAAACCCAAATATGTTATTCCGGCCAAGGCCCGAAAGATAGTTAAGCAATTAAAAGAATCAACTCAAAAAGCAGACTTGATAATTTTAGCAGTGGATTCGGACAGAGAAGGCGAGGCAATTGCCTGGCATTTGGCTCAAATTCTGAATCTAAACGGAAAAAAGCCGTATCAGCGGATTGTCTTTCACGAAATTACCAAAAAAGCCATTGAAGAAGCGCTAAAGAATCCGAGAAAAATTGATTTAAAATTAGTCAATGCCCAGCAGGCCAGACGGATTTTAGACCGGCTGGTGGGTTATAAATTATCGCCTTTTTTATGGAAAAAAGTCGTCAGGGGCCTCTCGGCCGGCCGGGTTCAGTCGGTCGCGGTCCGTTTAATTGTTGACCGGGAAAGAGAAATTGAAAAATTTAAGCCGGAGGAATACTGGAGTATTGAAGCAAAGCTTCAACAGCGAACAGCGAATAGCGAACAGCGAACAGTAAAAAATGAATTCTTGGCTAAGTTGATTAAACAAAACGGCCAAACCATCCCTAAGCTGGGTATTAAAACAAAAGAAGCGGCCGATAAGATATTAAAGGATTTAGAAGAAGCGGAATATAAAGCAGTAGATATTTTAAAAAAAGAAATAAAAAAATACCCGCTGCCGCCTTTTATCACCAGCGCCCTGCAACAAGAAGCGGCCCAAAAATTAAGATTTTCAGCCAAGCAGACCATGCGTCTCGCCCAACAGCTTTATGAGGGGGTGGAATTAGGAAAAAAAGGTTCTGGCGGACTCATTACCTACCATCGGACCGACTCTCTTAATCTTTCAACCGAGGCCTTAAAAGCGACCCAAACATTTATTAAAAATCAATTTGGCAGAAGTTATGCTTTAGAAGCGCCGAGAGTTTATAAAACTAAATCAAAAACAGCCCAGGAAGCACACGAGGCCATTAGACCGACTCAAGTTAATTATCAGCCGGAAAACATAAAACAATATTTAGACAAACAGCAATATAAATTATACGATTTGATTTGGCGAAGATTTATTGCCTGCCAGATGCCGCCGGCTATTTTTGATTCCACTGTGATTAACATCCAAGCTAAAAATTACACCTTCCGAACCGCCGGACAAATTTTGAAATTTGACGGATTTCTTAAGGTTTATCCTATGAAATTTAGCGAAGCTATTTTACCGTCTTTAACCAAAGACGAAATCTTAGAACTAATCAAACTTATTAAAGAACAGCATTTTACCCAGCCGCCGGCCCGCTATTCAGAGGCGACTTTAATCAAAACCCTGGAAGAACACGGCATTGGCCGGCCATCCACTTACGCGCCGATTATTTCAACTATTTTAGACCGCGGCTATGTAGAGAAAAACGAACAAAGAAAATTCTTTCCCGCGGAAATTGGTTTTATCGTCAATGACCTTTTGGTTGAAAATTTCCCGGAAATTGTTGATGTTAATTTTACGGCCCAGATGGAAAATAACCTGGATAAGGTAGCAACCGGAGAAAAAGAGTGGGTTCCTGTTCTTCGCGATTTTTATAAGCCGTTTGAGGAAAACCTCTCTAAAAAATATCAAGAAGTGGAAAAGAAAAAATTAGAAGAGCCGACTGATAAAAAATGCCCCAAATGCGGCCTGCCTTTGGTCATTAAATTGGGCCGCTTTGGCAAATTCTACGCCTGCTCCGGTTTTCCTGAATGCAAACACACGGAACCGATAGTTATTTCCACCGGCGCTGTCTGCCCAAAATGCGTTGAGGGCGACATTATTGAAAGAAAAACCAAAAAAGGCAAAGTATTTTATTCCTGCTCCCGCTGGCCAAAATGCGACTTTGCTCTCTGGGACAAGCCGACCGGAGAAAAATGCCCGAAGTGCGAATCCTTGTTGGTTCAGGAAAAAAATAATAAAATTAAGTGCAGTAATAAAGAGTGCCGATATGCGCAAATTAAGGCACGCCCTTAAATGACGCCCTTGCCGAAAGGGCGTCATTTAAGGGCGCGCCTTAATGCCACTACGAGAACTGTTCTCCTGAAAGTAAAAAGAGCTATAGTTTGTTTTTTTATTCAAACTATAGCTCTTTAAGTGGGGAAAACGAAGATAGTTTAACTTGTGTCTTCTATAGCTACCGAACAAATACAATCCCAACGCGAAAGAATCGCCCCTGAAATGATATCAAGATTCCTCTCAAGGGCCTTGGTTCCAAAACGAGGAGTCCCGTCAATAACCAAAGAACCTTCCGGCAGTCTCTTTTTGAGCGCCTCATAAGCGTTAAAAAGCGCTTCAAGAGATTTCTCGTCTCTAATCGAGTCTATGGCAGCGCCAGGCAAACAACTTCTCTCTATGCTGATTTTAATAGGAATTTCTACTAATATCACCAAATCTATCCACTCAGTATAAGATTCGGCTAAAGAAATTCCTGGGCTAGCCTGTTCTTTAGAAATAAGCCCTCCATCAATAAGCCCCTGGAAAAAAGCTATGGCATCCCAAAGGCCTCGGTGGATAAATAAAAAATCAGCATTATGCGCATCTCTAACATGAATAACTGACCTTATTGTCTCTGTTAAAATAGACAATTCTCTGCCAAGGTAATTCTTCCTATCAATAAATTCACCAGGGATGATTCTATCCGCCTGGATAGAATGGGTTCTATACCCCTCTTCTGAAAATCTCTCTTTTAATCTGCCGATCAAATTAAACTTTCCAGCGTTGAAAATCCCACATAATTCAATTAGTTTCATTTCACTCACCTTCCTTTTTAATTTTCCATCCCCGTCTCTTCTCCCACTATTTTTGATTTTTAAATTTTTTAAAGTACAAAACACGCCCCTAAAAATCATTTATAAAATACGCCCTTTGCTAAAATAGATTTTCAAGGGCGTGGCTTGAACTTCATTGCTTTTATCATAGACCATACAAAACCCTTGTCAAGATAAAGGGATTATTTTATGATAGAAATATGGCCAATATCCAGCAAATCCTAAAAAATTTTAAAGAATATAATCCATCGGGCGATGCGGAACTGATTAAAAGGGCTTATGAATTCGCCTTAAGAGCCCATCAGGGGCAAAAACGGCTTTCTGGCGAAGACTACATTTCTCACTGCTTGGCCGCGGCTAAAACTTTGGTCAACTGGAGATTAGATTCAGAAACCATTGCCGCGGCTCTGCTTCACGATATAGATGATACAAAAATAACCTCCAAAGAATTAAAAGAAGATTTCGGGGAAAATATATCAAAATTAGTTGAGGGCTGTTTTAAATTGGATAAAATTAAATATCAGGGAGGTGAAAGAAGGGTTGAAAACTTCCGCAAGCTTATTTTAGCCACGGCCGAAGATATCCGAGTAATTTTAATCAAGCTGTCTGACCGGCTCCATAATATGAAAACTCTCTCGATTCTCCCTAAAGAAAAACAAAAAAGAATCGCCTTAGAAACCTTAGAAATTTACGCGCCTATTGCCAATCGGCTGGGTATGGGAGAATTAAAAGGACAGCTTGAAGACCTATCCTTTCCATATGTTTATCCCAGAAAATACCAACTGCTCATCAATACCATCAAAGAAAAATATAAAGAAAGAGCAAAATACTTAAAAAACATTAAGGAAATTTTAAAAAAAGAATTGGAGAAAAACAAAGTTATTATTGCTGATATCCACTCGCGGGCCAAACATCAATACAGCTTATATAAAAAACTTATTCGCTATGAAAAGGACTTAGATAAAATTTATGATTTGGTCGCCCTGCGCGTTATCGTGCCTGATAAAATTGAGGACTGCTACAAGGTCTTAGGCATTATTCATCAACTCTGGAAACCCTTGCCCGGCCGCATTAAAGATTATATTGCCCTGCCTAAGCCGAACGGTTATCAATCTCTCCACACCACCGTCTTTACGCTTGACGGCCGAATAGTGGAAATACAAATCAGGACCGAAAAAATGCATCGCGGAGCCGAATACGGCGTGGCGGCTCATTGGTATTATGAAGAAGAAAAAGGGCTGAAAAAATATTTCCAAAAATTTCTGCCATTTCCTCAAATTCTTTCGCCGATTCAGCAAATCCTTTCTCCGCCGCAAACAAATCAAAAAGAAAAGCTCTCTCCTCACCTTCGGATACCGTCAAAACGTTTGAACTGGGTTAGAAACCTCCAAAAATGGCAAACCGAAAAATTTGACTCGCCTGAAGAATTTTTTAAATCGCTAAAAATTGATTTCTTCAAGAACAGAATTTTTATCTTTACGCCAAAGGGCGAGGTGATTGATTTGCCCGAAGGAGCCACGCCAATTGACTTTGCTTACTCTGTCCATACTGAAATCGGCCATCACTGCGGCGGCGCCAAAATAGACGGTAAATTAAGCTCGCTGGCCCAGCCGCTCCAAAACGGACAAATAGTGGAAATCATTCCTCAAAAAAATAAAAAACCCAGCCGCGATTGGCTAAGGTTTGTCAAAACCGGTCTGGCTAAAAAAGAAATTAAATCCTGGCTTAAAAAGCAAAACAGGACTTTGAAAAATCCTAAAAACTAAATTCTTAGAAGATGACCGGCTAATTTATCCAATTCTTCTTGGCTGTAAAACTGAAGGACAAGACGGCCGGCCCGGCCCCTTTTGGTAATATTTACCCGATTACCCAGGACCTCTTGAAGGTCTTTTTCTATCTTTTTAAAAATCGGATTTTTCGCTTCTCGGCCGCCCAAAGGTATCCGCGCCGCCGCTTTTCTGGCTCTATCTTCCACTTCGCGAACGCTCAAATTATCTTTGATAATTTCTTGGGCCAAGGCAATTTGCCTGGCCGGTTTAGCGATTAAAATAGCTTTGCCGTGGCCGGCGGTGAGCCGGCCGCCAGTAATGGCTTTTTGGATTTTTATTGGCAGATTCAAAAGCCGCAAATAATTAGCCACCGCCACGCGGCTCCGACCGACTCTTTTGGCAACCTCTTCCTGCTTTAAGCCGAATTCATCGCGAAGCTGTTTGAAAGCCAGGGCCGCTTCAATTGGATTAAGGTCTTCCCGCTGAAGATTCTCCACTAAAGCTATTTCCAGTTTTTGCCGTTTGGAATCATCGCGGATAATCACCGGCACATAAGATAAACCGACTGCCTTGGCCGCCCGCCATCTTCTTTCTCCAGCTACCAGCTGATATTGAACCCTTTGGCCGCGTTTGGTCGGTTTTTCAATTTTCGCCACCAATAACGGCTGTAAAACTCCGTGCTCCCTGATAGATTCAGCCAGTTCTTTAAGATTTTCTTCATTAAATTCCTGACGCGGCTGCTGGGGATTGGGCTTAATTTTGCCAATCTCCACATTAAAAACACTCTCTTTTTTTAAGTCAAACCAGTTTCTTTTTTTTATCCGGCCCTCGATAAAAGAGCTTAGTTTGGACGATTTTTTAGGGATGAGAGATTGAAGGCCTTTCATAATGTTAAAATTGTTAGATTGCTCGCTTCGCTCGCTTGTTAGAATTGTTAGAGTTGTTAGAGTTGTTAAAGTTGAATAAACATTTCTAACAACTCTAACATCTACTTTTCAAGTTTTATAATTTCCTGCGCCAATCGCTGATAAGCCCTGGCTCCTTTTGAATGCGGATCGTATTGTAAAATTGTCTTGCCGAAACTGGGGGCCTCGGCTAATTTAACGCAGCGGGGGATAATGTTTTCAAAAACATAGCCGGGAAAATTTCTCTCCACTTCTTTTCTGACTTGGCGGGAAAGTTTTTGCCGCCGGTCATACATCGTCAGCAAAGCGCCCTTTATTTTTAAATGCCGGCCCAAGTTTTCATGAACCAATTCAATAGTTTTTAAAAGCTGACCCAATCCCTCTAAGGCGTAATATTCGCATTGAACCGGAATAATCACTTCATCAGCCGCCACCAAACCATTAACCGTCAAAAGTCCCAAACTGGGCGGACAATCAATTAAGATATAATCATAATTGGTCCTGACGCGGCGCAAAATTTCATAAAGTTGAAATTCGCGATTAGGCAAGGAAACCAATTCTATATGAGCGCCGGCTAAATCCGGCGAAGAGGGCATTAAATCATAGCCGAAAAGTTCGGTTTTTCTGATAATCTCTTCCGGTAAAATCCCGCCAATTAAAGAATGGTACAAACTTAAAGGAGTTTTTTCAGGATTAACGCCAACGCCGGAAGTGGCGTTAGCTTGAGGGTCCAAATCAACCAACAGCACATACTTGCCCATGGCGGCTAAGTAACTAAGCAAATTTATTGCTGACGTACTCTTGCCCACACCCCCTTTTTGACTGCAAATAGAAATAATTTGAGCCATATATTTCCATTATACTCTGATATTTTTCAATTGACAATTAACATATTCTGGGGATAAAATGATAGTATAGATTTCAGAGTGTGAGGTCTATCGGCCGACGTGGCGGAATTGGCTATACGCGTACGACTCAAAATCGTATGGGCGCAAGCCCGTGTGGGTTCAACTCCCACCGTCGGCACTCAAAAAAGAAGCCCTTGGAGGCTTCTTTTTTTGAAATGACGATAATTAGTTAATAAATCTTGAATAATCTCCCCATCAGCCACCCGCTAAAGATTCCGACAATTATCCCGGCAAGAATGTCCATTGGGTAATGGAGGCCGACAAAGATACGGGAAAAAACAATTAAAAAGCTGGCGCTAAAAAATATCAAGCCGGGCCCCCGCCAGAATCTTGGCGGGGGGTAAACTTTTTTGTTGTAAAAATAAATAATTGTACTCAAAGCGAAGAAAAATGCCGCGTGGCCGGAAGGGAAGGAGCCGGTAGGAGAGTGCTCTAATAATTGATAAACTTCGTGGCTCATAAAAGGCCGGGGCCGAAAATAGAAAAATCTAATCAGTTCAGTGATGATTAAACGGGAAAGAACAACTGAAAAAACAGCCCAAAGAAATAGTTGGGCTGTTTTTTTGCGTTGAGCGGCCTGAAAAACAAACTTCCATAAAAACCAAAATAAAAGCCCCCCAATTAAAACATATTCTAAATAGCCGGCTAAAAAGACAGCTAAAACATCAAGCCAAAGCCAATGACCGGCTAATTGATTTAAAAGATTAAAAAAATAAAAATCCATTTTTAATAATTACTTTACGGCCTTCTATCTTCAACTTACCCTCGGCAAATAACTTTATCCCCTGACAAAGTATCTCATTTTCTTCTTGATGAATTTTCTCTTGTAGGGTTTCTACGGTTTCGTTTGGTTCTATTGGCACGACCCGCTGTAAAATAATCGGGCCGGTATCAACTCCGTCGTCCGGGACAAAATGAAGAGTGGCTCCGGTATATTTAACTCCGTAATCCAGGGCCTGTTTTTCTGAATCAAGGCCCGGAAAAGCCGGGCACAAAGACGGATGAATGTTCATCACCGCTCCGGGAAATTCTTTTAAAAATTCGTTAGACATAATTAAGTCCCAGCCGGCCATCACCACTAAATTAATTTTTCTCTGTTTTAAAATTTTAGCTAATTCTAAATTATATGATTTTCTATCCTGGCCGGCCGCCTGCCAATCATTCAATCTAAAATAGATTGCCTCAAGACCTCGTTCTTTAGCCCAATCAATGCCCGGCGATTCTTTTTTATGAGAAACCACTAAAACTAAATCAACCAAAGGATTGTTTTTAGCGCGCTCATAAACAGCGGCTAAACGGCCGCCGCGGCCGATTAATAAAGCTAAACGAATTTTTTTGTTCTTCATAATGCTATTGAATCTAAGTTATCATTTGGATTTTTGTCATTTAGCGTCTATTTCAAAATTTCCAACAGCTGCTCTTTACTCACCGGACCGACTCTTAAAATCTTTGGCTTGGGGCCGGTTAAATCTAAAAGAGTTGAGGGTTGACTAGCCGATAAGCGCCCCGCGTCTAAAATTAAATCCGGCCGGGGATAAACTTTTTCAAAAATCCTGACTATATCTTCGGCGCAAAGAAACGGCGCTTGCCCGGAAAAATTGGCTGAAGTAGCGGTGAGGGGAGTATCTAATTGTTCCATTAAAGCTTGGGTAATCTGATAATCAGCGATTCTTAAACCAATTGTTCTTTTGCCTCCGGTTAAAATTTCGGGTACCGAGTTTCTTTTTTCTAAAACCACGGTTACGGCCCCTGGCCAAACTTCTGTCAAAATTTTTTCCGTTTTTCTGTCAATAAAAGCTAATTTCTTGGCCATTTCAATATCTTTAACTAAAACCGGCGCTGGCTTAGTCATTGGCCGCTTTTTTATTTTAAACAATCGTTCAACCGCGTATGGTTTTAAAGCGTCCACGCCCAAACCATAAACTGTGTCGGTCGGATAAACCACGGCCCCGCCTCGCCGAATCACATCAGCGGCTTTTTGAATAATCTCTAATTCCGGATTTTGAGGATTGATTTTTATGATTTCCATTTGACAAAATAGATTAGATATGGTAATTGTATTTTAGGGTGTTTTAGGTTAGTTTTTTATTAAGTTTTTTAACATTTAATTAAGAATTAAGGGAGGGAAAAAAGATGGAAAAGAATAAAATTTTGGTGGTGGATGATGATGAAAAAATGAGGGATTTAACAGGGGAAATCCTAGGAGAGATTTTTCCTGAGAAAGAAATTATTTCTACTGAAAACGGCTTAAAGGCCTGGGAAGTAATTCAGAAAAATTTTAATCATCTTTTTCTGGTAATCACTGACTGGGAAATACCTGACAAAAACGGGGTAGAGTTAACAAAAATGATAAAAGCTACTTTCCCAGAAATTCCTGTAGTGCTAATGAGCGGTAATCCGGCACCCGCCGAAAACCCGGCCGATGGTTTTCTGGGTAAACCTTTTTATATTGGCGACCTGGTGACTCTTGTATTTAATGTAAGCCAGGAAGCCCCGTAGACAATGGCCAGATAAATTTCTAACTTTTTAGAAATTTATCTGGCCTCTTTTTATACCACTAAATTCAGCAATCGGCCCGGAATATAAATTACTTTTTTGGGCTTTTGGCCAGCCAGCCATTTTTGAATTTTTGGCCGGGCTAAAGCCAATTCTTTTGCTTCTTTTTCAGAAATATTTTTAGGCGTTTCTATTTTGTCTCTGACCCGGCCGTTAATCTGAATAATCAAAGAAAAAGTTTCTTTGGTAATTATTTTTGAATCATATTTTGGCCACGGCTCAAGAAAAATGCTTTTTTTGTTTCCGAGCTTTTCCCATAATTCTTCGGACAGATGCGGCGCAAAAGGGGAGAGTAGAATAAGAAACAATTTATAATATCTATCCGGAATTTCTTTTGACTCTCCCAAAGCATTAGCCAAAATCATCAAAGCGCTCACCGCCGTATTAAACTTTAAACTGTCCAAATCTTCGCTTACTTTCTTTATGGTTTGATGAGTTAGTCTTTCTAAATCTTTCTGGCTGGTAGCCGGCGGCTGGCGGCTGGCGGCTGGCTTTAGTCCCCAAACACGCTTTAAAAACCTAAAACACCCTTGAAGTCCCTGACTGCTCCAGCTGATGGTCTGGTCAAAAGACCCCATAAACATTTCGTAAACTCGTAAAGCGTCAGCGCCATTAGTCCTAACAATCTCATCAGGATTTATCACATTGTCAAAACTCTTGCTCATTTTCCGACCGTCTTCGGCCAAGACCACGCCGTGAGAAACGCGGCGCTCGTATGGTTCGGCGGTCGGCACTACTTTTAAGTCATATAAAAACTTGTGCCAAAAACGGGAATAAAGCAGATGTAATGTTGTATGCTCCATGCCACCATTATATAAATCAACTGGCAGCCAGTATTTAAGTTTTTTAAAATCAGCTAAAACTTTTTTATTTTTCGGGTCAACATAACGCAGAAAATACCAAGAAGAACCGGCCCAATTGGGCATAGTGTCTGTTTCTCTTTTGGCTGACCCCTGACATTTTAGACATTTTGTTTTAACCCATTTCTCAATTTTTGCCAAAGGTGATTCGCCGGTTTCGGTCGGCTCGTATTTTTCCACATAAGGCAATTTAATTGGTAAATCTTTTTCCGACACTGCTACAATGCCACACTTCTCACAATGAACAAGCGGAATTGGTTCGCCCCAATAATGCTGGCGGGAAAATATCCAGTCTCTTAATTTATATTGAACAGTTTTTTGAGCCGCGTCTTTTTTAATCAGCCAATCAGTGATTTTTTCAATAGCTTCTTCTGAACTTAGCCCATTAAACTGACCAGAATTAATTAAAGTCCCGTAATCGACAAAAGCCCTGCCCTCTTTGTCGTCCTGAACGTTAGTGAAGAATCCTGTGGACTTGCTACGGGATTCTTCAGTCGGTCGCTTTTGGCGGCCTCCTTCAGAATGACCTGAAATAACTACCTCTTTTATTTTCAAATTATATTTTTCCGCAAACTGATAGTCCCTTTTATCATGAGCCGGCACGACCATCACCGCGCCGCCGCCGTAAGCAGCCACCACATAATCACCGACCCAAATTGGAACTTTCTCGTTATTGGCCGGATTAAGCGCGTAAGCGCCAATAAAAACTCCTGTTTTTTCTTTTTCTAATTGGGTTCTTTCAAATTCACTTTTCTTTTTAGAAGCCGCGACATATTTTTCCACTTCTTTTTTCTTTTCTGGAGTAGTAATTTTTTCAACTAAAGGATGTTCAGGAGCTAAAACTAAAGCAGTGACGCCAAAAATCGTATCAGTTCTTGTGGTAAAAACCTTGATATATTGCTTGAATTTGGGAGTCCGACTCCCTTTTTGGGAGATGGACTCCCAAATTTTAAATTTTATACTCGTTCCCTCTGAACGGCCAATCCAGTTTATTTGCTGGGTTTTTATTTTTTCCAAATAATTCACTTTTTCTAAATCGTTAATTAAGCGGTTAGCGTATTTGGTGATTTTCAAAAGCCATTGTTTTTTTAATCGTATTTCTGTTTGGGCACCGCAGCGCTCGCACTTGCCGCCAATTACTTCTTCGTTAGCCAAGCCGATTTTACATTTCGGACACCAGTTAATCGGCATCTCGGCCTGATAAGCTAAACCCCTCTTAAAAAACTGTAAAAAAATCCATTGAGTCCATTTATAATAATTCGGGTCAGTCGTATTGGTTTCTCGGGACCAATCAAAAGAAAGACCTAAAGATTTCATCTGTTTTTTAAAATTTATGATATTCTGCCGAGTGATTTTTATTGGATGAATGCCGGTCTTTAAGGCATAATTTTCCGTAGGCAAACCAAAAGCGTCCCAGCCCATGGGATATAAAACATTATAGCCTTCCATTCTTTTCTGCCGCGCCAAAATATCTAAGGCCGTGTAGCTCCTGATATGGCCGACATGTAAACCATCGCCTGAAGGATAAGGGAATTCCACCATCAGGTACTTTTTTGGCTTTTTAGAAAAATCCCTGGCTTGATAAAGATTTTCTTTCCCCCATTCTTTCTGCCACTTCTTTTCAATTTTTTGCGGATGGTACTTCATTAAAGTTTTGGGCGCAAGGGGATCGGACATAAGTTTGAGGAGCCTCGCTCCTAAACCTTAAACCTTAGGCTAAACCTAGGAGAACCTTAGGAGCGAGGCTCCTCAAACTTATGTCAAAAGCAACCCCCTTAGAAATTACTTCCTAACGCTTTAAATACCAAATAACTCCTTAGCATTTTTAGTAGTTTGTTCTGCCACCTCATCAAAACTAATCTTTTTAATTTCGGCAATTTTTTCAGCGACAAATTTAACATAAGACGGCTCGTTTCTTTTGCCGCGACGGGGGACTGGCGAAAGATAAGGACAATCGGTTTCCAATAAAATTTTCTCTAAGGGGGTTTCTTTAATAAGCTGGTCGTACTTTTCGGAAAAAGTAATTAAACCATTAAAACCAAGATAAATGTCCATCTCTAAAAATCGCTTAGCGGTTTTTAAGTCGCCGCAAAAACAATGAATCACGCCCCTTAAATTGCCTATTCCGGCACCCGGACAGCCAAAGTCGCAGTCAACGCAAGCGCTCTTAAAATTTTCTAAAATTTCAATTAAATCTTCGTAGGCCTCGCGGCAATGAAAAATTATCGGCAGATTTGACTGTTGAGCTAATTCCAATTGCTGCTTAAAAACCTCTTTCTGCTTTTCTCTGCTGTTCGCTGTTCGCTGTTCGCTGTTCGCTGATTTATAATCCAGCCCAATCTCTCCAATAGCGACCACCTTTGGCTCTTGGGCCAGCTCCCAGTATTTTTCAAAATCAAATTCTTCTTTTCTTGTTTTGTATTTAACGCCGACTTCTTTTTCATCTATTTCCATTTCCTCCAAATGATGCGGATGCAAACCAATTGCCGCATAAACGCCTTTCGGATATTTTCGGGCATAGTCAATTGCCCGACGGCTCGTATCATATTGCGAGCCGACATTAATAAGCCAGACGCCTTGATCAAGCGCCCGCTTTATCGCTTCGTCGCCATCATCTTTATAGGCATTAAAATTGATATGAGCGTGAGTGTCTATAAGCATATTTTACAACCGCGGGAATAAAACCTCGGTTTTTTTGTTAAGTTTGATTTGAGATAAAATCTTTTCTGAAGTGGCTGGCATAAATGGCCGAAGTAAAACAGCGATTTCTTTTAAAGATAGTAAAAGACTTAATAAAATTTCTTTTAATTTTTGTTCGCTGTTCGCTGTTCGCTGTTCGCTGATTAAAGTCCAGGGCTTATTTTTCTCTATAAATTCATCGCAGGCGCTAATCAATCGCCAAATCACTTCTAAGGCCTCATGAAATTTTATTTTTTCCAAAGCTTTTTTATATTTTTTTTGAGTGGATTTAACGCCCTTGATTAATTCGTTTTTTCTACGGGATTGCTTCGCTCGTTTTCGCTCGCTCGCAATGACAGGAAAATTTCCGGCTTTCTCTGAAAGAGTCAAAACCCGGCTGACTAAATTACCCAAGCCATTAGCCAAATCAGCGTTATAACGTTCCTCAAGGCGTTTAATAGAAAAATCTCCGTCCTGGCCAAAAGGAATTTCCCGTAAAAGAAAATATCTTAAAGCGTCAACGCCGTATTTATCGGCCAAATAAATCGGGTCAATAACATTACCCAAGGTTTTGCTCATTTTTTGTCCGTCAGCTGTTAAAAAACCATGAACAAAAATTTTCCGGGGCGGCTTTAATCCAACGGCTAAAAGCAAAGCCGGCCAATAAAGAGCGTGGAATTTTAAGATGTCTTTGCCGATTAAATGGAGGTCAGCCGGCCAAAGCTGGTTAAATTTTTTTTGATTGCTTCCATAGCCAATGGCCGTAATATAATTTACCAAAGCCTCCACCCAGACATACGAAATTTGCTTTTTATCAAAAGGCAGGGGGATGCCCCATTTTACTTTTTGCCGAGAAATTGAAAAATCTTCTAACCCCTGCTTTAGCAGAGCCAAAACCTCGTTTTTACGTTCTAATGGCTCAATTTTTATTTTATCATGACTAATCAGTTTTTTGACTCTATCTAAAAAATCAGATAACTTAAAAAAATAATTTGTCTCTGAAACTTTTTTCGGCGCTTTTTGATGGTCAGGACATTTACCGTCTGCCAATTCTTTTTTAGTAATAAACTTTTCACAACCAATACAATATAATCCCTCGTATTTGCCTTGATAAATTTTTCCGCTTTTTTTGAGAGCCGATAGAAATTTTTGGGCTCCTTTAATATGTCTCGGTTCGGTGGTTCTGATAAAATCATCATTAGAAATATCCAAAGCCCGCCATGTTTCTTTGAAAGATTTTGCTATCTCGTCAACAAACTCTTGCGGCGATTTATTGGCTTTTTTCGCGGCTTGAGCATTTTTTTCACCGTGCTCGTCAGTGCCAGTCAAAAAAAATACCTTTTTACCTTTTTGGCGATAATAGCGGGCTAAAACATCAACCGCAATAGTAGTATAAGCGCTCCCGACATGCGGCGGGTTATTAGTATAATAAATAGGAGTTGTAATATAGAATTTCTTTGGCATGTTATTTTCAAGCGAGCGAGCGAAAAGCAAACTTACCCGCCTGCAATGCCCTATAAAGCAATGCGGGCAGATTTGCTTTTCCGAGCGAACGCAGAAAATATAGGATAAAATCCTCTATTTTCTCCCGACAACGACTACAAATTCTCCCCTGATTTTATCTTTTTGAAGCTGACTGATTATTTCCTTGATATCTCCCCGATAAACTGTTTCAAATTTTTTGGTTAGTTCGCGGCAGAGGACTATTCGTCTATCGTCATTGCGAGCGAAGCGAAGCAATCCCGTAGAAAACTGTTTGCCTCGGGATTGCTTCGCTTCGCTCGCAATGACAGACAATTCTTGCAAAGTTTTCAAAATCCGGTGAGGCGATTCGTAAAAAATAACCGTATATTTTGAATGAACTGCTTCTTCAAAAAATTTATTCCTTTTCTTTTTAGAGGGCGGAAAACCGAGAAAAATAAATTTATCAACTGAAAAGCCGGAGATACTTAAAGCCGTTGTAAGAGCTGAAGGGCCGGGTAGGGGAATAATTTGAACCTGGCCGCCAAGTTTCTCAACTATCTGTTTAATTAATCTGCTGCCCGGATCGGAAATTCCCGGGGTGCCGGCGTCTGAAACTAAAATTAGATTTCTGCCTTGGTTCAACTGGTCTAAAATGTAATTAATTTTATTAAGCCGGCTGTGCTGATGGTAGCTTAAACACGGCTTAGAAATTTTATAGCGCTCTAACAATCTCTTGGTTGTCCGGGTATCCTCGCAAAGTATTAAATCCGCCTCTTTTAAGACCTCTAAAACCCTAAAACTAATATCTTTAAGATTGCCAATCGGCGTGGCCGCCACATAGAATTTGCTCATAAAAGTCATCATAACTCATCCAAAACAAAAAATCCAGCCTTTTTGGCTGAATTTCTTTAATCTTAAATCTTAAATCTTCTACGCCTCTTTCTTCCTTATATCTTTTAAAAATTCGGCAATAGCCGCGGCAATAGGCACGGATAAAATAAGGCCGATAATGCCGGCTAATTTAACTCCGACAAGCATAGCCACAATTATGACAACCGGATTTAATCCGACCGCTCTTCTCATGACTAAAGGGACAATCAAATAATTTTCAAGCTGTTGAATAACAACGTATAATAGAATAACCAAAAGAGCTAAAAACGGCATTTGGAAAAAAGCTAAAATAACCGCCGGCACAGCTGCTATAATCGGACCGACATAAGGAATAACTTCCAAAAGACCGGCCAACAGAGCTAAAACCAAAGCGTATTTTACGCCCAGAAAAAAAAGCCCGAAAAAGATCAAAAGGCCGACAATAATCATCAAAAGGAGCTGGCCGCGCAGCCAGCCACCCATTTTGATTTGAATCCGATAAACTAAATCGGAAATATAAGCCTGATGTTGGGCCGGCGTCAAAGACATTAAAAATTTCTTAATGCCTTTCTCCTGAACGGATAAATAAAGAGAAATAACTAAAATAATCAAAGCGGAAAATAAACCGCCGAAAATGCCGATGGTCGTGGTAAAAACACCGGAAGCGGCTTGAGCTAATCTCTCGTTTATTTGACCTAAAATATTATCCAACTTTTCTCCGCTCTCTTGATATCTCTGCCACCAATCTTTAAAATTGAAGCCGAGTTTTTCCATATATTCAGGGAAAACAACGGTTAATTGCTTAATCTGCTCGGCTAAGGGCGGTAAAATTAGATAAATAATTAAAGCTAAAACAAAAAAGATAAGAAGATAAATAAAAATAACGCCAAGAATTCTGGGCACGCCCCGCCGGCTTAGCCAACTGGCCGGCCCGTTGACCGCGGCCGCAATAATAACGGCGACAAAAACTATTATCAAGACATCGCGGATAAGATATAAAAAAACAAGGCCGAGTAAAATTAAAACAACCCGTAAGATAGTAGAGTTAGAGATATTGATGGTCTGAGAAGTATTGACCATAGAAATCCAAAATTCAAAGCTCAAATATCAATTCAACGTCAAATGACTAAATGTCAAATGTCAAATGTCAAAAAACTTTTTGACATTTGGATTTTGATATTTGGATTTATTTAAAGTCCCAAAATATTTTCAAATCGCCTCTTATCTTTAAACGGCCCGATCAAGGCCAGATTCAATTTCTCTGGCCTAAATATATCTTTCGCCACCCTTAAAATATCATCGCTGGTTACCTTATCAATTTTAGCAAACTTCTCTTCTAAGGTCAAAATTTCTTTGGTCAAAATTTCCTGACCGGCAAAAAAAGAGGCCTGGGCGTCAGAAGATTCCATTTCTAAAAGAGTGCCGCCTTTAATATTGTCTTTGGCTTTTTTTAGCTCCTGAAGACCGACTTTTTTTTCTCTGATTCTTTTATATTCATCTAAAATAAGTTTAATCGCTCTATCAACTCTTTGATTATCTATGCCGGCCCGGGTGGCCAAATAGCCGCTGTCCGTATCGGTTTCGGCTCCGGTTCTAATATAGTAGCCCAAGCCCTCTCTTTCCCGAACCCTAATCCAAAGCCGAGAACTCATATAGCCGCCTAAAATCGTGGCTAAAATGCCTAAAGCGTATTTATCCGGATGGAAAATATTATAGCCCCTGACCCCTAAATACAAATGAGTCTGGTCGGTCTTTTTATAATGAACCAAAACTTCTGGTCGGCTTTGTTTTTCTTTAACTTTCAATTTTGTTTTTGGCTGGCCGAGCTTAATTTTAGAAAAATATTTTTCAATTTTTTTAATTGTGTCATTTGAATCAATTTTACCGGCTACGGTAATTAATGTATTTTTAGCTAAATAATGCTCTTTTAAATAATTGACAAACCAGGGACGCTTGACTGATTTAATCGCTTCTTTAGTCCCGATCACCCGCCAGCCAGCCGGTTGGTCGCCGTATAAAAGGTCGGTCCATAAATCACCAACATACTTAATCGGCGTGTCTAAATACATATTCAATTCCTCTAAAATCACTCCTCTCTCTTTTTCTATTTCTTTTTCTTTTAGCTTGGAATTCAGAAAAATATCAGAAACCCAATCAAGGGCTAAATCCAAATGCCCGGCGTCAACCTTGGTCCAATAGCCGGTCATTTCCTGCGAAGTAAAAGCATTATACTCGCCGCCCACTCTATCTAAAGTTTCGGCCAGCGCTAAAGTGTTGGGCCTTTTCTTAGTCCCTTTAAAAAACATATGCTCTAAAAAATGAGAAAGGCCGTTTATTTCTTTGGTCTCGTATTTAGAGCCGGTGCCGACTAAAACTAAAACCGTTACGGTCTGTGTTCCTTCCATCGGCGCCGTAATAATCCGCAATCCGTTTTTGAGAAAAGTTTTTTTAAACATTGAATAAGGGACAGTCCCCGAATGTCGCTACCATTTATTATATCCCCTCAATAAAAAATAGCAACAGCTGTTATTCAGCTGCTGCTATTCAAATTCACCTCCTTTACCAAATAATTACTTGCTTGTTTGTCTTTACGCTAAAGGTTATTTCCTCAATCCTATTCCAAATCATGGGGTAATAAATCTTATCAAATCCATAATGGCTCGTTTCCTCCGGGTGAAAACTTCTTACCCAGATCCCCATATGAAAAACATAACTCGATGGACCTACCCCCAAACGCCTAAGATTCTTAGGCCGATCATACATATCTCTCTGGGCTATATTTCTCTCCTTATCATTAAACTCGATAAAAATATGTTCCGCGTCAACTAATTCAGCGACTCCGTGGCATAAAACCTCCGGTAGGTTTTCACAAACAATATAATATAGTCGCTCTTGATTCTCTTGATAAATTTTCGCCGCCGCATCTCGAGTGCCTGAAAAGAGAAAAGGACACAGATAACTTTGCTGGATAGTCTCTGTATTCGTATCTGTACGCAACCCCCATCCCTTACCTCGACCTTCAAAATAATCAATTGCCCTGATGATTTCTCCCCAATTTTTACAAAAAATGTATTCTATTGCAAAACCTGACCCAAAAACTTTTTCGATCCACTGAAGACGCTCAATCTTTTTCATTGAAGAAAATACCTCCTTTCTATTTCTTATTCTTTTCCTATCCTATTTTAGTAAAGAACAAAGATAATCAACTAATTTTTCAATTTTAACCCTCTCCTGTCTCATACTATCCCTATCGCGAATAGTCAAGTCGTCTTGTTTTATACTATCAAAATCAATCGTGATTGTCAAAGGCGTGCCTATTTCGTCCTGTCTCCGATAACGGCGTCCGATGGCGCCGGCTTCGTCATACTGGCTCATAAAATGCGGCTTAATTAAGTCATAAACCTGCCGGGCTTTTTTAACCAGTTCTTTTTTGTTTTTGACTAAGGGCAGAACCGCCACTTTAATCGGCGCTAAATCTTTATGAAGCTTTAAAACTACTTCCATTTCTTTAACGCTTTCCGTGGTTTTGGTCCGGCCGCCTTTAACTTCCTGATAAGCGTCAATTAAAAAAGCTAAAAGAGCTCTTTCAACGCCGCCCGAGGTTTCAATAATATGGGGAATAAATTTCTTTTTTATTGCTTCGTCAAAATAACTTAAATCCCGGCCGCTGTGTTTAGCGTGGTTAAATAAATCCCAATCGCCCCTGTCATGAATGCCTTCTATTTCGCCCCAACCCCAAGGAAACTTATATTCAATATCAACGGCTTTTTTAGCGTAATGAGCCAGCTCGTCTTTTTCGTGTTCTTTAAAACGCAGATTTTCTTTTTTAATTCCCAAGTTTAAATACCAGTTCATTCTTTCTTTTTTCCAAAATTCAAACCATTTATCTTTTTCTTTATCGTCCGGCGAGACAAAATACTGCATTTCCATTTGTTCAAATTCGCGGGTTTTAAAAATAAAATATCTGGGGGTGATTTCGTTTCTAAAGGCCTTGCCGATTTGGGCAATGCCAAAAGGAATTTTTAAGCGCATAGTATCTTTCATAAACTCATAATTCATGTAAATTCCTTGGCAGGTTTCAGCCCTAAGATAGGTGATAGCCGCCTCGTCCTCAACCGGCCCGAGAAAGGTTTTAAGCATTAAATTAAACTTTTTCTCCGGAGTTAATTCTCCGCCGCAATCAGGGCATTTGTTTTCTTTTAAATGGTCTTTTCTAAAGCGATGATGGCATTTTTTACACTCAACCAACGGGTCGGCAAAGCCGGCGGTTAAGTGGCCCGAGGCCTGCCAGATTTTCGGCGACATTAAAATAGCCGAATCCAAACCGACAATATTTTCCCGTATTTGAACCATACTCTTCCACCAGCTTTTTTTAATATTGTTTTTTAATTCCGCGCCTAAAAACCCGTAGTCATAGGAACTTTCAAAACCGCCGTACATTTCTGACGACGGCCCGATAAAGCCGCGGCGTTTGGCAAAAGAAACGATTTTTTCTAAAGTAATCATAGACATTTAGGAGCCTCGCTCCTAAATTCTTTAGGAGCGAGGCTCCTAAAAACTTGCCCGGGGGCAGCCCCCAATTCCTTGGGGGGCTGCCCCCGAATTACATTATTCCGCCACTATCCCATCTTGCTGATTAACGGTCAAATCATCGGGTAGGTCAGTATCAATCGGCTCGTCTGCGCTTGTTAATTCTAAGCCCGTAAAAGAATCTTTGCCAGTAGCGATTGATTGACCAATTAATTCCACTAAACCGCCCGCATGAGTCAAACTCGGCGTAATCGCCACCTGAAAAGCGATTTGTTTGACCGGCAAAAGAAGTCCGGTAGCCGCCGCCAGATCGCCGATTGACCAAATTAACTGACCGGTCCCTGAATTATATTTTAAATCTTCTTCGCTTGGTTTGACTTTGCCTAACCATTGGATATGGGGAGGCAGATAAGCCGCAACTTTGACATTTTTTAAATCATTGGAAGTATTTGACACTTGCCATTTTATCGTATAGGTCGTAGCTTGGCCAACCCGGGGCGGAATCGGGCCGGAATTGGGAATTAAATCATCCCTGAAATATCCCTTAGCTTCTAAGGTCAGTTGACTGGCTATTTTTGTGGTCAACTGGCTCTGGCCGCTCACTTGGATACTGGCCAAAGAAAGAGGAATTTGGGAAGAATTAATTTTAACCGTATTAGTAATAGAAAAATTCTTATCTGAATAATTTTTAATCGGCAGAGAATCTTTAATTTTTACCCTAAATTCTACTTTTCCTTCTTGTCTTGGCCCCAAAAATTCCAAAGCGGGCAAATTGCCGGCATTCCATGTAATGACCCGATTTAAACCGTCAAAAGAGCCCTTTTCCAATTCTAAGCTGGCTAAATCCAAAGCAGAGCCGTCCAATTGAGAGGTAATCACCACATCTTTAATTCCAACATCGGTCGTATTCTTATAATCAATCTGATAATTTAAAACCTCTCCGGCTTTGGCAACATAGTCGGTTTTCCCGTTGACGGTTTGAGAAACAAAAAGGGGAGAGACGGAAATTTGAACGGCCTCAACTGTTTCTGTATAAAGGATAAATTGATCGTTTCTTAAAACGCCTAATTGCGCTTTAAAAGATTTTCTTTCATTTTCCCGGCCTTCAATGGCGCCGTGGATAAAAATTTTATTCGCTCCGCCGGCCATTAAATCGCTCACCGGCCAAAGATTATTTCTTTCCAGAGGCTCTGGCTCGGCTGACTTAAAATTAAAACCAGCCGGATATTCCAGTTTCAGCTCTAAATTTTTAAAAGCAACCTCCCCTTGATTAAGATATTCCAGAGAAAAATCAAAGGACTGGCCGCTGACCAGCCGATTGGGCAAATCAAAATCAAGAATTAAAGGAACAGAAATAATTTTAGTTAAAAACTCGGCTTGATTTTCAAAACGGGAACCGAGATTGGCCGGCCGAAAACTTAATCGGGCCTGAACTTTTTTCTGGCTGTCTTTTTGGCCGATAATTCTCGCTTTTAACTCAATCCAACTTTCCTGGCCAGCCCCCAAATCACTTAGTTCTGAACTTTGAATCAAATCCTCATTTGCCGTTTCTATGAGCAAAGAATCCTCGGGAAAATAAAAAACCAATTTAATGTCTTTTAAGGTTATTTTACTTTTATTGCCGTATTTGACGGCGTAAACAGCTTCGTCTCCGCTCTCTATTCTTTCGGGTCCAGAAATTTCCAATTTGACTTTGCTTTTGTCAAAAGAAATAAAACTGCGCCAAATCATAAAGCCGGCCGCGATTAAAAATCCGATTATCAAAAAAATGCCGCTGCGGCGCAAATATTGTTTTTGTTTCGGCGTCAATTTACTTTTTTCTGTTCTAAGCCACTTACCCTGTCTGATTTTCTTTTCTCTTTGGCCCGGAGAAAAAATCTCCGGACTTCTTGGCCGTTCTCCGAATTCTTCTCCGGGCCGATAAATTTTCTTCTCTAATTCTTCTAATCTCATTTTACTGTTATTCTGAGTGATAACGAAAAATCCCATGGAAAACTGACTAAGATTGCTAACTACGGGATCCTTCGCTTCGCTCAGGATGACACCTGTTCTATCTTAGCTCAAAAATAGTCCTTTGTAAAAATTCCCTTGAATTTATCTTTTCTCCTAAAAGAGATTGAATAAAAGATAAGGGCTCTTGTTTGGCCGGCTGGCTGGCTAAATCATAGCCCAAAAATTCTAAAAGCTTATTCTCAAAATCAATGACTTGGAAAAATAGGGGGCTGCCCCCTTTCTTAATAGGGGGCTGCCCCCTATCTTTCCTATTATCCAGCCGCTGAAAACTTAATAAAACCAAATCCCAAATTCTTTGGTCCTTTTCCGGACCAGCAATGAGCTTATCAATAAGTTCGGCGAAATAATAAGCATTGGCTAAAGCCGGCAAGCTCTGATGAAGATTAGGAAAGCTCTCAATGGTCTCGGCGCTCGTTATAATATCCATATTTCTGCCTTGAGCCAGCATCAAATGACTATGAATAAATAACTCCAAATGACCCTTAAGTTTGGCCTGTGTTTTTTTAATGGCCTTGGCTTTAACCAAAATCTTACCCAAATTTTTAGTATAAATGGTCAAAAGCCGGTCTGCCTCGGCCAAATCGGTCTTTTTAATAATAATCCCCTGGGTTTTGTATATCATTAAATAATTTCCTCTATTTTCTTCTTAATCTTATGCCCCTGGCAATGCTTTAAAACTCCGAAGTAAGATTGTAAGCTCTGATTAAAAGATTTTTTAGAAATCAAATTAGCTTCTAAGTCTTGATGTTTCTTTTTAATTTTTTTAAACATTCTTCTTTTGGTTTTTATTCTTAATGCTCGGTAATGCGGCAAAACCACATAACCCAAAAAATCAATGCCCTGATGATATTTCTTCATAATTATCTTATCAGAATGAAGGGTTAATTTCAATTTTTGCTTGAGAAATTTATCAATTAAATAGACTAATTCTGACAAATACTCTTTAGTTTCTCCCAAAATAACGAAATCATCGCAATAACGCAGGTAATACCTGATTTTTAATTTGCGCTTAACAAATTGGTCAAGTTCATTTAAGTAGATATTGGCAAATAACTGGCTGGTCACATTGCCAAGCGGCAATCCTTTATTACGCTCTTTCTTAAAACTCTTAATAATTTTCTCAATAAGCCAAAGAGTATTGTTATCTTTAATTTTCTTTTTAATAAGCGCTAATAAAATTTCTTGATCAACCGAATCAAAAAACTTTTTAATATCGCATTTTAAAGCAAAGATGTTTTTGTGGTTATTTTTGCTTAATTTTCTGGCAAACTTCTCTAATCTATTAACTGCTCGATGCGTTCCTTTATTTAATCGGCAGGAATAAGAATCAAAAATAAAGGCATTGTCAAAAATTAGATATAAGACCCTAAAAATCGCCTGATGTAAGACGCGGTCATAAATATTGGCTTTATGAATACGTCTTAATTTTGGGTCTTGGATATAAAATGGAGTATAATGAGAGTGTTGGTAGGTTTTAGCTTTTAGTTCTTGGTGGAGCTGAAACAGATTATCTTCAAGATTGAATTCAAATTGCTGGACATCTATTCTTTTCTTTTTGCCCCGACAGAATTCCTGCCAGGCTGAAAAAAGATTATCAAGTAAGATTATCTCGCTAAAAACATTATGACAAATTCTTTTACTATTAACGCCCCCCCCCGATGGGCTTAATATTCCTTTGGCGCATAAAGTTTGTGAGTTTTATAAAAAGATTTATTTAATATCCCCAAAAATACCCAAAAAAGACCGTTTTGGTATTTATCTAAAAATAGAAAATATTTGTCTTGAGATAATAAATTTAGTTATTACCGCTTCTTTAGAAACAAAAAACAATAAATTGCCAATTTTAAACTCAGCTCGAATAAAAATAGAAGTTCTGAAAAGATTAATCAGAATCGCCTATGAATTGAATATTATTGGGAAAAAATATATTATCTTAGAATCGGATTTACAGGAAATTTCCAAGATGGCTAATGGTTGGATAAAATATTTAAGATAATTTCAACTTTCTTCTAAAGAAGAAGCTCCGAAAATACGGAGCTTCTTTTTAGAGACTGCCTGACGAGGACGGAGATTATCGTTGGTATTGTCGGGATTGTACCAATTGACCTTCAACTTGTCGTTGTTCCAGTTGACGCTCGGCACATCGCCATCAGAATCACGCGAGCCCGTTTATTTGTCTGATTTCATCCATTTCACCAATAATCTTTTATTAAGATTATCTGAGTTAGCCGGCTCTTAGCCGGAATGATTTACGAAGCATTGTTTATACAAAACAAACCTTCTCTAAAACCAGACAAGCAGTTTCTTTTTAATCGGCAAATCGCTACCGAGCAGTATAACACATATACTCGGCCGATTGTATTAGCCTTAAAGTATTGTAAATCAAAAATTGTAAAAGATAAATCCCCGCCAGAACAAATTTCTAACGGGGAGAATAAGGTTAAAAGATAAAAGGAACAAGATTTAAGAAAC
>MHMZ01000012.1:0-55607 GCA_001819555.1 Candidatus Portnoybacteria bacterium RIFCSPHIGHO2_02_FULL_39_12 | reverse complement strand
CTAAATGCGCCCTGGTCTCTCTAAAATATTTTAATTCATGTATGAAGCGTTCTTCTAAAGTCTCAGTGTTTATGTTTTTTGCTTTTATTTCGTCTGCCGAGAGCTTTTTAAATTCTTCGTCTGCCTCCACGCGGTCGCGAACCCAAACAGCATAAGCGCCATTTTTGCTGGTTCTCTCTGAATAAGCGACAACGTTGTCGAGGGAATCACCGGTCCATTTCCAGCAAGCAAAGAACTCTCCGCATTTATCATAAAGCCGTTGAGGTGTCATTCCTTCGGCCATAATGATAAGCCGGTTAAAACCGGGTTGTTTTTCCGGAATTCGCAGATTTGAAAAATCTGCTTTAATCCCGAAAGTATCCTGGTAAAAACCTTCCCATTCAGTGACTAACCCTTGAAAACTTTCC
Source organism: Candidatus Portnoybacteria bacterium RIFCSPHIGHO2_02_FULL_39_12 (assembly GCA_001819555.1). Lineage (GTDB taxonomy): Bacteria > Patescibacteriota > Minisyncoccia > Portnoybacterales > UBA2143 > WO2-40-15. The sequence goes on along the minus strand of MHMZ01000012.1, from coordinate 55,200 downwards.
GCCGCAAAAGGATCTCTGCGCTCCAACAAAGCCTGAATGTGCCCCAGGCCAATACTTCCATCATCAATCTGACGGAAGAGATCTTTGAGCACGCCAGACCATTCTGACATGCTACCGACTACCTCTCTTTTCATAGCCAGTCCCTCCTATCCTCCTATAAATTTTAAAAAACAATTCCCCCTAAGATGCTTTAAGGAGGGCCAAAAAACCTATTTTTTTTGGCATCTGAATAATAACGCCACTATTGAGATTTGTCAATACCGAGCCAAATTTTTTCGTTTTGTATTTGAAGTTCTTTATTTTCTTGCGTTTCTCTTTTCTCTCTTTTAATCTGCGTGGCAATTACCGCCTTTTTTAGTTCTTTTTCAAAATTCTTTATCGCGGATAAAATAAGATTAGAATCTGTTTCAAAATAAAGCAAGATATTGTCTTTAATGGTTAGTCCGGCTTTTTTTCGCAAATCATTTATCTGACGAACCAATTCGCGATAAATACCTTCTTTTTTAAGTTTTTCTGTTATTTTGGTATCCAGCTCTACTCTAAGCTCTTTTTTTTGCTTCTTAAATTCTACTTTTTTGATATTTACTTCGTCTTTGATAAGAACGACAAAATCATCGGATAGTTTTTGCCCGTAAATGATTAATAAGTTTAAGGGCTGTCTGACCGGAATGCCGGCCGCGGCTCTTTTTTCCAAAGCCAAACTAACAATACCTCTTGCGGTTTTCATATTCTCCAGAACAGGGGAGTCAATATAATTTTTATCGTATTTTGGCCAATTTTCTAAATGAACGCTCTCTTTTTTTCCGCCTGTATTTTTGTATAAATGCTCGGCTATAAATGGAGTAATTGGCGCCATTATTTTTGAAAGTTCTAAAAGCGAATAGCGGAGGGCAGCCAGCGCTTGTTCTTTATCTTTTTTATCTTCGCTCTTTATTCTTTCCCGGCTTCTTCTTAAATACCAAACAGATAAATCCTGAATAAATTCGCCAATCGGCCGAGCGCCGGAAACCACATTATATTTATCCATACTCTCTGTTGTTTTTTTAATTAGCTCGTGAAGCCGCGCTAAAATCCATTTGTCAAGAATATTTTTTTGAGACAAGGTATGCCTTCGACTTCGCTCAGGCAATAACCTCTTTCCTGTCCCTTCTTCAAACATTTTATAAAAAGACAAAACATTGGAAATAATAAGTATCACTTTTTTATAAACCTCGTCAACTTCTGATTCCTTAAAAAATAAATCGTCCGCTTTCATCAACGCAGAACTCATCAGATAATAACGCAAAGCGTCCACTCCGTATTTTTCTATGAGCCCCCAAGGGTCGGGAAAATTCCTTTTTGATTTGGAAAGTTTTTCGCCTTTTTCGTTTAAGATATTGCCGGTGGCGACCACATTTTCAAAAGGGGCTTTATCAAAAATAATCGTTGAAACCGCATGCATAACATAAAACCAGGCCCTGGTTTGAGAAGTATATTCAGCCACAAATTGGGCCGGAAAACGTTTTTTGAACAACTCTTTATTTTCAAAAGGATAATGAAGTTCGGCAAAAGGCATTGAGCCGGACTCAACCCAGCAATCTATGACTTCCTGAATCCTTGACATCGCCTTGCCGCACTTTGCGCATTTTAATTTAATCGCGTCAATATAGGGCTTATGCAAATCAACTTCTTCTAATCTTTCCGATTGATAGACCTGTTTATAATTTATAGCTTTTTCTTTTAGTTCCTTAAAACTACCTAAACAAATTTTATGCTCGCATTTCCTGTTTTCACACTGCCAAATCGGAAGAGCCGTGGCCCAGTAGCGATTGCGGGAAATATTCCAGTCCGGCGCGCTCTCAATGCCTTTTTTAAACCGACCTTGTTTTAGGTGCGCCGGGTACCAGTTGATTTTTTCATTTAATTCTAAAAGCCGGCGCTTGATTTTTTGGATATTTATAAACCAAGCCGGAATGGCGTTGTAAAAAAGTTTGGTTTCGCAGCGCCAGCACAAAGGATACGAATGAGCCATCTCTTCTTTTTTGTAAAGCAGGCCTCTTTTTTCTAAGTCATTTTTAATCGGCTCTTCAGCTTCTTCAAAGTATTTTCCCTGAATAAATTTGGGCGCTTTTTTATTAAACACGCCTTGTTCGTTAAGCAGAGGAACGACCGTCAAGCCCAATTTAAGGCCCAAATTATAATCATCTTCGCCATAGACCGGCGCAATATGAACAAGGCCGGTTCCTTCTTCGGTTGAAACAAAGTCAGCTGCGGCTACATAGTGGGATTTCGCGTCGGTCTTTTTTATGCTTTCAATTTCAAAAAGCGGCTCATATTCAAGGCCGGCTAAATCCTTGCCTTTTATCTTTTTAATAAGATGATAATTCCCTTTAAGCGCGCCTTGGCGCGCCTCGGCTAAAATATAATTTTCCTTGCCTTGCTTAACTAAAATATAGTCAATATCTCCGCCAATGGCCAAAGCTACGTTGCCCGGCAAGGTCCAGGGGGTAGTTGTCCAAGCCAGAAAATAAGTGTTTTTTGGCAAATTATATTTCTCTGGATTTTTAGCTTTAAATTTAACCGTAATTGTTTCTTCTTTTAAGTCGCGATAACTTTGGTCCATGGCCACTTCAAAATTAGAAATCGGCGTTTCACAACGGGGGCAGTAAAGCAAAACTCTTCTTCCTTGATAAATCAATCCTTTATCCCAGATTTGCTTAACTGCCCACCAGACCGACTCCATATACTTGTTTTCCATTGTTTTATAGGAATTTTCAAATTCCACCCAGCGACCAATGCGGCGAACCATTTTACCCCATTCATCAGCGTATTCTAAGACCGCTTCCTTGCAGGCGGAATTAAATTTTTCTATGCCGATTTTTTCTATCTGCTTTTTGCCGGAGATTTTTAGTTTTTGTTCAATAATATTTTCAATGGGCAGACCGTGGCAGTCCCAGCCCCAGCGCCGAGGCGCGTAAAAGCCCCTCATCGTAAAATACCTGGGAATCACATCTTTAATAGTTGAAGCCAGAATATGGCCGTAATGAGGCAGACCAGTGGCAAAAGGCGGACCGTCGTAAAAAACGTAGGATTTGTTTTTCTCCCTGTTTTTAAGCGTTTTCTCAAAGATTTTTTCTTGCTCCCAAAATTCCAGTATTTTTTCTTCTGTTTTAGAAATTTCCTGCATGCCAATTTTATCGAAATTTTGGAGCGAAAACTTTGTTTGAGCGAACAAAATTTCGCTGCAAAATTGAGCACCGAGCACTCAGTGTGAACTACCAGCTTATATTCTTTAAACCAAAGTTTATTGATTTATAACAAAAGTTTAGATAATTCACGCTGAGTGCTCGGTAAAGGTTTTCTAACAAAATTTTCTGCGTCTATCGGCTTGAAAATTTTGAGAAAATCCATTACATCTTACTCGGCGCCCTAATGCCCATTATCTCTAAAGTATTTTTTAAAACAATTTGAGTTGCCTTAACTAAAGCCAATCGCGCTTGGGTCAATAATTTGTCTTCAGAAAGCACCCGACAATCTTTGTAGAATTTATGAAAAGCTGCGGCTAAATCCAGAGCATAATAGGGCAAACGCTGAACTTGATAATCTTTAATTATGTCTTCAATAATCTCCGGAAATCGGATTAGCTGACGAATTAAATTCAGTTCAAAATGATTAGTTAAATTTTTGAATTTGGAATTTGGAATTTGGAATTTATTTGGGATTTGGGATTTTTGATTTGGGATTTTCCGAAGGATACTACAAATCCTCGCGTGCGCGTACTGAACATAATAAACCGGATTTTTTTCTGACTGCTCTTTGGCCAAAGATAAATCAAAATTCAGATGAGTGTCAGGCGACTTCTGCAGGAAAAAAAACCTAACCGCGTCAATCCCTACTTTATCCAATAATTCATCCATGGTTACATAAACGCCGGCTCTTTTTGACATCTTTATTCCCTCGCCCTTCTCTAATAAACTGACAAACTGTAAAAAAATTATTTTTAATTTATCTTTATGTCCAAAGGACTCCATAGCCCCTTTAAGCCGTTTCATATCCCCATAATGATCAGCGCCCCAAATATTAATAACTTTATCAAACTTTTTCTTCTCAAATTTATAAAGATGATGAGCGATATCGCCGGCTAAATAAGTTTTAAAGTCGTTGGCCTTAACAACCACTCTGTCTTTTTCATCGCCGAATTTTGACGATTTAAACCATAAAGCGCCTTCTTTTTCATAAATTAAATTTTTCTTTTTTAGGGTTATTAGGGCTTTCTCAACCTGACCTGAATCGTAAAGCGTTTGCTCGCTAAACCACTCGTCAAATTTAATACCTAAACGAACAGTGGTTTTCTGAATCATTTCTTTTAGGATAATCTTGGCTGCTTTTTGCCCGGCTTTTTCCGGGTCTTTTTCTTTAATTCTTTTACTCAATTCGTCAATGTATGCTCCTTTGTATTTCGCCTCCTTGTCTTTTAAAACCGAATGCCCTAAAGTCAAAATTTGCATGCCGTAATCATTCACATAATAGGCCTTTTCTACTCTAAAACCGGCCATTTTCAAAACATTAGCCAAAACATCGCCAAAAGGCCCGCCCCGGGCATTGCCTACGGTTAAGGGCCCGGTGGGATTGGCTGAAATAAACTCTACCTGAACTTTTTTATTCTTGCCTATTTTTAATTGACCAAATTTATCGCCTTGCTTTAGAATTTCTTTAATCTGCTTCTGTAAATAATCCTTAGAAAGAGTAAAATTGATAAAACCGGGCCTGGCAATTTCAATTTTTTTAAATTTTGATTTGGGACTAGATTTGGGAGTCCTTCTCCTAATTGGGAGAAGGACTCCCAAATCTAAATACTTTATCAGTAATTTCGCTATCTCCATTGGGTTTTTCTTAATCAATCCAGCCAAAATCATTGATATGTTAGTAGAGTAATCCCCAAAACCCGCGTTTTCCGGATGCTCTATTTGAATTTCCGGTATCTTAAAACCCGGCCATTTTTCTTCTTGTTGCACCCGCCTAACTGCCTCTTGAATTATTTCCCTTATTTCTTCCCTAATCATAATTCTCATCATATCTTATTCTTCGCATTTACTCAATACTTTCTTTAGTGCTAAACTTAAAATATGCCTACCTTAGCGGTTAATCCCCGGGCCAAATACGATTATGAAATTTTAGAAACCTATGAAGCGGGCATAGTTTTGGCCGGCTATGAGGTTAAAGCGGTCAAAACCGGACATCTTAGCCTTAAAGGGACTTATGTCGCCATTAAAAATAATGAAGCGTTTTTAATCAATGCCCATATCTCTCCTTATCAGCCAAAAAACACGCCGGCTGATTATGAGCCAAATCGCTTGAGAAAACTGCTCCTTAATAAACAAGAAATAAAAACTCTGATTGGCCGAATCAAACAAAAAGGGTTGACTTTAGCGCCCCTGCGGGTTTATACTAAGCGAGGAATGGTCAAGCTGGAGTTTGCCGTTGGCAAAGGGAAAAGAAAAATAGATAAACGGGAAAAGATTAAAAAAAGAGAAGCAGAGCGAAAGATGGAAAGGGCTTTGAAAGTAAAATAAGTAAATTAAGCTTAATCTACTTATTTTACTTAATTTACTTATTTTACTTATTCATAATGGGGATGCCGGGTTTCGATAGAAGCGTTTTTAAAATAAGCAAGCCGAGCTCAAAATCTCGCTAAACTTTTGGCAAAATATAAGTGCAAACTTATTTTCCAAAGCTAAGAGCGCTATTGCTTCAATCTTTAACGTTCCAAGCTTAATTCCTGCCTACGTTTAAATCCGTAGGCCATCCGGCTAACTGACTCTCGATAAGTTAGTTTGGGTGTCAAATTATCGAGATAGATAATTTAGCCGTCTTGAATAAATTATTGAAAAAATACAAGACAAGAATTAAGAATATTTTGCTTGATTTTAAATTTTTAATTCTCATCATAAATCAAGCTAAGCTTGTAGAATTATTTTAGAAGGGTTTTCTACACGCGAGTTCAACTCTCGCCATCTCCACCATTTAGGAAATTGCAAACAATAGGTAGTCGCCTCGCTTCGCTCGGCGGCCAATTCGTATTGAATTTTGGGCGAAAAAATCAGTTGGCGATTCTGCTTTTGGGGGAAAAAAATTTTTTAATCAATTTTATTTTTTATGATTACTCAAATCTATGAAGCACAAAATTTTGATGAGGCTAAAAATCTTGTCGAAGTTGGTGTAGACCACATTGGTGTGCTAGTTGGTAAAGGCGAGTATCCCCGGGAATTTAGTCCAGAACAAGCAAAAGAAATTTTGCAAGGCGTAGCAACTCCGGCAAAGAAGGTAGTGTTGTCGCTTTCAAAAAATTTAGAAGACATAATTGAAACTGTGAATAAAACTAATCCCGACATTTTGCATTTGGGTACGGCCCCCGAATTTCTCTTGCCAGCTGATGTACGAACTTTGAAAAAACAATTTCCTAAACTCAAGGTTATGCGAAGCATTCCAGTAAGAGATGAAAGAAGTGTAGAGTTGGCGAAGCAATATGATGGAGTTGCTGATTACTTGCTTCTCGATACTCAAAAGAAGGGCGATACCCAAGTGGGAGCAACTGGAGAAACGCATAATTGGAGTGTAAGCAAGAAAATCGTTGAATCCGTTTCTATTCCCGTTATTCTTGCCGGTGGGCTTGGACCGAACAATATAGCGAAAGCTATCTTGAAAGTCAGACCATTTGGTGTGGACTCTAAAACTAAAACTGATAAAGCTGGAAGTCATGAAAAAGATATAGACAAAGTCAGAGAATTTGTGCGAGTTGCTAAGGTAACGAAATAAGTTTTTTGTCATAAGATTTTTTAATAATTTGTCGTCAAAGAAAAACTTGTCATCCCTTCGGGAGATCACCCATAGGGTGAAAATTGTCATCGGCGCGGCGGAGCCGCGATTTCGGAATTTCGCGGGGGGCATACCTTGCCGCCTGCGGCGGCGAAGTGCGTCCGAACTATTTTGAGTATAGACCACTCTAAAATAGCCATTATAAAACAACCACGAGTCAACAATCAAATAAGGATAAGTCCCATACGGCTAATAGACGAAAAAGGCCTGAATTTAGGTATTGTGGAAACCTATCAGGCCCTTGAAATAGCCAAAGAACGAGGTTTGGACTTAGTTGAAATAGCTCCTTTAGCCCAACCGCCTGTTTGCCGAATTATTGATTTTGGGAAATATCAATATCAAAAATCCAGACAGGGAAAAGGGCAAAAAACCAAACAGAAAATAACAGAAGTTAAGGGAATAAGAATCAGTCTTCGCATTAGCCGGCATGATTTGGAAACCAAAGCCAAACAAACGGAAAAATTTCTTCAGAAAGGAAATAAAATCAGAATAGAAATCGTTTTAAAGGGACGGGAAAAAAGCTTCCAATTCCAAAATTTAGCCAAAGAAAAACTACAAGAATTCATTCAATTGATTCCTGTTGAGGTCTTTATTGAGCGAGAAATAAAAAGAGAAGGCCGGGGATTTAATGTTATCATAGCAAAACAATGAAACTCAAAACCAGAAAATCTGTCTTAAAAAGAATTAAAATTACCGGCAGACAAAAATTTTTACGGCGCCCTGTCCATCAGAACCATTTTAACGCCAAGGAATCGGGTCAAAAAACCCGACGCAAGCGCAAAACAAAAAAACTTCAGCGGATAAGCGGGAAAAAAATCCGGCGAATGTTGCCGTATAGTTAGAATTTAGAATTTGGAATTTAGAATGGGAATCAAGAATTTAGAATGGGAATCAAGAATTTAGAATATAGAATTTATTTTTTATTCTAAATTCAGTATTCTATATTCCCATTCTTTATTCTTAATTCATAATTCTAATTTCTTTGAGGTCATTTCAAAACTCCTTCGTCGCGAAATTTTAGATTTTCGAGCGAGACAAGGAAGGCGAGCAAAAATACTTGAATCATAATATAATTATGATGAAAGTATTTTTGCGAAGCCTGACGCAGTCGCAGCCGAAAATCTAAAATTGCAGCAGATTGAGTTTTGAAATGACCTCTTAGTGCTATGCCTCGAATTAAACGCCACAAAATAGCCCATAAACGCCGGAAGCACTTGCTTAAATATGCCAAGGGTTTTAAATGGGGCCGGAAATCAAAATACCGCCTGGCCAAAGACGCTTTAGTGCACGCTTGGTCCCACGCCTATAAAGACCGCAAAAGAAAAAAGCGGGAATTTCGCCGTCTTTTTCAAATAAGAATTAACGCGGCCTGCCGCGCCAATGGCTTAACTTACAGCCAATTTATCAATAAATTAAAAAAAGCCCAAATTGAACTGGACCGAAAAATATTAGCTGATTTAGCCGCTAATCAGCCGGAGGTTTTTAAAAAAATTGTTGAGGCAGTAAAATAATCTAGAGCTCTCCCACTAACAAATCCAAGGCCGCCTTTGGCTCCAAGCGGCCTTTTTTGATGCCTACTTCTATTTCTAATAATTTTTGGTAAATCTTTTTGAGCTCGTTTAAGCTGAAGTTTTTCAATTGGGCTGAAGTTTTTTTGACGACGAAAGGATGGAGCTTGGCTTTTTTGGCCAAATTATAATAAGGCGTATTTTGCTCAATTAAACTTTTTAATTTGATTAAATTGCGAAACTGATAGGCGAGCATGGTCAATAAATAGATTTCATTGTCGCCTTTTTCCAGATGCTGATATAAAAGCTTGAGAGCTGTTTTTTTATTCTTTTCCCCCAAGGCGTCAATGGCTTGAAAAATATTTGGCTCAATCTTGGGCTTAACCAATAAATCAATACTCTCTGAAGTAATCTTTGGCTGATAATGAATTAACTTGGTTATTTCCCGGTTCATTTGCCAAAGGTCATTGCCGAGATAAAAAGCCAATTTTTGAGCCGTTGATTTATCAATCTGTCCTGACTGGTTTTTAATTTCTTTTTCAATCCAATTGACTAAATTAAAACCTGCTAAGGGTTTAAATTCCTGAAACATAGATGTCAGTATTTTATATTTTGTCTCTGGCATCCGGTATTTTTCATATAAGACCGCGATAATATCTTTATTCTCTTTTAATTTGCTTTTTTTGGCATATTCAAAAAATTTCTCCTGAAAATCATTGTTCTGGAAAATATCTTCCAAGATTATTAATTTTTTTTCGTTGAACATTGAAACCGACTCAATTGCTTCTCTAATTTTTTCAAAATTTAAGTTTTCTTTTTGCCAAATCAAATTCAATCCGCTTTGATGGATTTTTTTATACTGCTCAATAATCTCATTTAATTTTTGCCGAGATCGGTAAGTGTCTTGGCCGTAAAGAAGAATAAGCATAGTAATCTTACTTCCAACTTACATCTTGCCCCGGCTCAACAATCTCAATCCAAATTTGGCCCGGGACAAATTTAATTTCTTGGCTGTTTTCGTCTAAAAAATAGAGTTTGCTTTTAGAGTTGTTTTTATTTTTCCGCCAAGTACAGGGAATAACCTCCCCATTCTGATAAACCTGACATTGACCCGAACCCTCTATATCCAAATCATTGTAGTCGGGACCCTCAATCTGGCGCGAAAAAGCCCGCATCACCACAATATTTTTTACCTCAATCTGTTGGCTGTTGTTTTTATCTATTTCCGGCTTATTAGTTCGCCAGCGCAAATAAGAATTAGTTTCCGGGTTATATTGATATTTAATATTATAAGGGTAAGAATAACCAATTTCTAAAACTTTTACTGTTCGTTGTTCGCTGTTCTCTGTTCGCTGAATATGCGGATAACCTTCAAACTCTCCTTCCATCCTATAACCCAATTTTTCGGCGCTGTTGAGCAATCGCTCCATAGAAGTAAATCCATTATGGGGCTGGGGGATTTCTCTTTTTTGGTAAAAGGTATTATAGGGATTGATTAAGGCGTCAATATTATCCATTACTCCGGCGTTTAATTTATCCAAAGCAAAATGCGAGCCGCCCCAATGAGCTAAAACAGCGTCCAGACCCATAGCCAAGGGGATAAAATCATGTCGGGCGCTCCTTAAAGAGCCGATTTCTTTAGGCGCGCCGCAGACATAGACAGCGAGCATTCTGGTAATACTTCCGGTAATGACCGGCATCTCAAAAACCAAATCCGCTTCTGATAAGCCGGCCAAGGGCCGGGTAGCCGGATCTTCAGCCAAAACAACGGCTATGGGCCGACGGGAATAATTTTGACAAGACAGTCCGTTAATCAGACTCGTCTTATAGTCTATGTCTTGTTTTTCGTCTTGAGTATTATTAACCACTTCAATAGTTCGGCTGCCAAATTGCCAGATAAAAATCACTCCTAAAGCACTGGCTAAAATAATAATAAAAACTAATTTTTTAGACATTCGATATCCGTCAATGATTTAGCAAGATAAGCTTAATTTACTTATCCTACTTAATTTACTTATCCTGCTTACTCGGGCAGCCGTTTTATTAAGCTCTTGAAATCTAAGTCCTCAAATAATTCAATGATTGTCTTTTTATCAAACTTTTTCCATTGGCATTTTACCAAATCAAAATCAATCGGCGCGTCTTTTTTAATGGTGGCTAAGTATTGACTAAAAAAAGCCTGCTCTTTGTATTCTAATAATCTGGCTTTGAGCTTCGGGTCTATTTCCTCCTGGTCAATTTTTTTATAAAGATTTTCCAAGCTCTTGAATCTCTTGAGCAGTTCAATAGCTGTTTTCTCGCCAATCCCAGGCACGCCCGGGATATTATCGGAAGGATCGCCCTTTAACCCCTTGAAATCAATAATTTGTTTTGGTTCTAACCCATAACGTTCAACTATTGCTTTTTTATCATAAATAGCAGTATCCTTAATCCCCTTTCTAAGAATATAAATTTTTGTCTTATCATTAACTAACTGAAGGGCGTCTAAATCACCTGTCACCACAATTATTTCGGTCTTCGGTCTTCGGTCTTGGGTCTTCTGAATAATCGTGCCAATAATATCATCTGCTTCAAAGCCCTGCTTTTCATAAATAGGGATATTAAAGGCCTTAACTATTTCTTTGATGCGGGGAATTTGGTCATATAGCTCTTGAGGCGGCTTCTTTCGCTTAGCCTTATATTCTTTATACTCTAAATCCCGAAAAGTCGGCCCAGCCACATCAAAAGCAACGGCTGAATAATCCGGCTTTAATTCTTTTAAAAACTTCAAAAGCACGCTGAAAAATCCATAAACCGCATTGACTAATTCGCCTTTTTTTGTTTTTAAGGGCGGTAAAGCATGGTAAGCCCGATGAAGCAGGGCATTGCCGTCAATTAGGACTAATGTTTTCATAAGGACGCAGTCCCAGGGTCAGATCTTTTTACTGCGTTTAGGAGCCTCGCTCCTAAATTCTTTAGGAGCGAGGCTCCTAAAAGGTCTGGTCTTGGAATTATCAACCTCCTTTTTTCCTCCGTTAAATGTTCAAATTTTATCCATAAACTATTTTCAGGCAGAATTTTTCTTACTCGCTCCGCCCACTCAATCGCCACAATATTTTGAGAATTATTAATAATTTCTTTAAAATCTAAATCTAATAAATCTTTTGGTTCAGTTATTCTATAACAATCTAAATGGTAGAAAAAAACAGGAGACCTGCCTTTAGGCAGAGACTTTTTGTCTTGTCCTAAAAAATGGACTCCGTATCTTTTCATAATAACAAAAGTCGGGCTGGTGATTCTTTGTTTAATGCCAAAGCCCTTAGCCATTCCCTGAACAAAAGCGGTCTTGCCGCTGCCTAATTCGCCTTCCAATCCAATCACCACTGCTTTTTTTCTTTTGGAATTTCCCTTTAGTAATTCTTTGGCTAAAATTCTCCCTAATTTTTTTGTTTCCTCCGCCCTTTCTGTGATAATCTCTAAATTGTTCGCTGTTCGCTGTTCGCTGTTCACTGAAAAACAGAATATCACATTTGACTTTAATTTTCAAATCGGTTAAAGTGGAACAGAAATGACCCTCGCTTCTTCTAAATCAAAAACTCTTCAGCAAAAATTAAAAGAGCTGCGCCGACAAGAAGAAGAAAAAAGAACCAAGGACTTAGCCGCTAAATTAAATTTGCCCTATTTAGACCTTTCCTTTGTTCCAATTCCAACCGAAACCCTATCTCTTCTTTCAGAAGAAAAAGCCAAAAAAGCCAAAGCGGTCATTGTCCATAAAAAAGCGAAAGAAATTCACTTAGCCGTCCAAAATCCGGATTATCCTCCGGCTAAAGAAATTATAGATGAATTAAAAAAAGCCGGCTATCAAATCAAGCTTATTTTAGTTTCTCTGCCCGGCTTAGAAAAATCCTGGTCGGCTTACGAAATAGTCAGGCCGTCGGCCAAAGAAATTACCGGTAAAGTAGAGATATTAATGGATACCCTGCAAAAAATTCAGGCAGGAATAAAAAATTTAGAGGATATTAAAAAACAAATTGAGGTTCTGCCGACCGGCCAAGCTTCAAATATAGTAGAAGTTCTTTTGGCCGGCAGCCTCAAAACCAATGCTTCAGACATCCATTTGGAAACTAAGGAAAATAAAGTTAATCTTCGCTTCCGCCTTGACGGCATTTTACAAGATGTCGTTTTTTTATCTTTAAAAACTTATCAATTAGTGCTAAATAGAATAAAGCTCTTGGCCGGTTTGAAATTAAATATTCATGACATTGCCCAAGACGGCCGTTTCACCATCTCCGTTGACCTACTCCCCACTTTTTCGGAACAAAAAAAATTAGACGCGAAGCGCAGTTCCGAAAAAGTGGGGGGTAAAACCGACACTGAAGTCCGGGTTTCGGTTCTCCCCAGCGCTTACGGAGAAAACATTGCGCTGCGAGTTTTAAATCCTAAAATGATTGGCCTGGATTTAAAAGATTTGGGTTTTCCCGAAGAACTTTTAAAAATTGTTGAAAAAGAAATAAAAAAACCCAATGGTCTGATTATTACCACCGGACCGACCGGCTCGGGCAAAACTACGGCTCTTTATGCTTTTCTAAAAGCGGTTAATAAACCGGAAATTAAAATTATTACCTTAGAAGACCCGATTGAGTATCATTTGGAAGGCATCACCCAAACTCAAGTAGAAACAGAAAAAGGATATACTTTTACTAATGGTCTGCGCGCCATTTTAAGACAAGACCCGGATGTAATTTTAGTCGGCGAAATTCGCGATAAAGACACGGCTGAAATCGCCCTGCAGGCATCTTTAACCGGCCACTTGGTTTTTTCCACGCTTCATACCAATGACGCGGCCGGCGCTGTGTCGCGTTTTATAGAATTGGGCGCTAAAGCGCCAATTTTAGCTTCGGGTTTAAACTTAGTTATAGCCCAAAGATTAGTTAGAAAACTCTGCTTAAAATGTCGGCAAACTGCCAAACTTTCAGCCGAACAAATCCAGCAAATAAAAAAAGGCCTTAATGGACTAAAAATTGAGATTAAAAAACTATATCAGCCAAAAGGGTGTCAAGAATGCAATCAAACCGGCTACCAAGGCCGAATCGGGATTTTTGAAATGATTTCAGTTGACGATGAGATGGAAAAACTTATCAGCTCTTCTCCTTTCCACGCCCAAGTTTTGACTTTTATGCAAAAGAAAGGAACATTAACTATGAAACAAGACGCTCTCTTAAAGGTGATTGGGGGAATTACGAGTTTAGAAGAAGTAGAAAGAGTGATTAGCGAATAAATTAGGAAGCTAATTCCTAACTCTCTGACCAATTAAAACACCCGCTAAACTGCAGGCAATGACTCTCTATTCAGGGATAGAGAGAAAAGGCCATTCCGAGGAACAACCCAGCCTCGCCCGCCAAAATTTTCACCACAAGTGAAAACTTGGGCGGGCAAGCCAGATTGCCCGAAACTAAGATAAAGCCCCTATCGAACCCGAATTATAAAAAAGGGCCCTTATTGCCTACAGTTTAGCGGGTGTTTTGATTGAAAACTTCTCCCAGCTGAATCTCCGAGAGCTGTTCTCCCAAAATCAGAAACTCAAATGAAAGAAATTTGACAGGTTAGGGTTGGTTTTGGTATCTTGTAAATATGAGCCATATAACCCTAGAAAAACTCAATACTAATGTTTCTCATCTTCAAAAGGAGATTGAATTTTTACGTTCTTTGATTATCGGTTTAATTGGCAAAGAAAAAGAAGGGGAGTATAAGCCGGAATTTGTTGAAAAAGTTTTGAAAGCAAGCCGAGAAAAAGCAACTTACTCTTTTAAAGATAAAAAAGCCTTTCTTTCTCAATTAGAGAATTTATGATCCAAATTGTTTATGGTAATCATTTTCTTAAATCAGCCAAGAAACTACCGAAGAAACAACAGATAAAATTAGCTAAATTGCTAGAAATTTTTAAAGAAAATCCTTTTCATCGTCTTCTACAAACCAAATCATTAACCGGCCCTTTAGCCGGTTTTTATTCTTTTAGAATTACTCGCGACTGGCGAGTAATTTTTGAATTCATCAATCCGCAAACAATTAAACTTATTGAAGCCGCTCATAGAAAAGATATTTACCGCTAAATTTTCAAAAAACTTCTTACCCGTTAAATTTACAAAGTAATCTTTTTGGATTCTCCATCATCCAGCCCTTCAAAAATCTTGAAGAGCTAAAGAATGGAGAGGAGCTTGAGTTTGAGTTGCGAAGCTCAAGCTCCTCATTTATTGTGCGTCTTTCACTCCCCTGATATGGCCGGAGCCCATAGTCCCCAGATGGTTCAATCATACGCTAAAAGCGAAGAACCTTCCTGGGTACGATAAGGGTTTTGCATGACACTTCCTAAATCGTTTTCCCCAAAAATTAAGGTATCCCACAACTCTGCCAAGCAATCCCGGCAGAGAAAAGGATTTGATGTGCCATATTTCGCATATAGCACATCGTATTGGGGGGATTTTTCAATTCCATGATGTCCTCCCAACAGCTTATGAGGGTACACTGTTTTGTCAAATAAACTCATGGTATCGGAGCCGTATCCCCATACCGGCTCTCCTATAATTTCTTTCCTGCATTCATAACATCTTTCGCTTCTTCTCATCTCTCTGCCTCCTTCCCCCATAGAGACTTTCCCCCATAGGGACAAAAAATTATTCATCAAAGAACTCTTGGGAGCCGCCGCAGAACTCCAAGTCCCGTGGCAAAAACCTCTCCCATCTAAATTTCCAAAACGATTCAGAAACTCAAATGGAAAAAATTTGACAGGTTAGGGTTAGTTTTGGTAGACTAAAATTAATATGCCTCAAATAATTACTCTTCCAAAAACAGAATATCTGCGGCTTCGTCGAATTGCTGACCTGTTTGAAGTGGTTCGTAAGCTTTTTGAAGTTGATTTTTTTGCCGAACCGCCTACTAAAGACTCAAAAAAAATCATTAAAGAATTTCAAAAAACTGGTCTTTATAATGAGGCTTTTTTAAAGAGCTTGGAAAAGGGGCTAAAAGAATCGTCTTACTTTCGTTCTCGGTAAAGTAGTATGAAAATTCTATTACTCAAGAAACGTCTTTCTGTTTATCTCAAAAAACATAGAATTCAAAAAAGATTTGAAAAGCAGAAGCGCCTCTTTGAGAATAATCCTTTTTATCCAAGCTTACGCGCAGAAATTCTTGAGCCAAAACATTTAAAAATCTATAGCTTTCGCATCACCCGAAAATATCGGGCGATTTTTATTTATCGCGGCAACTCAACTATTGAAATCATTGATATCAACGACCACTATCAATGATTAAATCTGCTTTTGATTTTATTGACGTTTTTTGTTATCCTTAATTAAAAGAACCACTTGGCCCGCCTTGCAACGCTTTGCCAGTCCGCATGACTCGCGTCAGCGTGTCTGGCGAACGAAGCAATACGGACAAGCGGACTTTCGCCATTATTCTATCAAACTATGAATAATTTGTCAAGCCCTATCACTTCGCCAAAGGAACTTCAAGAAGACCGCAATTTAGATATTACTTTAAGGCCCCGCTCGTTTGAAGAGTACGCCGGCCAGGAAAAAATCAAAGATAATTTAAAAATCCTGATTGAAGCGGCTAAAAAAAGAGGCGAGGCCGTTGAACACCTGCTTTTATACGGCAGTTCCGGACTCGGTAAAACGAGCTTAGCGCATATTATCGCCAAAGAAATAGGCGCTAATCTTAAAGTTACCTCTGGCCCGGCCATTGAAAAAACCGGGGACTTGGCTTCTATTTTAACTTCGCTTCAAGACGGAGATATTCTTTTTGTGGACGAATGTCACCGGCTCAATAAAAATATTGAGGAAATATTGTATCCGGCCATGGAAGATTATAAGCTGGATATTATCATCGGCAAAGGGCCGTCAGCCAAAATCCTGCGGCTTGATTTGCCCCGTTTTGCTTTAATCGGCGCCACCACCCGCATCGGGCTTTTATCTTCGCCTTTAAGGAGCCGGTTTGGCGCCACTTATCGCCTGAATTTTTACGAACAAAAAGATATTGAAAAAATCATCAGCCGTTCAGCCCGTATTTTAAATGTTTCTATTGACCCGGCCGGCTTAAAAATTATTGCCCAGACCAGCCGGGCCACCCCGCGAGTGGCTAACCGGCTCTTAAAAAGAGTCAGGGACTTTTGCCAGGTCAAAGGCGATGGTATTATTGACCAAGGGACAACCCAACAAGCCCTTAAAATGTTAGAAATTGATGAATTGGGACTGGAGCCGACTGACCGCCGGCTTTTGAAAGTAATGATTGAAAAATTCAATGGCGGCCCGGTCGGCCTTCAAGCCCTTTCAGCCGCCACTGACGAAGAAACAGAAACCATTGAAGAAATTTACGAACCCTTTCTCCTCCAGCTCGGCTTTCTGGCCCGCACCCCGCGCGGCCGCGTCGCCACTAAATTGGCTTATGAGCATTTAGGAATTAAGTATAACAGAGAAGAACAGGATAGGTTGCTGTAAAAAAGTTGACTATGATTATCTGATTCTGTCGAACAACCCGCTTTTTAATTTTTTGAGCGGCCAGCCGAGTGAAGTCGGCTTATTTTTATTGACACCTCAATTCTCTCAATGATACCATTGGGCTATGAGCGGGCATTCCAAATGGTCAAAAGTAAAACACATTAAAGCTGTTGTTGATGTAAAAAAGGGGAAAGTTTTTTCAAAGATTTCCCGGATGATTATTGTAGCGGTCAAAGAAAGGGGTAAAGACCCGGAAACAAATATTCAACTGCGAGCGGCTATTGAAAAAGCGCGTCAACTTAATATGCCTAAAGACAATATTGAACGGGCGATTAAACGGGGAGCAGGAGAAACAGGAGGAGAAAAATTAGAAGAATTCAGCTATGAAGCTTATGACTCTCAAGGTATTGCCTTGATTATTGAGGGAATTTCGGATAATAAAAATCGGACTTTGTCGGAAATAAAAAATATCTTGGGAAAGCATGAAGGAAAATTAGCTCAAGTCGGCAGTGTTAAATATCTGTTTGAGAAAAAGAACGGCGACTGGGTAGCTAAATATCCTGTTCAAACTGACGGAAAAACCAAAGAGCGATTAGATAAACTTTTTGAGGTCTTAGATGAAAACGATGATGTTAATGAGATTTATAGTAATTTAAAATAAATGTTAGAAGTGTTAGATCGTTCGCTTTGCTCACTTGTTGGAATTGTTTAATAACAAAACGAAGTGATCCAACAATTCTAACATCTCCAATATTCTAACATGATAATTTTAGGTATTGACCCCGGCACCGCCGCAACAGGGTTTGCCATTATTAAAAAACAAAGTGAATTAAGAGCCATTGATTATGGATGTATTAGAACAAGTCCGCAATTTTCTACAGCAGAACGGCTTAAAGAAACGCATCAACAAATCGCTAAACTTATTAAAAAACATAGGCCGGATATAATTGCCGTAGAAGATATTTTCTTTTTTAAAAATCTAAAAACAGCCATTAAAGTCAGCCAGGCGCGGGGCGTGGCTCTTTTATCAGCCAGCCAGGCAAAAATTCCAATAGCTGAATACACGCCTCTCCAAATCAAACAGGCAGTGACAAGTTATGGCCGGGCTGATAAAAGCCAAGTTCAAAAAATGGTTAAAGTGCTGCTTAATTTAAAAGAAATCCCCAAGCCGGATGACGCGGCTGACGCTTTAGCCGTGGCCATTTGCTGTGCGAATAGTATTCATTAATGCGTTTAGGAGCCTATGCGTTTAGGAGCCTCGCTCCTAAAAGAATTTAGGAGCGAGGCTCCTAAACGTAGAGGCTCCTAAACGTAGAGCTAATCTATGTCATTTATCACTCAATACATGGTCAATCAGGGAGTGCCGCAAGAAACGGTGATTTTAATTTTAATGCTGCCGATTGTCGCGACAATTATCGCTTTTGGCCGGCAGATAATCGGAGTAAGGGGATTTGGCGTCTACGCGCCTTTGATTATTACTTTTGCTTTTTTAGCCACCGGACTTAAATACGGCTTGGCTATTTTTATTGTCATTCTTTTGGTCGGCACTTTAATGAGATTTTTAGTCAGATATATCCGATTGCTCTATCTCCCCCGCATGGCTATTGTTTTAACGGCCGTGGCCTTAGCTATTTTGGCCATTTTTTTAGAAGGCGCTTATTCCGGCCGAAAGGGACTGATTTCCGCTTCTATTTTTGCCATCCTAATTATGATTACCTTGGTGGAAAAATTTGTGGCTGTTCAGACCGAAAGGGGGGCCAGAGAAGCGATTATTTTAACTATTGAAACATTATTTCTTTCAGTGGTCTGTTATTGGGTAGTGACCTCTATTTGGCTAAGGAATTTGGTTTTTATTTATCCTTTTTGGATTATCTTTGGCGCGGTCATTATTAATATTCTTTTGGGAAAATGGACCGGTCTGCGGCTTTCTGAATACTGGCGTTTTAGAGAAGTGATTAAAAAGATAGAACTGCCGCAACAGAAATAAATCCAAATGACAGCTATGCTTTCCTTCTTAAAAAAATCTCAACATATTTTAGGAATAAACGCCCGAAACCTAAATTATCTCCGGCCCTCAAACTCCTTGAGGGCTATTCGTATTGCCGATAATAAGCTCTTGACTAAAAAAATCTTAAGAAAAGCCAGCCTGCCAATTCTTCAAAACTACGGCCTTATCCGGCAAATTAAAGAATTAAAAGGATTTGACTGGACGGTTCTGCCTCCCACTTTTACTCTAAAGCCCAACCGCGGCTTGGGCGGCCAAGGCATTGTGGTTGTTTACGGCCGCAAGAAAAAATTCCCTTATCCCTGGATAAAAGCCGACGGCCGTCTGGTTGATATTAAAGATTTAGAAAATCATATTTTAAACATACTGGAAGGCACTTTTTCTTTAACCAGCTTGCCCGACATCGCCTTTTTTGAGGAACGAATTAAACTGCTTAAACTTTTAAAATCCTATGTTTATCGCGGCATTCCTGATATTAGAATCATTGTCTATAATTCAGTGCCGGTTA
This sequence comes from Candidatus Portnoybacteria bacterium RIFCSPHIGHO2_02_FULL_39_12, assembly GCA_001819555.1. Taxonomy (GTDB): domain Bacteria; phylum Patescibacteriota; class Minisyncoccia; order Portnoybacterales; family UBA2143; genus WO2-40-15. The sequence goes on along the minus strand of MHMZ01000012.1, from coordinate 35,850 downwards.
TGGCTCAATTGCGTCTGCCCACCAGGGAATCTTCCGGTCAAGCTAATCTGCACCAAGGAGGCATTGGCGTGGGCATTGATTTAGGCACCGGCATCACCACGACGGCTATCCATCGCGGCCGTCTTATTGAATACGCGCCGGACACCAGATTATTGCTAAAAGGCCTTCAAATCCCGGAATGGAAAGAAATTCTCAAGTTGGCTATTCAGGCCCAAATAGTTTCCCGGCTTAATTTTTTAGGCGTTGATATTGCCATTGACCGGGAAAAAGGGCCGATTATTTCAGAGCTTAATGCTCGTCCCGGCCTCTCCATCCAAATCGCCAATTTATCTCCTTTGGCTGACCGGCTTAAAAGAATCAAGGGGCTTAAAGTTAAAAGCCCGCTTAAAGGAGTAAAAATCAGCCAAGACCTTTTCGGCGGCGAAGTGGAAGAGATACTAGAAGAGGTCTCGGGTAAAAAAGTTATCGGCATCAATGAACCGATTGAAATTATTGACCAACAGGGCAATAAATATCAAACCATGGCTAAAATTGACACCGGCGCTTATCGGACGGCGATTTGCGCCAGCTTGACCCATCAATTGGGACTGAATGAGACGATGAAGTATAAAAAAGTCAGAGGGGCGTTGGGATTGGAAGAACGGCCGATTATTGAATTTTCTTTTATTTTAGACAAAAAATTAGTCTCAACCGAGGCCTTTGTCGCTGACCGCAGCCAGATGAAATACGACATTATTGTCGGCCGCAAGGATTTAAAACAATTTTTGGTTGACCCGAGCAAAAATGTTTTAATGAGCTCGCGGGCTCTGGCTAAACTGAAAAAATCATGAAAATTCTTCTTATCGGCTCTAAAAAATCTCCTGAATCGCAACAGCTTAAAAAAGAAGCGGAAAAAAGAAGCCATTATTTAAAAATAATACCCTTAAATCAATTAATTTTGAGTTTTCGGCAAAATCTTTTCGTTTTCACCAAAGAAGGTCGGGATATTTCTGAATTTGACGCAATTCTTTTTCGGGCCATCAACCGGCATATTGTTGAGGCAAAAATTATCGCCGAATACATGAAAAATAGAAACAAAATAGTTATTGACGATATTTTAGCCGGAAGTAATTATGACCATCATAAATTTTTAATGCATACTAAATTAAAAGAAGAAAACATACCCCAACCGATTACTTATCTTCCCTTGGGCTTAAATGCTCTTAAAAAAACTTTAGAAAAAATAGAGCCGCCTTTGGTAGTTAAACACTTAAAAGAAATGCGAGGCCGCTATGTTTTCCGGTTTGACGCCCAAAAAGAAGTTTTGGATTTTTTTAGCCGAAATAAAAAAGAGTGGCTGGGCCTGCCTCGCGGCAAGGCGGGCCGCTATTTAATTCAAGAATGGTATCCGGCTAAAAAATATTATCGGGTTTTAATTTTAGGAGAAGAAGCGTTAGGCGCAATGGAGCGGCTGTCTCTTTTGTGTAAAAATAGACCAAAGATTCCTTTGGCCGAGCGCTCAAAAAAAATTAAATTAACTAAAAAATTAAAAGAATTGGCATTAACGGCCGCAAGAACCGCTGGAATAGAATTCGCCGGCGTTGATATTATGCCGGATAAAAACGGTCAATTGCGGGTTTTAGAAATCAACCGCTCGCCTCAATTTAAAAGATTCAGTCAGATAACCGGCCTTAATGTGGCTAAAAAAGTGATTAAGTATATTGAATCCAAGCCGCAAGCCAAGGTCTGACCTTGATTAGGATCTCTTCAATCTAACAAACTTCCTTTTTCCAACCTGCGCAACCAAGCCGTCTTTGATTTGAATTTCAACTTTCCAGTCTTTAACAACCCGGCCGTCTATTTTCACCCCGCCTTGCTCTATTAATCTCTTAGCCTCGCTTTTGCTTGGGGCTAATTTTAATTTAAAAAGCAAGTCTAAAACATTCCATTTGCCGGCTTTAATTTTTTGAACTGGCATTTGGGTTGGCTTTTTCTTTTCTCGAAAAACCTGAATAAATTCTTTTTCAGCTTTTTCTGCCGCAGTTTTTCCATGATAAAGCGAAACAATCTCTCTGGCCAAACGCGCTTTAGCGTCGCGGGGATTAAGCCGACCTGAATCCGTTTCCTTCTTAATCTCTTTAATCTCTTCTTGGGATAATCGAGCGCAGAGTTCAAAATAATGAAAAATCAAATCATCAGAAATAGACATTATTTTGCCGTATTGTTCATTGGCTGATTCGGTCAGGCCGATATAATTGCCTAAGCTTTTTGACATTTTCTTTTTCCCGTCAGCGCCGACCAAAAGAGGAAAAAGCATTAAATCCTGCTCTGGCTGGCCCATTTTTTTCTGAAGCTCCCGGCCGGCCAAAAGATTAAATTTCTGGTCGCGGCCGCCGACCTCAACATCGGCCTTAACCATAATTGAATCGTAGGCCTGCAGTAGGGGATAAATAGTTTCATGAAAGCCAATGTCTATTCCCTTTTTTAAGCGCTGGCTAAAATCATCTCTTTCTATAATTCTCGCCAAAGTAAATTGGCCGGCTAATTTTAAAAAATCCGCTAAATCCATTTTAGAAAACCACTGGCTGTTCTTCTTAATTTCTATTTTTTTAATGTCTAAAATTTTCCCCGCTTGCTCAAAATAGGTTTTGGCGTTTTTTTCTATCTCTTCTTTGGATAAGGCCGGCCGAGTCTTGTCCCTGCCTGAAGGGTCGCCGATAAGGCCGGTAAAGTCGCCAATAATAAAAATAACTTGGTGCCCCAAGTCCTGAAATTCTTTTAATTTCCACAAGCAAACGCTGTGTCCCAAGTGCAAATCCGGCGCGCTCGGGTCTGCCCCGTATTTTATCCTTAATTTCTTCCCCGCTCTCAATTTCTTTTCCAAACTATCTCTTTTAATAACTTCTTCCACTCCCTTGCTTAATAAAGTTTTAATTTTATCTTCTGCCATATCCTTACTATACCTAAATAAAACCAAAAAGAAAAGAGCCCGCTATTGCCCTATTCCAACGGGTCTTACGCGTGATGTGAAATTCCTTAGCTTAAAATGACTATTATTACTTGAGTAAGGCGTCGAAGGCGCCGCATTGAAGGCTAAAGACCCTTCGACTTCGCTCGCTTCGCTCGCTCCGCTCAGGGAATAAACTAATTGAATTTCACATCACTCGTAACGGGTCTTTTCTTTTTTATAATCTCTCTTTTTAATTATTGTCAATAAATAACGGAATGATGGTTATTCCAGAATTGACCAGCGATAATTTAAGGATTAAACTTAATTTTAGAGATTATGGGAAAACACGAAAGACAATTGATTGAAGAGGCGGAGAAAATTATTGAGAAAATTTTAAACTCTAACCCTCTGACATCCAACGATAAGAAAAATCGTTGGTTTTTTCATGCTCTTCAGGTAGCCAAGCAAATTAAAAAAGATTTTACGAATATTTCGTCAGCTAAACACTTGGGTAATCGTTATGATAATACAGGCGATATGCTGATTATCTCTAATGGCGAGAAAATTTTTATTGAGATTAAAATGAGTGATACAAAATCAGGGATCGGAACCAGGGCAAATATTAACCAGGACGCTCTTACAGAAAACTATCTTTTTGTCGGCGAGGTAAAAAGTTGGAGCGGTTTTCGCAAAGAAAAAAATCATGATAAATGGGTTGATGATTATTTAGATAAATTCAGCCGTTCCCCTCAAAAAATTTTAAAAATTAGCAATTTAATAACGCAAAGAGAAGAAAAGGCAAGATATCTACGGAATTTAAAAAGAAATAAAAAATCTAAGGATATTCTTAAAAATATTCAGAAAAGGGACCGAGAGGAAAAATTAGAATATCTTAATTATTTAAGCGTTCAAAAACAAGATGCCGAGATGATTAAAGGATTTTTTATCCTTATCACCTTGGGCATTCACACAAAAGAGCCGTTAGTCGATTTAATAAAAGAAAAAAACTTCTTTAAAGAAGTTCAAAATCTTTTTATCTATTATGCCAATTACCACAAAGGCAAGGTTATTGTCAGAAGAGAGGATACTGGCGAACGGGTAAATAAAATAATTAGCAAATATTCTGACTTTAAGATTGTTTTTCCTAAAGGATTAACTCATTGTAAAATAGCGGGAATAAGGGGTAGTAAATCCGAACCATTGTTGCAGATAGTTTTACACTGGAAAAATATAGCTCAAGGGATTAAAACGCCCTGCCTGAATATTTTTGACTTGACCCCTAACAATTAAGAGAAATTGGGAATAACTTCTCCAATTCATTTTTTGAGATTTGTGTGTTTCCAGTGATGTTTTTTATAACTTTTAATCCTCTTATTGAAGATATCTGCTTAACAATGTTTTTAATAGGCAGATTTTTTTTAGGTTGATTGCTCCCAAAATCCATTTTTATCTGCTCCTGTTTAGATGGCGGGAAAATTACATTAACATGATTTTCCGCGATAAATTTCATACCCGGCGGGATAAAGCCCGCTTTTAATTTTGATTCTTTAACTGTGCCGGTGATTCTATTTACCACAATCGCCGGGCCGACATCAAAATCTTTCCTTTTTACATATTGCGGCTTGCCATTAACCGCTGGGAAATCCAAACCCTCTTTCGTTATATTGTGTGCCCATATCAAAGGAATGCCTTCTTTGGGATTATCTGTGAGCAGATTTTTATTCTCGTTCCAAACCAGCCGACCTGTTTTTACTTGATAGTTTAAATCATGTAGCGTTGCTTTGTCTTTAAATATCCTCTGTAAATATTTAGCGCCTTCGCTAAATATCAAAACACCATTTTTTTTGAATAAATAATCGCCTTTATTTTTGCCTTTCTTAAGAACAAGCAGCATTATTGACTGCAAGGCGCCGTGAAAAATTTTCGGGTCTCTAAGGATATGTAGATATTCAATGTTTGCGTTGTGGATAATGTAATTTCTTAATTTATAGAAATAGGCGCCGTTATTCATAGAAGGGGGAATAACATAAGCAAGATAGCCGCCGTCTTTTAGCCAATTGAGTCCCTGATAGACAAATAAGCTAAATATATTTGTTCGGCCATTCATTATACTGCCAAATTTTCTTCTAATTTTTTCCGGCGCTTTAAATTCATAATAGGGAGGATTGCCAATAACAAAATCATATTTATCATAATCTTCATTCAGGAGAGAGTCTGTCTTATCAAGTCTTGCTTCAGGAACTAGACTTCTGGAAGTATCAACTAATTTTTTATCTATGTCCCAGCCATATAATTCAGGATTTTTAAAGTACTCTTTCGCCGTGACCAAGAATTCGCCAGTGCCGCAAGACGGGTCTAAAATTTTAGGATTTTCCATTTTGGGCAGTTTTTCAAGCAGCATTTCTCTGATGGACTTAGGCGTAAAATATTGCCCTAGGGATTTTCTGTAATTGATATCTGTTTGGTTGATGTAGTTTGTGGTCGCGGCGGCGAATTCACTATCATTGTTTTTTGTTCTTGTTTCTTTTGGTTTTTCGTAATTTCTAATTACGCTAATAACTTTTCCTTGAATGACTAATTCTTTGGCATAGATAGGTTTTAAATTGGGATTGGCCGGCTGGAGCCAAAACCGACTTTTTTCTTTGTAGATTTTTTTTAGAGTAACCTCGTCATTATTTATTAAAGCAACAACTGTCTCGCCGTTTTCCGCGTCCGGCTGTTTTCTGATAACCACGACATCTCTATCAAAAATTCCCTCATCAATCATGCTATCGCCCTGAACGCGTAAAGCAAAATGTTCCCCTGATTTAGATAATTGAGATTTCGGGACACTAATTGTTTCTGGAAATTCAATTGCTTCAATCGGCGCCCCAGCGGCGATAGCCCCGAGCAGGGGAATTTTTATTAAGTCTGATTTTTTATTTTTAGAGATTTCTATTGCCCGCGCCTGATAATCCAGTTTATTCAGATATCCTTTATTTTTCAGTGTTTTTATGTGCTGATGGATGGTAGATTTAGAAGCTAATCTAAAATGCCTTCTTGATTCTTCAAGAGAAGGGGCGTAATCATTTTCTTTGATGAACTTCTTAATATAATCTAAGATTTGTTTTTGTTTTTTGGTTAGCATATTTAACGTTGTTTTTAGATTTGCCATAATTATATTATACCGAACATTTTCAGAACTTTGAATATGTTGGTTGTGGATAACTTTAAAAAGGGGGTTTAAGATACCTCCTTTTTAAATACCCTATACTGATTTTCTGCTCCTTGCCAAAATGGGTTAAATTTGCCACAATAAAAAGGTGGTTGGAAGAATTTATTATCGAAAACCCCGCACCTTTCGCAGACAAAGTATTTTTGCGCGAAAGGTGCGGGGTAAATTTAAAAAGCCCCGGAGAAAAAAGAGAGTATTTAAGGGACTTTTAAGAATAATTATTTTGACTCCTTTGCTTTTGCTTTTTTTAGGCTTGGGCGTTTTTGCCTATTTTGCCAAAGACCTGCCTGACCCGGAAAAAATCAGCCAGCGAGAGGTAGTAGAGTCAACTAAAATCTATGACCGGACCGGCGAAGTGGTGCTTTATGATATTCACGGAGAGGAAAAAAGAACCATTATTCCGATTGAAGAAATCCCTCAATATGTCAAAGAAACAACCATTATTGCCGAAGATGACAATTTTTACCATCATTTTGGCCTGGACTTAAAAGGAATAATCCGGGCCGCTGTCGCTAACTTGCGAGGCCAAAAAATAACCCAGGGTGGCTCAACCATCACCCAGCAATTCATTAAAAACGCTTTTTTAACGCCGGAAAAAACCTTTATCAGAAAAATCAGAGAAGCCATTCTTGCTTTGGAATTAGAAATAAAATATGACAAAGATGAAATTTTGGGCTTTTATCTCAATCAGGTGCCTTACGGCTCTAACGCCTATGGCATTGAGGCCGCGGCCCGAACTTTTTTTGATAAACCGGCCAAAGAGCTGACTTTGGCCGAAGCCGCTCTTTTAGCCGGTCTGCCCAAGGCGCCGACTTATTATTCGCCTTACGGTTCTCATACTGACGAACTTAAGGCCCGCCAAGAATACATATTAGACCGAATGGCGAAATTCGGCTATTTGACCGAAGAGAAAATTGAAGAAACAAAAAAAGAAAAATTGAAATACGCTCCTCAAAGATACGGCTTTAAAGCGCCTCATTTTGTTATGTATATCCAAGAATATTTGGAAGAAAAATACGGCCGGGATTACGTGGAAAAGGGCGGCTTAAAAGTCTATACTACTCTTGATTGGAATTTACAAAAAGTCGCTGAAGAAGCGATTGCCCAAAGGGCTGATTATAATAAAAAGAACTATCTGGCCACTAACGCCGCTTTGGTCTCCGTTGACCCAAAAACCGGCCAGATTTTGGCTATGGTCGGCTCACGCGACTATTTTGATATTAAAAACCAAGGCAATTTCAATGTGACTATAAGCCCCAATCGTCAGCCCGGCTCTTCTTTCAAGCCGTTTGCTTACGCCGCGGCTCTTAAAAAGGGATTTACCCCTGAAACTGTTTTATTTGATTTAGAAACCAGTTTTGGTTTGTTTGGTCCGCCGGGCCAAGAAAAAGAATATAAGCCGCAAAATTACGATGGGAGATTTCGGGGGCCAATAACTATGCGCCAAGCCCTGGCCCAATCAATCAACCTGGTTTCGGTCAAGGTTCTTTATTTGGCCGGCTTAAATGAAACTATTAATTTGGCCCAAGATATGGGTATCACCACCTTAAAAGACCGAAAACGTTATAGCTTGTCTTTGGTTTTAGGGGGCGGCGAAGTGAAACTTTTAGACGAAACAGCGGCTTATGGGGTCTTTGCCGCTGAAGGCATAAAACATCCGGTTGCCTCTATTTTAAAAATAAAAGATGCTAAAGGAAATATTTTAGAAGAATATCAAAATAAGTCTAGCCGGGTTTTAGACCAGCAAACTGCCAGGCAAATCAATGATATTCTTTCCGACGAAGAAGCTCGGGCCCCGATGTTTGGTTCCCATTCAAATCTTTATTTAGCTGGCCGGCCAGCCGCGGTTAAAACCGGCACCACTCAAGAATACCGCGACGGCTGGACAGTCGGGTACACGCCGTCTTTAGTCGCCGGGGTCTGGGCCGGCAATAATGATAGCTCTTCAATGCGGCAAGGCGATGGCAGTTATGTGGCGGCCCCAATTTGGAATGAGTTTATGAAACGGGCTTATGAACTACGAGGGGCTGCCCCTCAGGAGTCTGAAGGACAGCCCCTCGCTTTGTTCACGCTGCCTAATAAAATAGAAGAATTTACTTCGCCAGAGCCGATAACAACAGGCAAACCAATCCTTAACGGCCAATTTGCTTTTGAGAGAAAAATAAAAATTGATAAAATTTCCGGCAAATTAGCAACAGATTTAACCCCGCCGGACTTAATTGAAGAAAAAATTTATCAGGAAGTCCATTCAATTCTTTATTATGTTGATAAAAATAATCCGACCGGACCGATTCCCGAAAATCAAGAAAACGACCCCCAATTCCTTAATTGGGAGACCCCGATCTTGGCTTGGGCCAAAAATCCGCCCTGCTCAAATTCTCCTTGCCCGGTTTATAATCAATTATTGCCGACCGAATACGATGATGTTCATATTAAAAAAGAACAGCTAAAAGTAAAAATTATTTCCCCAAAAAACAACGAAGCGATTACCCAATCCGTCCTAACTATTCAGGCCGAGGCCTCGGCGTCTTTGGGCGTTAAGCAACTTGATTTCTTTATTAACGACCGATTAGTCGGCGCTGACACTATTCAGCCCTACTCAATTACTTTTAATCTCACTCCTTATCTAACTGCTTCCGCCCAACAAACCATCAAAGTCCGCGCTTATGATGAGGCCTTAAACAGAGAAGAAGACGAAATAACTATTATAAAAGAATAAAAAAAGCCGGCTTTCTTGTAAAATAGAGCCGGCCTTTAAAAGATGGTTTAAGTTTTTACGCTTTAATAGGCATAACCAGATAGGTATAACTTGCGTCGCCGACCGGCTTGATAATAACCGGACTGGAATTATTATTCAGACCTAAAATAACTTTATCGCTCATTATATTATTTAAGCCGTCTAAAATATAGCGGCAATTAAAGACAATCTCTATTTCTTTGCCTTCAATTTTAGCTTCAATCTGGGACTTATTTTCCCCGACATCTATGTCTTTGGCAAAAATTTCTATTAAAGCCGGCTTTGACCGAATAAAAAACTGAACATTATTAACCTTGCCGCTAAAAAGACTGGCCACTCTGATATTATTAATTAATTCAGTCCGAATAAGAGTGGCGTGAGTTGTAAAGTTCTTGGGGATAATCTGTTGATAATCAGGGTATTGCCCCTCTATTAGCCGGGAAATAATCTGGACATCCCCTAAATTAAATAAAACCTGATTATTGCCTAAAATTATTTCTACTTCCTGCCCTTGGTTATCGTTGGCCGCCTCTTTTTCGCCTAAAATTCTGATTAGTTCTTGAATAGTCTTTTGAGGAATAATCATAGCTTGATTAATAGATTCTTTTTGGTTGTGGGATATTATTTTTTCAGCCAAACGAAAACTGTCAGTCGCCGCCAGTTTGATTGTGTTTTTTTCAAAATTCATTAAAACGCCGGAGATTTCAGGCCTGGAATCAGAAAGAGAAGTCATCTCTACCACTTGAGATAAATTCGCCTTTAAAACACCGCCCTTAATTCTAATTAAGGGCTTGTCTTTAATTTTGGGAATAATAGGGAATTCTTTTGCTTCTAAGCCGTTTAAAACGGCTTTAAAATTTTCACATTTTAAATGTAATTGACTACCTTTGACCCTCATCTCAATTTTTTTATTTGGCAAATTACCAATAAAATTACTTAATAATTTAGCCGGTATTGTGATTTCTCCGGGTTTTTCAATTTTGCCGTTAATCCAAGAGATAATACCTATTTCTAAATTAGTTGAAGAGATTTTTAAACGATTATTTTCGGTGGTTAAAAGGAGGTTATTTAAAATAGGTAGAGTTAAATTACGTCCGATAATTCTTTCTGTGATATTAAGAGCTTGTTTTAAATTTTCTTGAAGACAAATTATTTGCATAATAATTTTAATAATATAATATAAATTATAAATTTAATATTATTATTAGATTTTAAAAAATTGGGGAAAAACCGATTTTTTGTATTTTATATCTGGTATTTTATATTTTATATATTGTTAATTATTAGGTGAATAAATTATGGATTATTTTTAGATAAACACTTAATAAATATTTTTTAAAGTTTTTTATTAAGTATTATTAACAATATATCCTTATTTTATAAAGAATATAAAATACTATCCATAAAGCCGGTCTTTTATTAGATTAATTTCTTGTTTGAATAATTCATTGTTTTGCACCTCTTGTTTGATTTTTCCATAAGAGTACATAGCGGTAGTGTGGTCTCGACCGCCTATTTTTTCTCCGATAGAAGGAAAGGAACTGTTTAATTCTTCTCTAATAAGATACATGGCGATTTGTCTGGGGCGGACCACTTCTTTTCGCCGGCACCTATCAATTAAATCATTGATATTCACATCATAAAATTCAGCCACGGTTTTAATCACGTCTTTAAAATTAGTCATTTTTTTAGGCTTAGCGATGAGATTGGAAAGTATTTTACCGACCCCTTCTAAATTTGGAGGAGTATTGTTGATTTGGCAGACGGCCATAATCTTATTTAAGGCGCCTTCAAGCTCCCGGATATTTTTTTGAACATGATTGGCGATATGATTAAGAATATCGTCCGAAATTTCAAAATTTTTTTCCCGCGCCTTATTTTTTAAGATGGCGGTTCTCGTTTCTAAATCGGGCTGACTAATATCGGCAATCATCCCCCCTTCAAATCTGGAACGCAAGCGATCTTCTATGGTAGAAATCGCCTTAGGCGGCCTGTCCGAGCTGATAATAATTTGTTTATTTTTTTGATAGAGCGTATTAAAGGTATGGAAGAATTCTTCCTGTGTTTTTTCTTTGCCGGCGATAAAATGAATGTCGTCAATAATTAAAACATCCACTTTTCTGTATTTCGGCTTAAAACTTTCCATTCCTTTTTTAGAAATAGCGTCAACTAATTCGCTGGTGTATTTTTCGGAACTTAAATACTGAATTTTTTTTGAAGGGTTTTTTTGCGTCAATTCATTGCCGATTGCCTGAAGAAGATGAGTTTTGCCCAGGCCCGTTCCTCCGTAGATAAACAGAGGATTATAAAGCGTGCCCAAATGTTTAGTTACCGCCAAGGCCGCGGCTTGAGCCAACTCATTAAAAGATCCGATGATAAAATTATCAAAAGTATACTTGGGATTTAAATTAGTTTCTTTATTTATGTTAAATTCCTCAAAATCAAGCTGTTTTTCCGGAGTTATTTCCTGAATCTCTTTTTTGTATTTAGCCGTTGGTTTTAACGGGGGGTATTTGCCGATGGTAAATTGTATTTCTTTAATATCCGGGCAAGCGCCCCTAAGCGCTTTAAAGATAATTTTATTGTATTTATTTTCCAGCCATTCCTTGGTAAAGCCGTTAGGAACATTAATAATAACTACCCCGTCTTTTTTAGAGTGAATTTCAGTATTTTTAAACCAAGTGATAAAATTAGCCTTGGAGATATTTAATTCGACTTCACCCAAAGCGCCTTGCCAGAGATTCTTTAAGTTCATAAATCATAAATATTATCACGAATTACTCCGCGAATAATCGCAAATATTTTAATATTGTATTCGTGATAATTAGTGAATGAGATGCGTAGACCTATTTGTGAAGTTATTATACCATACTCAAGATTAAAGAAAACACCTATCAAAGCGCACTTTTGTGAATAAGGTGTGAATGAGATGGGGATAGAATTAAGAAGTAAGAATCAAGAATTAAGTTTGACTCTATAACTAGAAAATGCTACATTATACTCAAATCTCAAGTCTATGTCCATCACCTATCAACCAAAAAAGAGGCGAAGAAAAAAAGTGCACGGATTTCTGGCGCGGATGGCTACCCGTTACGGCCGCCGGGTTTTATCCAGACGGCGAAGAAAAAAGAGAAAAAAACTGACGGTTTAGCTATCGTTTATGCTGTCTAAAAAATACCATCTTTCTAAAAAGAATGACTTTAAAAGGGTGTTTAAAGAAGGGAAATATTATCGCCAAAGTTTTCTTGATTTGAAAATAACGGAAAATAATTTTGAGATAAGCCGATTTGGATTTATTGTTAGTTTAAAAATTTCAAAGAAAGCGGTTGTCAGAAACAAAATCAGGCGGCGATTAAGCGAGATTATCCGTTTAAAATTGCCGCAAATAAAAACAGGTTTTGATATGGTTATTTTAACGCAGCCGGGGATAAATGGGAAGAGTTATAAAGAGACAGAAGACGCTTTAACTATTTTATTAAAGAGAGCAAATCTTTTAAAATAATTTTCAATGAATTTACTAATACAAATTTTTAACGAAGTTCTTTACCGCCCTCTTTTCAACGTTTTGATTTGGCTGTATGATGTTTTACCGGGTCATGATTTGGGAATTGCCATCATTATTTTAACGGCGGCCATAAGATTGCTTCTTTATCCGCTTTCAAAAAAAGCCATTAAGTCCCAAAAGGCCTTAACCGGCTTACAGCCCAAAATTAAAGAAATTCAAAAGAAATATAAAGACAAAGCAGATCAGGCCAAGGCCACGATGGAGCTATATCGCCAATATAGAATAAATCCAATGTCCGGCTGTCTACCTATTCTTATTCAATTGCCAATTTTAATCGCTTTGTATAGAGTATTTTTTACCGGCCTTGATCCCGAAAAATTAAACGGTCTTTACGGCTTTATCAGCCGCCCGGAATTGCTCAATCCGATGTTTTTAGGGATAATTAATCTTTCCCAAAGAAGTATTTTTTTGTCTGTTTTAGCCGGATTTTTAATGTTTGTTCAGTCCAAAATGATGATGTCTAAGGGGCCGGCTTCTTTGGGGGGCGGCTTAAAAATTAAGGGTCTGGATTTTTCTTCAATAATGGGACAGCAGATGACCTATTTAATGCCCTTGCTGACTGTTTTTATCGCCTTTGGTTTGCCGGCTGGCCTGCCTCTTTATTGGGCGGTTATTACTCTTTTTGGCATTATTCAGCAGTATTTTACGAAACTCCCGAATCAAGAATCATGAATCAAGAGTTAAGGATTAAGAAAAAATTAAATCCATGATTCTTATTGTTAATTCTTGATTCTTGATTCTTGATTCATTTTATATGGACAATTCAGAAATCATTCAGCAGACAATTAAAGAATTATTAGAGAAGATTCGGCTCGAGGCCGATATTAGTATTGATGCTTCTGATGACGAAAATATTATGGTCAATATCAAGACCGATGAGGCCAGCTTTTTAATCGGCCGGGCCGGCGAAACACTGCAGGCCCTTCAGCATTTGGCCAGAGTTTTGGTTAATAAGAAATTAGGCGCTCCGCTTCAGTTTATTTTAGATATTAATCATTATCAAAGCCACCGGATTGAGTTTTTAAAAGAACTGGCTAATGATATGGCTAATCGGGCGCTCAATGATAAAACTTCTCTTTTTCTTCAGCCTATGTCGGCTCACGAGAGAAGGATTATTCATTTGGTTTTAGCCAATCATTCTCAAATTGAAACGGAAAGCACCGGTGAAGAGCCGAATAGGAGAGTGGTGATTAAGCCTAAGGCATGAAATTATAAGATTTGGGAGTCCTTCTCCCAAAATTTTGGGAGAAGGACTCCCAATATATGTGTTAGTCAAAAGGATAGTCTACAATATCGTTATTTCAACAGGGGCTCGGCTTATTAACGCAGCCCTTGCTTTTATAATTATCGGTTTTTTGACGCGCTATCTGGGTCAGACCGGCTTTGGCCAATACACTACGATTTTGGCTTTTTTATATATTTTCACGGTTTTAGCCGACTTGGGGCTTTATTCCATTTGCATCAGAGATATTTCTAAGCCCGGAGCCGATGAAGAAAAAATAATCAGCAACGCTTTTACTTTAAGATTTTTCGCCGGCCTGGTTGCGTTTGGCCTGGCTCCTCTCGCTGCTTGGTTTTTTCCTTATGCTTTTGAAGTTAGGATGGGTATTCTTGTCGGCGCGATTGGCTTTTGGCTGTTATCTAATAATCAGGTTTTGATGGGCGTTTTTCAGAAATATCTGCAGATGGATAAAGTGGCTTTGGCCGAGGTGGTTAGCCGGCTGGTTCAGTTAGGTCTGGTCGTCTTTTTTATCTACGAGAAGCTCGGTTTTTTGTTTATTGTCAGCGCCTTAGTCGGCGGCGCCATAGTGAATTTTATTTTAGTCCTTATTTTTATCCGAAAATATATCATTCTCAAGTTTAGTTTTGACTTTTCTTTTTGGGGGCAGCTGATAAAAGAGGCGCTCCCTTTGGGTATCGCCGCTATTCTGGTTATGATTTACTTTAAACTAGACACGGTTATGCTTTCTTTTATGAAAGATCAGATTGACGTGGGAATTTACGGTCTGGCTTATAAGATTTTAGAGAACTTAATTTTTTTCCCGGCCATGTTTGTCGGCCTGATTATGCCCCTACTTTCAAAACACGCTTTTTCAAACAGAAGAAAATTTCAGGAAATCAGCCAAAAAACTTTGGATATTTTATTGATAATAACTATACCTTTGATTGTCGGCGTTTTTTTCCTCTCGTCTCAAATAATAAATCTAATTGGCGGCCAAGATTTTATTCTTTCAGCCGGAGTTTTAAACATCTTGATTGTCGCGGTCGGCATTATTTTTATAGCCGCTCTTTTTTCCAATATGATTATCGCTTTAAAGAAACAAAAAGCCCTGACTTATATTTACGGCTTGGGAGCGGTCATCAATGTTTTGACCAATCTTATATTTATCCCGAGGTATTCTTATTACGGAGCGGCCTCAACTACGGTTTTAACCGAATTTATTGTCACTGTTTTGATGCTGATAATTATTTATCGGGCCAATAAAACATTGCCCTCTTTCAGCTTTATTTTTAAATGCTCTTTTGCCGTTTTAATCATGGCTCTCCCGCTTTATTTTTTTAGAGACCGGGGCCTTTTTCTTTCAATAACTTCAGCCGCTTTGACTTATTTCGGAGTTCTGTATTTAATCGGCGGGTTAAAAGTTAACGAATTGACGCAAATTTATCAGGAATCAGCTGATATTTAATAATAAAATGTATTCTTGGCTTCTTCTCCTTATTGCTTATCTTCCTTTTCAGGTTGCTTTAAATCTTTGGCCCGGCTTTGATTTAGCTTCCGGCCGGGTTTTTATTTTATTGTTATTTTTTATTTGGTTGACGAAAGCTACGTGGGAGGCTGAACTTCCCATATCAAAATGTGGGAAACCAAGCCCCCCACATCTGGTCAATTTAAGAACTATTTGCTTATTATTTTTTTTATTTATCAGCGGCCTTTCTATTTTGGCGGCTGAAAATTATTGGTGGGGACTGCGAAAATTTTTATTTTTTCTTTCTGTTTTCCCTCTTTATTTTTTAGTCAGCGGCTTAATTGATAATTGGCAAAAATTTAAAAAAGCAGTTTGGGTCTTGGCGGCGGGCGCCGGATTAATGGCTTTAATTGGTTTAATCCAATTTTTGGCTCAATTTGTCTTTGGTCTGGAAAAAGTTTATGGTTTCTGGGCTTTAAGCATTGTGCCTGTTTTTTCCGGTTTTAATTTCGGCGCTTTGATTTTAGCTTACCCAAGCTGGCTGGTTAATATCTCCGGCCAAACCATAATGCGCGGCTTTTCTCTTTTTTCCGACCCGCATATATTTAGTTTATATCTCGGACTTATTTTACCTTTAGCGATTACCCTATATTTAATTTCTGTAAATTATAAAAAATTGCTGTTTGCTGTTTGCTGTTTGCTGTTTGCCGGCCTTGCCTTAAGTTTTGTCCGCGGGGCCTACCTGGCTCTGATAGCCGCCTTTCTTGTTTTGGCTTTGCTTTTGTGGAAAGAACTTAATTCAAAAAAAATAGCCATTTTACTTTTGTTGAGTTTATTGATTTTTTTTATTCCGGGCACGCCCATTTCGGCCCGTTTTTATTCTACTTTTAATTTGACAGAGGGTTCCAATGTTGGTCGTTTAGAAATGTGGCAGTCAGCCGGCCAATTAAGCCGAGAGCATCTTTGGCTGGGCTTGGGTTTGGGCAATTATTCTTTGAGTATTGACCCGGATTTTGAATATCGCAATCCCGCAACCGCTCATAATTTTTATTTGGACCTTTTTTCTGAAATAGGCATTTTCGCTTTGATTATTTGGCTGATTTTGATTTTTGGGACAATTTGGCAGCTTTACCCCGCGCCTTTCGAGGATAAAGAAAATTTTGCGCGAAGCGCCATCCTCGAATTGCACAAGCATAGCCATCTTAATGTGGCTCTAATTAGCTCTTTAGTTTATTTTTCAGTTCATAGTATTTTTGAAACAGCAATTTATTCGCCGGTTATTTTGGCTATTTTAATGATTATTTTAGGTCTATGCTCAAAAAGATTATCCATTTTGGAATCTGCTTAATTATTTTGGTTTTACCTCTTTATCTGTTTAAGCTAAAAATCTGGTTAATTCCATTGACAATTTTAGAATTGCTCATTTATGGAGTATTTGTTTTGTGGTTGATAGAAAAGCGAGGGCGTTCCTTGTTTATTAAGTGGAGAGCGGCTTTTGTTTTTCCAATATTTTTAATTTTTCTCGGTCTGACTATTTCCACTTTATTCTCGGCCGACCTTTTGGTGAGCGCCGGCATTTGGAAGGGCTGGTTTATGGCGCCTTGGCTCTTTTTTATAGTGTTTTTAGATTCAGTTAAAAATCAAAAGCAGATTCGGGATATTTTAATTGCTTTAACTATCTCCGGCGGGGGGGTGGCGGTGATCGGTCTTTGGTATTGGTTTTTTGATGATTTGACTTATGATGGCCGGCTTAAGGCCTTTTATCTTTCGCCTAACCATTTAGCCATGTATTTGACGCCGATTTTGATTCTGGGCTTTGGTTTGTGGGGGTTTTTAAAAGATAGCTGGCAAAAACTATTGTTGTTAGTTGTTAGTTGTTTGTTGTTAGTTGTTATTTATTTGACTTATTCTCATGGCGCTTGGCTGGGACTGATTGTAGCTTTGGGTTTTTTTGTAGGCATTAGATGTCATCCTGAGCGAAGCGAAGGATCCCGTAGATTTATAGTCTTTGCCACGGGATCCTTCGCTTCGCTCAGGATGACGATAATTATTATCTCTTTTATTGCTTTGGCCATTACTCTTTTGATTTTTTCTCAACTCCAAACCGAAAAATTTCAAAATATCCTTAATTTTTCCCGTTCGTCTTTGGAATCCCGTTTAATAATTTGGCGGACAGCCATAGAGATAATAAAAACCACCCCCCACAATTTTTTGTGGGGGGTTGGCCCGGGTTTGTTTCAGAGGTATTATTTGGCCTATCAGCCGAAATTTAAGCCATATTTAGAATGGGCCGCGTCCCAGCCCCATAATCTTTTTCTTGCTTTTTGGCTCCAGACCGGCTTGATTGGGTTGATTGGTTTTATTTTGTTGTTGATTTGGTTTTTTAGCAGATTTAAATTGGAGCAGCTCCATTGGAGCAGTTCTGAATTTCAGAACTGCTCCAATGGAGCTGCTCCAATTTCTCGCTTTTTAAGCGCCGCCATGGTTTATATCTTAATCCACGGCTTAGTAGACACCACATATTGGAAAAATGACTTGGCGATTATTTTTTGGTTGATTATAGCTTTAGCGAGTATAACAGCCCGTCTTTCTTATTCACAAAAAACAAATAATCTTCTTGGGGCGAGAGAAGGAGCGAAGTAGCGTCATAGTCGCTTTCCATTTGCTCCGGTTCAATTAAAAGCGTTTTTTGATTGGTTTCTGTGTTTATTTTATAAAAGTCATCGGCCGTTGAGAAAGTTTCTTTATAATAATCATCCGGCAGAATAGCTTGAGGGGGGAGAGCCGAGGGGACAGCGCAGAACGCATATCTTTCGTCTTGGCTCCAAACGCATTTTTCAGGCAGAGTCAAAACATTTAATTCCTTGGGCGCCTCCCCGTTTTTATTGGTTATTTTTAATTTCAGATTGCGGCCGTCGCTATTTGTCTGGGAAAAAATAAATTTTTCTCCGGAAGGCGACCAAAGCGCGCTTAAGCCGTAAATGCCGCTTAAAACTTTTTGAAAGGCGCTGGTTTGGGGGTTGAGCGTATAAAGCTCGCTTTGGGCCAGGCCGCTCGGCCTGGTTCTTAAAGAAATCAGCTCTTTTTTCGGCCATTCTACGATTATGTCTTTGATTCTGGTCTTAAAGGCGTTTTGCCAGTTTGAACCGTCGGGATCGGCCAAACTGATGTAGTTTTCCTGGGTTTGGGGGTTGTAATATTGATAGGCGATTTGCCGGCTGTCAGGCGACCAGGTCAGCCATTGGATATTTTGGTTAAGCAGGGCTGATTTTTTTGTTTGATAGTCGTAAAAATATTTTTTAACTTCTCCGTCTTTTTCAAAGATACCGATGACTTTTGTCTTGTTCGGCGCCCAAATAATATATTTAAGACCTTGAAGCGCGTTAGAAGTAAGACGTTCTAAATCCGAGCCGTCAAAATTTGACTCAAAAACATTGCCGTTATTGGCTAAATAATATTTAATCTTTTGATTGTCTATGGTCGGCGCTAAAACCGGCTCTTGGGAAATTGGCTTAATTTTAGCAGTTGGAGAAGGAGTTATTTTTTCTTCAGGCAATTCTTCGGTGACGACCGGCGCCGCTTCTTTTTTAAAGAAGAAATTATAGACCACTAAAGTTCCCGCCACAAGGACAAGCAGGATAATTAAGATAATAAGAGTTTTTTTGAGCATGATTTTAATCAGGTAATAATATTTTCTTTAACGAACAAAAATATCCCAATGATCGCTTTCTTTGGCATAAAGATTGCCGGTTTGGGGATTTTCATATAGTGGCGCCTGATCGCTTGGCCGAGTGCCAACCCGTTTAAAATTTTCTGAAATGTAATTATTTAAGGGGTCATTCAGATGAATGTCAATTTTATGGCCAGTTTGATGACTTCTTGAGCCGGCGCGATGGCCGGATTCTCTTGCGCCCGAAACATATATATCGCATCCACAATCTCTTTTAAGGCCAATTACTTCATTGAGAGTATTTTCTCTTATACCGTCAAAAGTAACGCATCCTGTAGATTCGTTGGGCTGGCATTCTCTTTTTGTATTAATACCGGCTTGGCTTAATTGCGAACGGGCCGATTGTTCGCTGGCTGTTCTATAAGCCGCTTCTTCTTCTTTTCTTAAAGAAAAGGACTTCACCTCTGGTTTTTTTAACTTAAGCAAATCCGGATTAATGGTATTTAGAATTAAATAAGCGCCTAAACCCAAAAGCAGACCCCCAATTGCTCCCCAGATTATTTTTTTCGCTTCTTCGGCGCTGGTAATGCTTCCAGCGCCCATATACATTATACCCCCGATTACCAAAGCGCCCAAGGCAACAAGGCCGATAGTTGCTAAGCCGTAGATATAGATATATCTGATAAAAGAAGTTAATTCGCTTGTGGCCTTAACGCCCTCTATTTCGGGATAAGTAGTTTCTAACTGATAGGCGGCAGAAACAGAATAAGCAGATAGTAAGGCGAATATAATAATAACAAAAATTGAGAATTTTTTCATGGCGTTAAAGTAATTTTTAAGCGAGTTTCCGTTTTCTGTTGGGGGCTGTTTTTGTTTTCTGTTAAAAGCTTTAAGTTTTTAGTTATTGTCTTAGCGACTTGGCCGATTTTTAGAGTTAGAATATTTGGATTTTGAAGCTCTGCTTCCCGGGCTTCTTTTTCGTCTATACTCCAATTATACCTTAATTCATTGATATTTTTAATATTGAAAAAATAAGGCAGGGCAATAAATTGTTTTTCTTGTTCAGCCGTAATAAAAGCTGGACCCTTGATATAGACCTGGGGGGCGACTATTTTAATTTCAATGGTTTTTTCAAGGATTGAGCCGTTATCTTGGCTTTTAAGCCAAAGTTTTACTCGATGAGATTGACCCGCTTCTTCGGCCGCAAAAAATTCAAAAGTTAGTTTTCCCGGGCCGGATTTGTTTCTTTGTAAATTATCATCTAAATACCAGTAATAATACAGGGCTTCCGGATTGACGGTTTTTGATTCAATCGTCGTGGCCGCCTCTATTAAACTGCCTTTAGTCGGTAGAGCTTTGCCCGGATAATTAAAGGGAATATAGCTGTTTGTTGACCAGGTTAAGGTAATCTCCGGTTTTGAACTTTGGGCTTGGCTGGAAAAAATAACTAAAAAACATAAGACAAAAAGCAATAGATAGATTTTAATTTTTTGATTTTTTAACATATTTTAACTAAACTCCGCTGCGGCTTCTCGGTCAATCTTGCCGGCCCTATATTTTTTCAATCCTCTTTCAGCTATTTCCGCTTTTTTATTAACTTGATGATGAGCGTACCAGACAGAGAGAAGCCAAAACGGGATAAGTTCCGGCAGAATAGCCAGTCCCAAAATTATTTCTAAGCCAGCAGCTAACCAAATAGCAATTCTAATTTTCCACTTAATCGTCCACCCGATATCCCAAAGAAACATTGTTAAAATTATTCCGCAAAAAATATCAAGAAAATCTCCTAAAATAGGGATTGCTCCTAATCCTAATAAATCAACTCCATCATTAAAAAGAGCTAAGATAAATGCAAAAGGCCAGGCCCAGCTTTCTTTGTCGGCTACGGCCTTTTTCATTCTATGGGCGATTAAGGCCGGCAGTTTTATTCGTAGAGAAGCTTTTTTAACCCCTTCTTGTTGTCTGACTTGAGTTAATTGTCCGCTATAATCGGGCATAGTAAGTAAAATAAGTAAATTAAGTAAAATAAGTAAAATAAGCTTAATTTACTTATTAGCTTATCTCGCTTATCTTGCTAATTTATTGGCAGACATTAGAAATTTTTAAATTTGCTTATTTTCCTTCCTCTCTCGCCAGCTCTTCTTTAGCTTTTTCTATGGCCAATAATTGGGCCGGGTCAGTGGTAATAATCTGGTCTTCGGTATAAGAGGCGACCACTTTAATCGCCACATGCTTTAAGCCGGCAAAGAAAATGCCTTCGCCGACGCTGGATTCCAAAAGCATATATTTTTCCTGCTCGGTTAAATTAAAGGTCTCTTTGACCACTTCAATAGTGGCCGGCGATTGCTTCATCAAAAGCTGAAGCGACGAATTGGTCACAATCGGCTTGCCGTATTTTGACTTCATAAAGTCGGCTATGTCTTGAGTGATGGTTGTTAGCCCCAGGTAATATTTTCTGGCTCTTTTGGCGATGCCGAAAAGAAAAGAAGCGCCGTCTTCATATCGCATCATCCACCAGGCCTCGTCAACCACCAAAATTCTTTTTTTCAATTCAGAGCGGATGATATTCCAGACATAACGGAGGATGACAAACATCGCCAAAGGCCTTAATTCTTCTTCCAGATCGCGGATGCTAAAAACCACTAATTTCTTTTTTAATTGAACATTGGTCGGCTGGTTGAAAAATCCGGCGTAACTGCCGCTGACGTATTTTTCCAAGCGGATTGCTAATTTTTCGCCGCCAATAATGCTTTTTAAAACCGTGTAAAGGTCTGACATCAGAGGCGGCGTGATTTTGGAAAAATCCGATTCCGCTGTAATGTCTCTGGAAGCGTAAGTTTCAGCAATGGCTTTATCCATAATGGCGTCTTCTTCGGGCGTCAAACCGCCAAGCATTATTCTAAACAGCCCGACCAGATTGATAATATTACTTCTGAAAGCGTCAGCCGGATTTTCATCCTGGCCGACCAGAGGCAAATCAAAAGGATTGAGATGGTGGGGGGAGCTTAAAGAAATATCAATAAAACTGCCGCCGACTGTTTCGGCCAGATATTTATATTCTTTTTCCGGGTCAATGATGATGACTTCGGTTCCTTGCATTAAAGAACGAAGAACTTCCAGTTTGACAAAATAGCTTTTGCCTCCGCCGGAGACACCGAATAAACAAAAGTTCGGATTCTCCAAGCTAAATCGGTCAAATAAAATCAAAGAATTATTATGCCGGTTGATGCCGTAAAGCACGCCCTTATTATCAGATAAATCGGATGAGATAAAAGGGAAGGACAAAGAGAGGGGAGTAGTATTAAAGCTATTATGAATCAGGAGCTTGTCTTCTTCTAAGGGGAGGGTGGAAATAAAGCCCTGCTCTTGTTGGAAAACAGCCGGCTTGGCGTAAACCATTTTTGTTTCAAGAAGCGCTCTGATTTCATTTTCAATTTCATTTAGTTTTTCAGGCGAGTCAGCGAAAAAAGTAATATAAAGACCGAATTTAAAAAGCCGTTCCGTGCCCTGCTGAAGCCGGTCTCTTAATTCTTCAATGTCTTTGAGCGCGGTTTCCAAGACCGGGTCCCTGACTTTGCCTTTTTCCTGCTGAAGAGTTATTTGCGATGAGACCTGGGCTGTCTTTTTTTCTAAATTTTTTAAGACCAAGCCGGTTTCAGCCGGATGAATAAACATTGAGATATTCATTTCTCGGTCTAAAGTAATAATCGGCGAAAACCAGCCGGTGGCCAAGACCCGGGGATAGGTAAAAATAAAAATCGTCCGGCAGTATTTTTCTTCAATTTGCAGTTCATTGGAGCCGATTTTTAAACCGGCCGGGGAAATAAGGTCAATAACAGAAGTCTCTTTGGCTGGGATTTCTTCTTGAGTTATTTTTTGGGAGCGTTTTTTGAATAATTTCATCATTGTTAGAATTGTTAGAATCGTTAGAGATGTTAGAAGTGTTATATCGCTTCGCTTTGTTATTGTACAATTTTAACAATTTTAACAAATGAGCAAAGCGAATGATTTAACAATTCTAACATTTACTGCAACCGCATTTCCTTTGCTTTCTTCAATTCCAAATCTTCTTTAGCCGACGGATTATAGAGTTTATAAAATAATTCAATCATCTCTTCGGTATTTAAGGGGATTGCTCTTATGCCCATGCCCTTTAGGCCGCTTATCGCAAACTCCACCCTTTGCCAAAGCTGGGTTTTTAATTCTTGAAATGCTTGTTCTTTGGCTTCTGATTTTTCACGGCTGAATAATTTGTCAAAAAAGCCGATTTTAATCGGCGAAGGATTAAACGGCACCACCAGATAAAAAGATTCGGTCATAATATTGGCCATTTCGGTCAGCCCCTTAATAAAATCAATGTATTCGGCGGTCTGAACTCTTAATAGCTCGTTCTCCTGTTCTTTTTCTTTGAATTGAAGCATTTGAATATAGGGGTCAATATTAAATTTCCGCGAAGCGACCATAATTTGAACAGGGAAGTCCAGGCCGTTAAGAAATTCCTGATATTTGTAAATCAGGGCGTCCTGTTCTTCCGTTGATTTTAAGGCAAAGTTAACGCTTGAACACATTAAAATTGCCCTTAGCCCCCCGCTTTTTAGGACCAGAGCGTCGTCTTTGATTTCTTTAATTTCTAAATGTTTTTGAATTGAAGCGGCTGATAGTTTTTGCGGCATAGTTTTATTTCTTTCTCCAGATATACAATCTCGGCTTGGTTAGATAACCAATCAAAGAACCGATAAAAGCGATAAACGGCCGGCCATTGACCCTATAAAAAGCCAAGACAACGGCAATTAAACCGATCGGAATAGCCAGGACAAGAAAAGCCCAGAGCTTTAAGAAAAACCAGGCGATGAATAAAATCGCTCCGCCAGCCGCCAGAAAAAGAAACTGTTTTAAGGTGAGCGGGCCAATAATTTTATCTTCTACTTCAATGAATTGGGGGATATTGAATTGCATAGTAATGTTAACGACTTTTTAAATCTACCACATTCCCCTCTATTCTGGGCTCTGTTTGTTTCGGCCTCGACATTTCTTCAATTGGCTCCAGATAGCGGTCATCGCGCAAACGGATGGTTCTTCGCGATTCATAAGCAGAAGATAGGGGAGGGGGTGGTTGGGTTGATGGCGGCATTGGCGGCCGGACCGGAAGCGGAGGAAGGGGATGTGGCTGGGCGGTTAATGGAAGAGCCGGTTTTTCCGGTTTGGTTGGCATGGGTTTTTGAACAGGCGACCGAGCTGGCGAACCAATAATTTCCCGCATTTCTTCTTCGCTCATCACTGGCGTGACTAAAAGCAGATGGTCATAAACATGAAAAAGCGTATAGAGCTTGTTTTTATCTTCTTCGGAAAGTCCGCTAACCTGTCGGCTAGAAAGCAGATATTCTCTTGGCGAGATATTGGTTCTTTGGTCAGGGTGAGAAAAATTATTATAATCGCTAATCCATTGACTAATCGTTAGCGCACCGATTTTTTGCTGATTGTTTTGAACTGCGCTTTGAAGCCCTTGGCGAAGGTCATCTCGCGGCGTTAGGGGAATAGAAAACAACTTAGCGGTTAATCGGTTTTCTATGTCAATATTCACTTTAAAGCCATTAAAAATATTAACTTCTAAGCTCTCTAAGAAATGTTCTTTAATAACTCTAACTGTTTCTTCGTTATTAAGCATAGGCAAGGCGGTTAATTTTAGCTGAATAACCAGCCTTTCATATTCCTGAGCTAATTTAGGGAATGCAGTTTTTAAATTAACGGCAGCTAAAGATTTTTCTAAGTTCAAAAATAAATTATAGGCCTCTTTGGTCATCATATGCCGAATAATATCCCCCGCTAATTTCTTGATTTTTTCCGCGACCACAGGGTCTTTTAATTGTTCTTGAGTGAGTAGTTTAAAATTATTCATTAGCTTTTTTATTTATGTTACCCATCTTAACTCTCCATATTGACGTTCTTCTTGCGGCCCATACCAAGTGGGTTTTCGGCCTGTTCTTAATGCCTCTAATTGGGCAGCAAATTTTCTGATAAGCCCGGCTTGTTTCGTGTCGGCTGAAATGTGTCTGGTGACTGTTTCTCCATCCGGATCAAGATAAGTAATATCATAGCCATTTTCCACTCTATCGGAAAAGTTTCTCATTTGCTGAGCGATTCTATCGCTACCCGCCTTTTCTATAAAGTCGCGACGCAATCTATTTGATTGGCCTATTTCAGAATCCGTCATATATCTTAAATATTCTTCTCCTCCTCCGTGAAGATTACCGATTCCGTCTGGGTCAACAGAGACAGGCACTGCTTCTACAAGCGTATTCCAATGCAGCATATCAGCCTTAGTTTGAGCTTTAACGCCAGATGCCTTGCGGGCTGCGGCATCTCTTTGCTCTTGTGGGCTAGCGCGCTTAAAGCGTCGCTGCGTGCTATCATATTTACCCATGCCAAAATTCATATAATTGCCGCTCATATAAGCGAGATTACCTAAGTCCATAGCAATTTTTGCTTGCTGTTCGTCAGTAAAGCCAACTCGGTTTAAAGTATCATAAACTACATTAGTGCAGTTTTCGTCACTGTAAATATGGTCAACATGGTCGCCAAATGGAGTGTTTGTTATTAGATCATTCTGGTCGTTTTGTTCAAAGATTAAGCGG
Source organism: Candidatus Portnoybacteria bacterium RIFCSPHIGHO2_02_FULL_39_12 (assembly GCA_001819555.1). GTDB lineage: Bacteria > Patescibacteriota > Minisyncoccia > Portnoybacterales > UBA2143 > WO2-40-15. The sequence goes on along the minus strand of MHMZ01000012.1, from coordinate 10,416 downwards.
ATAAGAGCAGAGGTATCGACCTGATGACCAGCCGCAACGGCTTTTCCTAATTCGCTTAAAAGATAAGGAGATGATCGGTTGGTTGCGGCTATTTCTTGTTTTCTTCGATTAACTTCCGTTTCTATTGCTTGGTCTTCAAAACTAGTTCTCGCTCTGCCTAAAGAGAAAATAAAATTTAATTGGTCGCGCAGAGCGCCAGTTGGCCGGGCATAAGCTATGGCTTCTATTTCTTTTCTGTAAGCGGGCCAAGCTCTTCGCCAAGCACCCGGACTAAATACACCTCGACCTCTAGTTTTTTGTAAAAGCTCTCCGCCGCCTCTTAATAATTGGGTAATTCTTCCTTCGTCGCCCCTTTGTGTTCTACCTTCTCCGCGTCTTGATATCCAGCCACCCATTCTTTGCGCCCAAGGCAGTGGTATATGAGTCGCTTGCCGGCTAGCCCAGCCCGCCGCGCCTTTGCCGATCCATTTGGCGACTTTCATTGTCCCATCAGCTCCGTAGAGACTTAATTTTTGGCCGGCGATTAAACCGCCAACCAAAAGCCCCAAGATAGCGATAAATTGAAGCAGGAGCCGCGGAGTGCTGGCTAAAGAATTAGCTATAGTAGCGCTCCAGCCCTCGGCATTGACAATATTTTCCATTTCTTGAGAAATAATATTACTAAACCCGCCGCCTTCAGCTGTCTGAAGCGCTAAATAAATAAAAAAAGCGTAAACAGGCGCGAAAAAAGTCCATTTGAGAAAAGAACGCCACCAATCAGTCCATAATTTTTGGGTGGCTGGCAAAATCCAGAAAAACCAAGCCAAAGGAGCTAAAATCAACAAAATCCAAAGAGCGATTAATCGCACTATTAAAAGAAAAGCGCCTAAGCCGATGATTACGGCCGCCGCTAAGATTAAAAAGATGCCCAAAAAAATAGAGACAATCAGCATTATTATTCCGCCCAATCCTTGAGCTATTTTTTCTCCGACATTGGCTTCCGGGTTTAATTCATAAACTTTTTGGATTTTTAGGATACTGGCAATGTGTTCACTTAGGGCCCCGTAGCTGCCAGAAATAAAGAAACGAGTCAAAACTTGAGAAAAATCAATAATAATTCCGGCGATAACTAAGCTGAAATTAATTAAAAGAACGGCAATAAGAAGTTTGGGCAGAGCTGTTTTAAGCCCATAGGATTCTATTCGCAAAATAGTGGCAAAAGCAATGACCATTAAAACTAAGATGAAAAGCAGATTAACTAAGTCCCTAGTTAAAATCCAGCCTACTTGAACCACGCCGGCTTTAGTAAACTCTTCAATACCAAAGACCATTTGTAAAAATAAAGCGGCAATCCAGAAAAATATTGAAACAAGAGTATGGATTATGGCGCCGATTTTGGCAATGAGCCACATTATTCCTTCTAAAGTAAAATCAGCCACCCAGTTGATTGCCTTGCCTACTGCTTCTTTTACCACAGCGTCTGCGTTTTGAATTCTCAAAACAAAAACTCCCAAAGAACTAACAATAAATATTAATAGAAAACTAAAAAGTATTTTTTTATTTTTAAGCCAAGAAAAAGACATAACCGATTTATTCTAAATTTTTTAAAAAGTTATATTTTGTTATTGTCATTCAGAAATGGTATTTTGCGTATCAACAATGATAGAATAATCTGTTTGGTTATTCGCAGAATCAATTGCCGTTGCTTTGATTGAATGTTGGCCATTTTCCATTGTATTAGTGTCAAAAGAAATTTGATAAGGGGGCGTCGTGACAACGCTTATTTGGATTCCGTCCAGATAAAATATTACTTCTTTAATTCCGGAATTATCTGAAGCGTCCGCGGAGATAGTAATTGTGCCAGAAACGGTTGCGTTGTCTTGCGGCGAAGTTATTGAAATGTTTGGCGGAGTTGTATCTGTCGGAGTTTCTTCTTCGTCTTCGTCGGGTTTGTAAGTAGAGGCAGTTATTGAAATTGATAGAGTGGCGGTTTGGCTGCCGGCTTGGAAAGAAATAATAGCAGAGCCTTCTTCAAGTCCCATTACTGAAAAAATAGCTCGGCCTTGGCTGTTAGTGGTTTGATAATCCGGCGCTACGGCCGCCGCGGCTGGATTATCATTAGCGGCGCTCACTGAAAAATTACTTAAAGGGACGAGCTGGCCAGTGGTTGACTCTCTTCCTTCTATTGTTATAGCAATCTCATCGGTTTCGGCTACTTCAAGAGTGATTAAGGATTCAGTTGAGCCATCCTCAAAGGTTATTGATTCAACCGAAGCGGATGAGATTGAGGTATCAGGCGTTCGGCCAGAAGGCAAATATCTAGGCGGATTGTTTTGTTCATTAGCCGAGAGAACTCCCTTGACCATAGATAAACCCTCTTTAACCACCCGATTAATTAAGGCATTGGTAATGGCGGCTAAATAAGCGCCCAATTCTGATTTAGAGGTAAGATTAACCAGCCAGTCAATGTCAGTGAAAGCCGCTTTAGCCGCGGCCTGACCCACTAGGTCTCCCGGCGTAAAAGTTTTTGTTTCCTCGCAGAAGAAGGTGTCAGGAGCTATTTCAAATAATTCTTCACATTCATCCGAATCATTGCCTTCCACAATTTCTCCGGCTTCTTCGTCAAGCGCCTCGCACTTGACGCATCTTTCATCGCCCAGCCAGCCGGCGCCGGCAATGCCTTTGGCTTGAGCCGCTTCTTTAGCTTGAGACATTAATTCTATTTGTCTGTCTTGAGCCATAAGAAAGGCGCCGTAAAAATTGTTCTGCGGTTCAGTTATTTTAATCCAACCCTCCCAGCCGCCATAGCGAAAATCCTCGTAAAAATTTTCAATATTTCCCACAATATCATCTAAGGTGCAAGCGGCTCTTTGGCCGAAAGTTTGCGGCTCCTCTAAGGCGATGAGGATTTGCGGCTTAAAAGGAGAACAGATGTCTGTTCCTGTTAATTCCCGAACGAATTTTTGGGCCGCTTCGCCGGTTGCTTCGCTTAAAAATCCCCACCAGTCAGTAATAAATTTCGGCTCGCCGCCGCCCTGAATCCAGACAATAATCTCGTTGACCAGCATATCTAAGATTTTTTTCTTGACTATGGCCAAAGCCGCGGCCAAGGCCTCTTGCCAAGCCCAATCAGCTACTTTTACCGCCCATCTGGAAGCATGGTCCTTGGCGTATTTCCAAGCTGTTTTAGCCAGGCTTTTTACGGCGTTGGCGATTTGAGTGGTAATGGATTTAGCATCCTTAACCGGCACTTCGGTTTGAGCTTGAATGTTTTTTGGATAAAAAAGACCGGTCAGGTTTAAGCTGATTAAAGCGATAAGCAGAAAAATTGAGACAAATTTTCGATTCATTGAGCTATTTCTTTGACAATTAACTCGTCTATTTTTTTGACCATTTCTTGAGCTAAGGAAATCGTAATTGGATGATTTTGAATAGCCAAAAGCGCCTTTAGCGGGTCTTGGTCAATGTTTTTAACTGCCTGAAAAGTATTTAAGCTAATTAAAAGAATCTGCAATTCTAATTTATGAATTTTTAGGGCTTGGGAAGGAACTAAAATATTTTTCATTTCTTGATAGGTATTTTTATAGGCGTTTATTCTTTTATCTAAGCCGGAAAAGTCCTTGGATTGAATAGCTAAAAATACCTCGGCCATCTCTGTTTTTTCAAACTCCGGCTTTTCTAATTCTTTTAAAATTATTTGGCTGTAAGTTGTCAGGTAATTTTTAAGAGCCTGGCGGCTGTTGTCGTTGGAAATTTTTAATTCGCTTTCTTTGATTTGGGGAAGAAAAATCTGGCTGGAGTCAGAAAGCGCCCGGCTGATAAATTGGTCTAAAATTTCTTGAGAAGCGGGATTTAAAAGAGCCGGGTTTTCTTCGCTTGAGCCGGGATTAAGCGTTTTGGTCATTAACCCAGCCACAATGTTTTTTAAAAGAAGCTGGGTAAAGTTTGAGTCGGCGGCGAGCGCGCCTTTAGCCGGTCTTGGTTCAATGGCTTTTTCACTTAATTTATCATTGGGCGCCGGCTTTGTCGGGTCGTAGCCGGTGGCAATCTCTTCGCCGTCTAAATAGCCGTCATTATCAGTATCCGGATTATTAGGGTCGGTTTGATAAATTTCTTCTTCCCAGTCCAAAAGGCCGTCTTGGTCAGAATCCTGATTAGCTGATTCGTTATTGACAATTATGTTTTTTTCTGATTGACTGGTTTTACTGCTTAAAACTAAAATTCCGCCGATAATAATGCCGAGAGACAAGATAGCGATGGTGAAGAACGTTTTGATTTTTTTGGGTTTTTTAAAAAGATTCATAGTCTTGAATTCATTTACATGCTTGAGCCGTGAAATAAAATAAGGGTGCCGGATTTCGGATTTCGCCATTTGCCGTGTTTTTCGGCTGTAAAACATTTAACATCTCCGGCCGCATAACCCAAAAGCCATTGTCCTAAACGGTTGGGGTTGGGCGGTCCGTATAAATAACTTTTTGAGGTGCCGCTGTTATAAATAAAATCACCGGCAGTTGGCCCGCTTAGCTTGATGTAAAAACCGGTGAAAGGGTGAAGGCAAGGTATTACTTCTTTTGTTTTTCCGCCGAAGAGATTGCCGGCCATGGTTAAAGAAGAGGTGTTTGTGATTTGAAAAAGCGTTTTTGGCCAGAAGAATAATATAAAAATCAAGGCCAATATCAAAATTGCCATTATCAATAATTTTTTAAGAGAGAATAACGATGGCATCTTGTATGATTATACCTCTTTTAAACTTATTTTCCAAATAATAAACTTATAGTTATCCACAGATTTTTCGCGAGCGCTCTGATGTGTCTTGACAGGACTTGATATGCGGGAGTCATTAAAGGAGCTTTAGAAGTCAGCTCTTGACAAATATGGGGGATAGGTGGTATAATGCGGGCGTACTTTGACAATGGAATATGGCTTGTCATTCTGGGCGAAGTAAAGGATCCGGCGCTTAATTCCACGGGATTCTTCACTTCGTTCAGAATGACAGTGATTTTATAAACAATTTTTTGCGGGCAGGAGTCCTGGCTTTAGTCAGAGATAAATCCCGTAAGGAGGTGTGTGATGAGAAGATTTTTTGCAGGGTTGTTTTGTTTGTTTTTTGTCGGTTGTGCCGCGGGCACAACCATAGTGATTCCTCCGTCTGGACCAAGTGGCGGTATAGAGGCACCGCCCTTGGAGCTTCGAATTGGACTCTTCAACGAGTCCTCTCGGTGGATTAAGATTGAGGGACTTGTTGGAATGTTGGGGACTGACACTTTGGTGTTAGGCCCACAACGTTCCATCGCTTTAGCGGTCCGGCGCTACGGCGAGTACGGTGGAATAGTCACGGCCTACCGGGAAGGCCAGCCAAAGAAAGAAGGAGGAGTAAACCTCGTTGGTTTTTTAGAACAGCGAGAATTTACTCTTCAAATTAACGGCGGCACTGTTGAGTCTCACGGCCGCCACTTCGGGGACTATGAAGTTTTCAGCGATGGAGACTTCAGATATGACCCCCATCGGCCCTTTCCTTCCATAGGAATAGGGCAAATAGTTCGGTTTAGAATAGAAAATTAGTCGGGAGCAATCTATCGAAGGGAGGTGAGAGAAGTGAAAAAGATTTCGATTTTTTTTCTGATTTTCTGTTTTGTTTTTACCCCAGTAGTGGCCTATAGTTGGAATGGAGAACCAGCTGCCCGCTACCCCGAAGACGCAGAAGCGGGAGTTGCCAAGACGTTAATACTTGTTGCAGGGGTTTTGATAGGGATTCCGTTGGTAACTTGGGCAGGCCGCAAATTGATGGGGCCATCTCCCCAAGAGGAAGTAGAGTTGGGATTTAAAAAACAGCTCTATTCTTCTTTAGGGGAAAGAGTTGGAGAAAGAGTAAAAACTCTTCCCGACTCTGTGATTGATCAAATCATCGTTGGGGCCTTGGGAGGACAGCCTGTATCTCAGTCCCGGGTTCTGCCTCAACCTCAATCTCGACCCGAAGCCAGTCCCGGCGTCTGGCAGTCAACCCCGCTGCCAAATTACAGCAATCAGGGAGGCGTTTATTTAATAAACGCCTCCCAAATTCAGGAGGTGAATTGATTTTCAAAAGGTCTTCCTTTATGACAGCAAATATGCTGTTGATACTTAATAAGAAGGAGGCCGCAGGCAGAGAGTAGTTTGGATGCGAAGCATCTAAACACTACTCCCTGCCTTTTTTTAATGTTTGTCTGCGAGTCGCCTTAGGCGACGAGTAGCTAACAAACATTAACCCCGCCTTAATTTTGCCAGACTTAGTAGCAATAATAGGGTAAAGTTATAGCCATCGTTTAGTCTCGCGGCGCAGGGGGCGAATAGCCCCGAGCGAGCCATCAGGCGAGCGAGTGCGCCGCCATAGAATATCTCGCAAAATAAGTGCGGGGTTGTTAAGATTCCGCAAAATTAGGGCGGGGTAATTCTCCTTGCCAATCCAATTTTTATTTGCTACTATTAAACCATGGGCAAAATAATGTTTTCTAAAAAAGAAATCAGAGAGTTTCAAAAAATAGGTCTTGAAATCGTCTATTTATTTGGTTCAGAAGCGCAAAAAAGAACTCAGCCAATGAGCGATATTGACATTGGTCTAGTTTTTACCCAGCCAGAGAAAATAAAAGACAAAACAAATGTTTTTAAGGATTTGTATAAATTATTTAGCCGCATTTTCCCCATAGACAAAGAGATAGATGTGGTTTTTTTGCAGTCTGTCCCTTTAAGCGTTCAGATTTCAGCCATTCAGACCGGAGAGGTCTTATATCAAAAAACACGGGCTAAGCGCTATGCCTATGAAGAATATACCTTAAAGCAGTATCTTGATTTTCAGCCGCATTTGGAAAGATTTAATCAGGCAATTTTATCAAGAGTATGAATAAAATAGATATTAATAAAAAACTAATTATTGACCGGATTGATATTATTCAGAAAAGCGTGGAACGCCTCAAGAAGATGCGAAAGATGAGTCAAGGCAAATTCGCCTTAGAAGACAATTTTGCTATTGCCGAACATAATTTGAGGAGGGCTTTAGAGGCGGTTTTTGATATTGGCAGTCATATTCTTTCTCGGATTCCTCATGTTCAAGTGAGCGCCTATAAAGAAATTGCTCAAAAACTGGGAGAATATAAAATAATTTCTAAAAAATTTGCCGAGAATAATTTAACGGAAATGGCCGGCTATCGCAACAGATTAACCCATTTTTATTTTGATGTCACTCCTTTGGAAATGTATAAAATAGTCAAAAAAGATTTAGGTGATTTTGATACATTTTTGAATTACATTAAAGTATTTTTAAGCCATCATTCTAAAAGAAAATAAGTCTTCTTATAAAGATGACAGTTTTTCATTAAGCTTCATCCAATCTTTTACTGACAAACTCTCGGCTCTTATTTCCGGCTCAAGCCCGCAATCAAGCAGGGCTTTTTTAATTTTGTCTTTGTCTATTTTAAGTTTTTTGGAGAGGTTATTGGCTAATTGTTTTCGGGGGGAAGAGAAGCCGGCTTTGGCTATTTTGAAGAATTTTTCCCGAAGGATGGCGCTTTTTGGAGCAGAAATTTTTGGAGCAGTCTTCAATTTTATTGGAGCTGTCTCCAAAAATTTCTGCTCCAAAAAGCGAATAGGCGCAATCTTAATTATCGCCGAATCAACTTTTGGCTGGGGCCAAAAAGATTTTCGTGAAACATAGCTGATTATTTTTGGTTCAGCGTAAAATTGGACTGAAACAGATAATAAACTCATCTTGGGCGGTTTAGCGCAAATCCTTTGGGCCACTTCTTTTTGAATCATTAAAACCATTTGTTTTGGCGGATTTTCAGTTTCTAAAAAAAGACGGATAACCGGCGAGGCGATGTAGTAGGGAAGGTTGGCTATGAGTTTAAATTGGGCTTGGAGCAGCTCCATTGGAGCAGTTCTGAATTTCAGAACTGCTCCAATGGAGCTGCTCCAAGCTAATTTGAGTATATCACTCTCTATAATTTCCACATTTTTATAATCTTTTAAAACTTCTTTTAGCGCTTCAGCCATTCTTTTATCTTTTTCCACGGCGATGACTTTTTTAGCTCTTTTGGCCAGTTCTTTGGTTAAAACGCCCAAGCCGGGCCCGATTTCTAAAACAGTATCTTCCGGCGATAAATCAGCTGTCTCAATAATTTTTTTAAGAACTTTTTTATCAATTAAAAAATTCTGGCCCAAACGCTTGGAGGGCCGAAAATGGTATTTTTTGAGGAGGGTTTTGTAGAAATTTTTATTGTTCATGCATTTTAATCAAGGTCAGACCCTTATTTTTAGAAACTCGGTTTCCAAAAATAAGGGTCTGACCTCGGGAACGCGTCCTTATGTTCCTGCGTAAAATTCTATCAAATGTTCCGGAATATCTAAAAGAAATCTGGAAGGAGGGTTAACCATTAGACTGCCGTAAATCCGCCTTTTTTGGGCAAAGGTTAGATAGAGTTTTTGTTTTGCCCGCGTCATCCCCACATAACAGAGCCGCCTTTCTTCTTCTATTTGAGCCGGGTCAAACAGACTTTTGCTATGAGGGAAAATACTTTCTTCTAAGCCGGCCATAAAAACCACCGGAAATTCCAAGCCCTTGGCGCAATGAAGAGTCATTAGGTTGACCAGGTCTTTTTCGGTTTTTATTTCATCAGCGTGGTTTAGAAGTGAAACTTCCTCCAGAAATCGGGAAAGCCCCAAAGGGGGTTTAATTTTATTGTATTTATTGGCTACAGTCAGAAGCTCTTGGATGTTTTCCCAACGCTTTTCGCCATCTTCGTTTTTGTTTTTAATATAATTTTCATAATCGGTTTTTTGAACAATAAGATTGATGAGTTTGCTTAGAGGCAGTGTTTGACTAGCTTGGTAAAGGGATTGGATAAGAGCTTGAAAACGGAGAGCCGCATTGGCCGCATTGGAGCAGCTCCATTGGAGCAGTTCTTTAGAAGAACTGCTCCAATGGAGCTGCTCCAATTTATATTTAGCCAGCCGCCGCGGCGGCACATTGATAACTCTTTGAAGGCTGACTGAATCATTCGGGTTAATCAATAGTTTTAAATAGGCCAAAATGTCTTTTATTTCTGTTCGTTCATAAAATCTGACCGCGCCGATGATTTTATAGGGAAAATTGGCTTTAAGAAAAGCCTCTTCAATGGCTCTGGATTGAGCGTTGGTTCGGTAAAGAACCGTAAAGTCCTTAAGATTAAGCGAGTGCGAATGTTGATTCAATAAATTTTTTATTTCACTGACAATAAAATCTCCTTCTTTTTGTTCGTTTGCTACTTCGGCAATCTGAATCAGCGGGCCGACCGTGTTTTCTGTCCATAGCTTTTTCTCTTTGCGCTCTTTGTTTTTAACAATGACATGATGGCTGGCTTCTAAGATATTTTGAGTGGAGCGATAGTTTTGCTCTAAGAGAATAACCTTGGCTTCCGGATAGTCCTTTTCAAAATTCAGGATATTTCTAAAATCAGCCCCGCGCCAAGAATAAATTGATTGGTCTGGATCAGCAATAAGGCAAAGATTTTTATGTTTTTGAGCTAAAAGATTAATCAGCCGGTATTGGGAAAAATTTGTGTCATGGGCTTCGTCAACCAGAATATATTGCCATTTATTTTGGTATTTTTCTAAAACCGCCGGCTCTTTTTGAAAAAGTCGGACTGTGAGCATAATCAAATCGTCAAAATCCAAGGCATTCGCTTTTTTAAGGGCGGTCTGATATTTTAGATAAATTTCCGCTATTTTTTTAGGCCAGTATTCATCGGCTCTTTTCTGGTAGGTTTGGGCGTCAACCAACTCGTCTTTGGCCCGTGAAATATTTTCTGAAAGAGTAGCCGGTTTAAACTGTTCGGGATTCATCAAAAGGTCTTTGATGATTTGTTTCATTAAGGAAAGCTGGTCTTTTGAGTCGTAAATGATAAAGTTTTTCCGATAGCCCAGTTTGTCTATTTCCCGGCGAAGAATCTGAACGCAGACTGAGTGAAAAGTGCCGATAGTTGGCAGGCATTTAATCAGGCGTTTTTGAAAGACGCTGTTATTTCCAATAAGTTTGCTCACTCTTTTTTTCATTTCTTCAGCCGCTTTATTGGTAAAAGTAACGGCCAGAATATTTTCCGGCCTGACGCCTTTTTGGATAATATAAGCAATGCGGCGGGTTAAGACACGGGTTTTCCCCGCACCCGGCCCGGCCATAACTAAAATCGGGCCTTGGATAGTTTTGACCGCTTCTTGTTGTTGTGGATTAAGGATAGATAGGGCGCTTTTCATGGTCATAGTATAGCATAAAACATTTTATGGACAATTTGCTTGCCCCGCACCTTTTAGGGATAAGGGGCAAAGCCCCAATTAAAATATAAATCCCTAAAAGGTGCGGCTGCACATGATGAGATACATAGGTGACACCCATAGAATCAAGAAATATGCCAAAAACGATTGATTCAGATG
>MHMZ01000011.1:2746-12120 GCA_001819555.1 Candidatus Portnoybacteria bacterium RIFCSPHIGHO2_02_FULL_39_12 | reverse complement strand
AAGAGCAGAATCCCGCAAAAAAGTTTTCTTTTCCTTTTAGAAGAAAAATCAGTCGCGCGCAAAATAAAAAATGCGAAGAAAACTTTTTTGCTGGCTGGCGAGCGTTAGCGAGCGGCGGCGGGGCGGAGCGTCAGTTTCGTTCAAAGAAGGTTCGCGCATTTTCAAATAAAGGGCACCAGAAAATTATGACCCCTAAATAAATAACTCCGATTCTCTATGAGAGCTATATTACGGCGAATACAAAAAAAATTTAGCCGGCCATTTGATACTCGGCCCCAAACTTATGAAGTTAATTACGAAGTGTCGGTTAAAAACACTTCTTCATCAAAAAAAGAACTAAACCTGATTCTTCCGATTCCTCCCCAAACGCCAAATCAACAAAGACAATCAGACATTAAACTCTGGCCAAAAGGGACTGTGGTTAAAAAAGATAAATTATTCGGCAACCAATACGTTCTTTGGCAAATAAATTTTAAGCCGCAGGAATCGCGCCTTTATCAATTATCTTTTAAGGTCTTGATTTTGCCGGCGGCCGCTGATTTAAAAAAAAATTATTTAATGAATGAATATAAAAAAATCAGCCAAAAAGCGGAGAAATTTCTGGCCGCCAGCCCGCATCTTCAGTCAGATAACCCAAGAATTAAAAATTTAGCTGAAAAAATAAAAAGACGGGAGAAGAATGTTTTAACCATTATTAAAAATCTAAACCAATATGTCATTTCTCATCTTTCATACGGCCGGCCGATTCAAGGACTTTATTCGGCGCTTGAGGCCTTAGATAATAAAATAACTGACTGCGGCGGTTTCTCGTCGCTTTTTGTTTCTCTTTGTCTGGCACTCGGTATTCCGGCCCGGATTATTTCCGGCTTTTGGGCCGGCTGGCCAAAAAACACGATGCACGCCTGGCTCGAAATTATGCTGCCTGACGGCCGATGGATTCCGGCTGACCCGTCAGTTGAATTTTTAGCCCGACAAAATAGAACAAAAAAATCAGGCCGGTTGGGCTTTATCGGCAGCGACAGGATTATTTTTTCTTTTGGCTGTGATATTCCGATTGAAATTGGAAATAAAACTGTCGTTATAGATATTCTCCAAAACCCGTTTTTATATTCAGAAAATGGTCTTGATGATTTTGAAATAGAAATGGGGTTTGAAGCGAAAAGATTAAGAAAAAGTTAGAAATGTTAGACCGCTCACTTTGTTCGCTTGTTATAATTGTTGGAATTGAAATAAAAAACAATCCAACAACTCTAACATCTCTAACAATTCTAACAACTATAATGATTTTCACCAGCTTATCTCCCAATACGGAAGCCGATGACATCTTCTTGGCCCTAAAAATCTTGATTTCTCCCTGGCTATGGGTAAAAGGCAGGGCAGTCAAAGAATTAGAAAATACCTTTAAGCAATGGCTGGGAGTTAAATATGTTTTTGCTTTTTCAAGCGGCCGGACCTGTTTATACGTAATTTTATCCAGTCTCGGGCTTTCAAAAAATGATGAAGTATTGCTTCAGGCCTATACCTGCGTAGCGGTGCCGAATTCAATTATCTGGGCCGGCGCAAAGCCGGTTTATGTGGACTGCGAAGAAACAATTTTTAATATGTCGGTTGAGGATTTAAAGAAAAAAATTACTCCCAAAAGCAAGGCCCTTATTATCCAGCATACTTTTGGCCGGCCAACAAAAATTGACCAACTAATGGCCGCGGCTAAAGAAAATAATTTATTTGTCATTGAGGATTGCGCTCATTCGCTGGGCGCTGAATATCAAGAAAAAAAAGTCGGGACATTTGGAGACGCCAGTTTTTTTAGTTTTGGCCGCGACAAGGTCATTTCTTCGGTTTTCGGCGGCCTTCTAACAACCAATAACCGGGAACTGGCCGAAAAAATAGAAGCCCGACAGAATTCCTTTGAATACCCGTCAAGATTATGGGTAATGCGGCAATTGCTTCACCCGCCAGTTATGGCTTTGGTAAAGTTAACCTATAATTTTTTCTATTTAGGGAAGATTTTTTTAGAAGTTCTTAAACGGCTTTCTATAATCTCAAGAGCGGTTGAACCAACTGAAAAAGAAGGAGGCCGGCCTCCTTTTGTCCTAAAAAAAATGCCTAATGGTTTGGCTCTTTTGGCTCTTTATCAATTTCAAAAACTTGACCGTTTTAACGCTCACCGAAGAAAAATCGCCAAATTATATGACAAAGAATTAAAACAATTAGATATTATTTTGCCTCAAGAAAAAAAAGATTCGTTTCGTATTTATCTTCGTTATCCCATTCAGGTCAATAATCCGAAAATGATTCTTAGAGCGGCTAAAAAAGAGGGGATAGAGCTTGGCGATTGGTATTCATCGCCCATCGCGCCTCAAGGCGTCAATTATGAAAAAGTTTTTTATAAACTTGGCTCTTGTCCCGTGGCGGAAAAACTCTCCGGCCAATCACTCAACTTGCCGACCCATATTCAAATCAAAGAAAAAGACGCTTTAAGGATTATCAAGTTTTTTAGAAGCGCTAATGTTAAGACACCCGATATATTGATATGAAAATCACTATTTCTTCTATCAGCTCAAAAAACATCTGGGAAAATTTTATCCAAGAATGCCGGCCCAACACATTTTTACATTCTTGGAACTGGGGAGAATTTCAACAAGAATTGGGTTATAAGATATTTCGCTTTGGCTTCTATTATAACGAAGATTTAGCCGGCTTGGCTCTTTTTATTAAAATCCCGGCCCGGCGGGGAACTTTTCTGTTTTGTCCTCACGGACCAATACTAAAAACTCAAGACCCCTTTTCAAGGCAGGAAATATTAAAAAGCTTATTAAAAACTTCAAAAAAAACAACGCTTTTGGAAAAATGCCAATTTATCAGATTCAGCCCTTTGATGAAAGATTCGGATGAAAATAAAATGATTTTTAAAAATTCTGGATTCAGAAAAGCGCCTATTCATATCCATCCTGAATTGGTCTGGACTTTAGACATTAGCCCTTCAGAGGAAGAAATCCTAAAAGCAATGAGAAAAACAACCAGATATTCAATTAAAAAAGCGGAAAAAGACGGGGTGGCGGTGATTAAAAGCTCAAAGATTAACGATCTGGAAATTTTTTGGCAACTATATCAAACCACGGCCAGCCGGCATCATTTTACTCCTTTTTCAAAAAAATATCTTCAAACAGAATTTGAGATTTTTCAAAAAGACGGGCAGGCGCTTTTGCTTTTCGGCCAATATCAAGGCGAAATAATTTCAGGCGCTTTGATAATTTTTTACAACGGGATTGGTTTCTATCATCACGGCGCCTCTCTAGCCAAATACACCCAAATTACCGCTTCTCATCTTCTCCAATGGGAAGCGATTAAAGAGGCGAAAAGAAGGGGTTGTTGGCTCTATAATTTCTGGGGCGTGGCGCCGGAACAAGCGCCGAACCACCCTTGGGCCAGTTTGAGCTTATTTAAAAAGGGCTTTGGCGGATTCTCTGAAAGTTATCTATTGACTCAAGATTATATTATCTCGCCTTTCTATTGGTTGACATTTGCCGTTGAAAAAGTTAGAAAGATAAAAAGGGGATTTTAATATGAATATTAAACAAATCTATAGCTTAGCCATTGAGATGGGTATAGAGGCGGATTTGCGGGGTAAGGAAAAAGTTAAAAAATACTTGGCCCGACAAAAAGAAAAATTTGCCAAGCTTTCGCCTGATAAGAAAAAAGAATTTGATTTGGAGCGGCTGACTAATCCTTATTCTGATACTAGGATTCTAAATTCACCCAGCACATTTCTGCCCGACAGAAAGGTGCTGGGTGAAACAAAAAAGCCGATTAAAAAAATTCTGGTTGGTATTGATATCGGAGTAGGGGAGCTCTTATTAGCTAAAGAATTGGACGGCGTAGATTTAGTTATTTCTCATCATCCGCACGGTATGGCCTTAGCTAATTTAGATGATGTCATGCATTTACAGGCCGATGTTTTGGCTCAATACGGCGTGCCGATAAATATTGCCGAGAGCTTATTAAAATTAAGAATTTCTGAAGTGAGCCGCTCAATTTCGCCGGTTAATCACAATCGGGTGGTTGACGCGGCTAAACTTTTAGATATCGGTTTTATGTGCGTTCACACGCCAACCGATAATTTAGTGGCTAATTTTTTGAATAAAAAAATTCAAAAAGCGCGGCCTGAATATGTGGGCGATATTCTAAAAATCCTTAAAGAAATTCCTGAATATCAGAAAGCAATTAAAATCGGGGCTGGGCCGCGGCTTTTTGCCGGCGATGAAGATAATCGCTCTGGCAAGATTGCCCTAACTGAAATTACCGGCGGCACCGAGGGTTCGCCCCAGATTTATGAAAAAATGGCTCAAGCCGGCATTGGGACCGTTATCGGTATGCATATGTCAGAAGAGCATAAAAAACAGGCAGAAGCCGCTCATATCAACGCGGTTATAGCCGGCCATATGTCTTCGGATTCAATCGGTTTGAATTTATTTTTAGACCAGCTTAAAAAGCGGGGGATTAAAATAATCCCTTGCGCCGGACTTATTCAGGATTTTTAAGATTTGTCAGAAAATTCTTTACAACTGCTCTTCATTAAATTTCCGCATCAAAATGCGGAATTTTTGTTGTTCCTCCGAAAAATAATATAGTTCTGTCGGAAAAAACTTGACAAAATTACCATTAGGTGAGAAACTCCTCAATAAGAGTTCATTGACAATTTACACTGAATTAACAGGTAATTTTATTGATAAACTTAGATAGTTAAGGAGGAAATAGAAATGAAAAAGATTTGGAAGTTTGATTTACGAATGAAAGCAATTAAATATCCGAAGATTACCATAGTAATATTTAGTATTTTGACGGGAATTATCCTTTGGGGGAATTACAAAACTCCGCAAGGGAGTGTGATTCCCAAAGACGCGATAATGAATAAGGATAATCCTGTCCGTAAAATGGACGAATATGTTTCGTCCAAAAAGGCGGAGGGGTTTAATCCAGCCGAGCCAATTATTTTTCCGATTAAGTTTGGAAAAAAAATTGGTAAAAAAGAAATCTTATTTCCCAATGGTATTCAGTCCAAAGAAGATTTAAAAAAAATTTATGAATGGACGAATCGTCTAAAAGACGAATTTGGGGAGAGTGTGATTAGTTTGGCCACTATTCCCAATTTTTTAGACGAAGAAGGCGAGTTAAAAAGTGAATACTATATTAACTCGTCTTTATTCAAGTCTAATTCGGGTCTCAATATTGGGAATTGGAAAAAAGGCGTCATCGCCGATCAATCAGTCTATGGAATATTTATAAGCCAAGATTTCAAAATGGCTTATATTTATTATTTCGTAGACGATGACGCGGAACAGATGTCTTTAATGTGGAAAGTGAAGTCTTTTCTTGAAGAAAAAACCTTTGGATGGATACACCAATTTACAGAATTTGATATCCACCCTAAAGACGCGTCTATAGGACTGGCCAGCTGGATTGCCGGCCGGTGGATAATCCACCAAGCCCTTCTTCTAAATATCTTGATGATAATTAGCGGGGGGATTCTCTTTGTTTTCCCGGGGTTTCGACGCGCTCTTCATTCATGGCTTCAAGCCGCGGTGTGTGTGATTATCTTTTTTATGTCCATTATTTGGACACGCGGACTTATAGGACTTCTCTGGTTTTTTGGATTTAATGTAGTAGAAAGGGTTTACACTCTTTTGAGCTATGCTAACTGCATAGTTCAGGGTACAAGCTTTTCTCTACATAAATTCGGGGCCTACAATGAAGGCCGAGAAAAAGGCCTATCAGCAGATGAGGCATGGCAAGCAACGGCTGGTACTGACCGATTAATCGCTCGCTTGGTAATTATTTCGCTTGGCGGATTTTTAACCCTTTGGTGGTCATTTGGCGTCAGACCAATCGCTGACATGGCGCTGGCCAGCGCTTTAGGCCTTGTTTGTTTGTTGGTTTTTTCTCGCTACCTTTTACCGGTTTTGTCAACTTTACTAATTAAAAATCATAAGGTTGGCAAAACTAAAGAAATAGGATGGTTGGGTAAAAAAATAACAGCGGTATTTATTCAACAGCCGCTCAAAGCGGCTATTTGGATAAATACCAGATTCGGGCTTAAAACAACAGCGATTGCGATGATAATGGTGGTTGTGGTCTTAACCATAGGGACTATTTATCAAATAGCCTGGCCGCATCGCAACCTCGTCATCCGTTCAAAACCCCTAGAGTTTATTCCCGGGACTTTGGTTTATAAAACCAGTAAGGAGTTAAACCGACCGGGATATCTTGGTTTTGACGGGTTAAATTTTTTATTAGAGCCCAGCTGGACCAAAGCCGAGGGTATTTACGATCCCCGGTTTATTCAAAGAGTACAAATGATAACCAAAGGAGTTTCTAATTTTCCAAAGGAACTCGGGGTTTATCAGACATACTCTATTGTCAAAGCCGTTCAAAGGATAAGTTCTCAATCCTTTCATAAACCCCTGCCAACTTCAGAAAAAGAAGCTGGATACGCGTTTATGAATATTGAGAATAAGCTCCCGCCAATAGTTTTCCGCGCTTTTTACTATCATAACGGTATCCGTCTGATAGTAACAACGAGTGCCGATGATAGTAATAAAATGTTTGCGCTTAGAGAAGCCGTGGAAAACTATGTTAGATTAAATTTTCCGGAAATAAAAATCAGCTCCTTTGGCAGGGTACAAACGTACCCCGAAGCAGACCGGGAAATTCGGGAAGGAAAACCATGGAATATAATCGGAGACCAAATTTTGATTACAATATTTTTCATGGTTTGGTTTCTATTTTCTTGGCTCCGTTTCAGAAAAACCGATTTAACCATTAGACCATTTTGGGGCGCGCTCGCAATGAATATCCCGATGTGGTTTGCCACTACAGGGCTTGCTCTAATAATGGTCAAGATGGGGATTCCTCTTGATATTTCGACAGCGGCAATAAGCGCTTTTGCGATCAATGCCACAAGCGACTTCAGTTTTGTTTTCTTAGAGGCGTTTCAAAACACCTTGGGTGAAACTAAAAATGCTTTTTCGGCAATGATTGCGGCTCTGCGGCAAAAAGGAGCGGTAATAATAGAAGATGCGTTTCTTAATGCGCGGTGCTTTCTGCCTCTGTGGTTGTTTTCAACCTTCATCCCGATTCAAAGAATAGGACTGATGATGGTGATAATGCTGGTTCTGTGCCTGATTGGAACCTTAGTTATATTGCCATCAGTATTGGCTATAACGGTTAGAAAACCAGAAAAAAATTAGGGAAGCAAAGCGAGCTAAGCGAGTTTATAATAATCGTGAAGCTCCCGCCCGCCTTGCTTCGTCCGCCTGCTTCGAGTCGCGAAGCGAGTCGGGCGGGCAAGACGAAGCGGGCGGGTCGCTTTGCCGCTTCCTTACAGACTAGAAAGGAAAGATTATGAAGAAAAACAAAGAAAGGGATAAGTATTTGTTGAAAGAACAGCCCCAAAAAATAGATAAATTGGATTTTTGGTCTATCCTCGCGATGATTTTTACTCTAGTTTATTTATTAGCCCATTTTTTCTGGGTTTACCCTGTTTTTGGCGGCGAGTTAAACGGCCGCCAACTAATGAAAGAATCCTGGGATAGCTATCGGGCTATCCCGGAAGAAGAGGAAGTAATTGAAATCTTTACCATTCCGAGGCCTCATCAGGAATGGTATACATCCAAAGAAGCTGAAGTCCTGCTGCAAAACCGGAGTTGGTCGGTTACCTATAAAAAAATCATCCGACAGTTGCGGTATAAAGAAAACGGCGAGGATAGAATCCGGGTTATCTTTCTTGAACCGCCACGGGACAAAGATACTGCTTTCCTCTTTTGGCGACATTGGGGCATAGGAAAAGCCGATGACGTCTGGGGCTGGTTCTCGGCTTTAAGGCGCATTCGGCGGATTGCCTCGCCAGACCAAAGAGACCACTTTATGGGAACCGCCTTGACATTTGAAGATGTCAGGCGGTTAATGGGAGAAAACCTAAATGATTTTATAATTACTCTTGCCAGCGAGGAAGAACTCGAAGGCGTAGAGTGTTATAAAATTATTTTAGAGCCTAAATCCGAAACAAACAGCGCCTACGGCCGCCGTGAGTTCTGGCGAGTAAAAAATGGTCTCCCGAGCTTTTTACAAATCAAATACTATAACCAGAAGGGGGACTTAATTAAAGCTCAACGAAATTCACAAATCTACAAATTTCAGCCGGGAGTATGGCGGTCCCGGTTGGTAGAAATGCGAAACCTCAAAAACAACTATACCTCTCTTCTGTATTTCATAAAAAGAGAAGTAAAAAAATTTGAGGACAAAATTTTTAAAATACAAACATTAGAACAGCAGGGGAGGTGAAAAAAACAAAAAGGGCAAGGAAGAAATGTAAAAAACATTTCAAATTTCTTTGCCCTTTTAAAATTAATATTCAGACATCCGACGTCCGCCACCGTCTCTTCTCTGGTAATTGACAAATCAATTTGTCAAAGAATTGCAGTCTAAAAAAGAAGTCTCGGTGGAGGACGTCGGATGTCTTAAATTTTAAAAATCTCTTTCAAAACCGCAGTAAAATTTTTATCTTCAATCAGAATTCCCTTCAAGGGTTTAGTTTGACTGACAAAAATTACTTTATCATAAATTATCAGCCCGGCTGAAATTGATTTTTTAATTGGTATTTCTTTAATCTGAACTTGGCCTAATCTTTTTCTAAGAGAAGCAAAAATTGGCTTTAGATTAAAAGGAATGTTTTTCGGATTAAGTACATAAATTTCTCGGGCCGTGGTCTCCAATAAATCGCTCTCTAAAATTTTTAAGCCGGTCGGGCCTTGATAAGATTTAAATAATTTTTCTTCTTCTAAATGATACTTAGCCCGTAAAGCGGCGATAATTCTTAAAAGCTCTCTTTCTTTTTCTTCAATTTCTCTTTTTTGAATATGTAAAATTCTTAATAATTTATCAGGTGATTCGCCGGTAAAATAAGTGCGCTTGGCTTCTTTAAATTCACTCATCAGACCTTTGGTTTTTAGGCCTTTAATAATCTCATAAATTGTCGGCCTTGAAATATTCAATTCTTGGGCAATTTTTTGAGCCGTGGCATAGCCAAATTCCAAAGCGGCCAAATAAACCCGCACTTCTTTTTCGGTTAGCCCCAATTTTCTCAACTCAAAAGATAAAGTTTCCATATAATCCAACCATACCTTGTTTTTATTGGTTAGTCAAACAGATTTGCTTAGAGAGAAAAAATGTGATATTCTTCATTAGGGTCCGACCCTCGCAAGGGTCGGACCCTCACGGATTTATGAAAACCCGTTATCCGTTTAGGGAATCAGAGAATAAAATATACCAGCTTTGGGAAAAAGGCGGCTATTTTAAGCCGGATTTTGGTAAAAAAG
>MHMZ01000011.1:0-2736 GCA_001819555.1 Candidatus Portnoybacteria bacterium RIFCSPHIGHO2_02_FULL_39_12 | reverse complement strand
TATGCCGCCGCCAAACGCGAACGCGCCGCTTCATATTGGCCACGCGGTTTTTGTTACTTTAGAAGACATTATGATTCGCTATCATCGGATGAAAGGGAACCCAACTCTCTGGTTGCCGGGCGCTGACCACGCGGGTTTTGAAACCCAGGTGGTTTTTGAAAAGCACTTGGAAAAAAAGGGGCAAAGCCGTTTTCAATTTTCAAGAGAGGCCCTTTATAAAATGCTTTGGGACTTTACCCAAAAAAATAAAAAAGTGATGGAAGGGCAACTTAAAAAACTCGGCGCTTCCTGCGACTGGACAAAAGAAAAATTTACCCTTGACCCGGATATAATTAAAATAGTTTATCAAACCTTTAAGAAACTTTTTGACGATGGGCTGATTTATCGGGGCAAACGGGTGATTAACTGGTGCGTTAAGCATCAGACTTCGCTTTCGGATTTGGAAGTAAATTATCAAGAGAAAAAAACAAAATTGACCTATATTAAATATCATTTTTGGAGCAGCTCCTATGGAGCAGTTCTCGAAGAGAACTGCTCCATTGGAGCTGCTCCAAAATATGGTGTTATTGTCGCCACGACTCGGCCGGAAACAATGCTCGGCGACACGGCGATAGCGGTTAATCCAAAAGATAAACGTTATCAGGCCTTACTTAAAAATAAAATAAAACTTCGCTTGCCTTTAACTAAAAGAATTATTCCTTTAATTGCCGACGAAGCAATTGACCCATCTTTTGGCACAGGCGCGGTAAAAGTTACGCCGGCCCATGACCCGACCGACTTTGAAATAGGCGAACGCCATAATTTAGAAATTATCAAAGTTATTGACGAAAAAGGCGAAATGACCAAAGAGGCGGGGGAAAGTTATTCCGGCTTAAAAGTTCTTGAAGCCCGCCAAAAAGTGATTGAAGACTTAAAAAAACTTAATCTGATTGAAAAAGAAGAAGATTATTCTCACTCGGCGCCAATCTGCTATAAGTGCCAAAAAAATATTGAACCCCTAATCTCTGACCAATGGTTTATAAAAATCAAACCTCTGGCAAAAAAAGCGATGGCGGCTGTCAAAAGGGGAGAGGTAAAATTTGTCAGCAAGCATTTTGAAAAAATATTTTTCCACTGGCTCAAAAATATCAAAGACTGGAACATTTCCCGTCAGATTGTCTGGGGTATTCCGATTCCGGTTTGGTATTGCCTGTACTGCAATGAAGTAAAAATTAATCCTACGATACAAAACAACTGGTTTTTTGTAAGACATGGTGAGACGAATTGGAATAAAGAAAAAATAATTCAAGGACAATCTTCTAAAGAAACGTTAAATCAAATTGGGCGAGAACAGGCAAAAAAGGCCGGACAATATCTTGCGTCAAAAAAAGTAGATTTAATTATAAGCTCGGACTCCCCAAGAGCAAAAGAAACAGCAAAAATTATTAAAAAAGAAACAGGAGCAGAATTAGTTTTTGATAAATCTTTAAGAGAACGAAATTATGGGATTTTAGAAGAAAGATTATCTCAAGAACTTAACGAAGAAGAACGAGAAAATTTGAGAAGAAATATGGATTATGCTCCTGAAGGAGTTGAAAGTCATCGAGAATTAGAAAAAAGGATGCGTTCTTTTCTTCAAGAACATAAAAAAAGTCATCAGCATAAAAATATAGTAATTGTTTCACACGCAGGCTCCTTAAGAACTATTTTTAGAATTTTGCAAAATGATCCATTAGGAGAAACAAGAGATATTAAAAATACTGAAGTTGTAGAATTTTCTCTTAGCCAAAAATGCAAAAAATGTGGTAGTAGTTTTTTTGAACAAGAGACCGACACTTTTGACACATGGTTTTCTTCCGGACAATGGCCATTCGCCGCTTTACTTACGCAAAGCGGCTCAAAAGATTTTGAAACTTTTTATCCGACTTCGGTGATGGAGACCGGATGGGATATTTTATTCTTTTGGGTGGCGCGAATGATTATGTTGGGTATTTATGCCATTGGCCAAGCCCCTTTTAAATATGTTTATCTTCACGGCTTGGTCAGAGACAAGGACCGGCAAAAAATGAGTAAGTCCAAGGGGAATGTGATTGACCCGTTGGGCGTGGTTAACCTTTACGGCGCTGACGCTTTAAGGATGGCTTTGGTTTTTGGCGCGAGCGCTCAAAGGGATATTATTATGTCTGAAGATAAAATTGCGGCTCAACAAAAATTTGTCACAAAAATCTGGAACGCGGGAAGGTTTATTTTGGGGAATTTGGATAAAAATTTTAACCCATTAAAAATCCGTTGGCAAAATCTTAAATTAACTAAAAACGATAAATGGATCCTTAAAGAATTAAAAAACACCGTTAAAAAAACGACTAAAGATATAGAGCAATTTCGCTTTCACCGGGCGGCCGAAGAAATTTATCATTTTTTCTGGCATAAATTCTGCGATAAGACGCTGGAAGATGTTAAAAAGCGCCTTTATACGGAAAATAATTTAGAAGCTGATTTGGGAGCGAAGCTCCCAAAAAGGGAGCTTCGCTCCCAAATCAAAAACAGGCAAACTGCCCAATGGGTGCTTTATAAAGTTTTAGTTGATTCTTTAAAACTGCTTCACCCATTTATGCCTTTTATTACCGAAACCATTTATCAAAAACTGCCGCATAAACCCAAAAAGGCCCTGATTATTGAGGAGTGGCCTTGCACATGATGAGATACATAGGTGACACCCATAGAATCAAGAAATATGCCAAAAACGATTGATTCAGA
>MHMZ01000010.1 GCA_001819555.1 Candidatus Portnoybacteria bacterium RIFCSPHIGHO2_02_FULL_39_12 | reverse complement strand
TCCTCTCTTCGTCAAAATGTTTACCAATAATTTGGAGTCCAATCGGCAAATTACCAACTTGGCCGCAGGGAACAGAAATTGCCGGCAGGCCGGCTAAATTTATCGGCACGGTATAAATGTCAGAAAGATACATTTTCAAAGGGTCGTCAATTTTTTCGCCAATCTTAAAAGCCGGCGTGGGTGAAACCGGCGTTATGAGAACATCAACTTTTTTAAACGCTTCTTCAAAATCTTTTTTAATTAAAGTCCGCGCTTTCTGGGCTTTCAAATAATAGGCCTCGTAATAACCGGCTGACAAAGTGTAAGCGCCGAGTATTATTCTTCGCCGCGGCTCCTGACCAAAGCCACGCTGACGCGTCTTTAAATAGACATCCAAAAGGTTATCCCCTTTTTCTGAAAGCCCGTATTTAATTCCATCATAACGGGCTAAATTAGCCGAGACCTCGGCCGGCATAATAATATAGTAGGCGGCTAAAGCGTATTCAGTATGAGGCAGGCTAATTTCTATAATCTCGGCTCCCATTTGTTCAAATTTAGAAATTGCTTTTTTAATCACTTTTTCTACTGCCGGGTCCAAACCTTTAATAAAATATTCTTTGGGCAGACCAATTTTTATATCTTGCTTACTACGAGGACTGTCCTCGTAGCGATTCGCTACGAGGACAGTCCTCGTAGTAATGTCTACACTTGTTGAATCCAACCCATCTTTTCCGCTAATCGCCTCTAAAACAATTTTAGCATCTTCTACGGTTTTAGTCAGGGGCCCAATCTGGTCCAAAGAAGAAGCCATAGCCATCAGGCCATAGCGCGAAACCCGGCCATAAGTCGGCTTTAAACCAACCACCCCGCAAAAACAAGCGGGCTGGCGAATAGAGCCGCCGGTGTCTGAACCGAGCGCGTAAATACATTCATCAGCCGCTACGGCCGCGGCCGAGCCGCCGGAGCTTCCGCCCGGCACCCTTTCTAAATCATGAGGATTTCTAGTAATTCCAAAAGCGGAATTTTCCGTGGAAGAACCCATGGCAAATTCATCCAAATTTGTTTTCCCAACTATGACTGCTCCGACTTTTTTTAATTTTTTAATTACCGTGGCGTCATAAGGCGCGATATAATTTTCTAATATTTTTGAAGCGGCTGTGCATTTAATATCTTTTACTAAAATATTGTCTTTAATGGCCACCGGCACGCCTTCTAAAATTCCAATTTCTTCTCCCTTTTTAATTTTTTCATCCACTTTTTTGGCTTGAGATAAAGCTGAATCCCCAGCCACAGTCAGATAGGCACCGATCTCTTTGTCTCGCTTTTTAATCTGCTCTAAAATAGCCGATGTCAGTTCGGTTGCGGAGAATTCTTTGCTTTTAAGGCCTTGGTGAACTTTGGTGATGGTTAATTTATTAAAAAGCATAAATGAATTTTGAATCTGGAATTTAGAACTTAGAATAAGAATCATGAATTAAGAATATAGAATTAGAATTTTATTATTCTAAATTCTATATTCTCATTCAAAATTCAAGATTCCAGATTCTAAATTCTATAGAATTGCTTTCACCTTCACATACCCATTTTTTCTCTTCGGCGCTAATTTCATTATCTTTTCCCTTGATTCTTGATTCGTCATTCCCGATTCGTCTTCTCTCGTCACATTTTGAAGTCCGGTAATATGAGCCGTCGGTTCAACTCCCTCTGTCTTCGCTTCATTCAATTTTTCCACAAAACCCAAAATAGCCGAAAGTTCTTTTCTGAATTTCTCCTTTTCTTTTTCCGTTATTCCCAGCCGCGCCAACTTCGCCACATGTTCAACTTGCTGTTTAGAAAGTTTCATTTTGACCAACTTAATATTAACAATTTTAAATCAAAGAAACAACCTAACTAAATCAGGCAGCGCAATGCTGCCTGATTTTTTATGTTTCAAGTTTCAGATTTCATGATTTAATCATTTTCAAAAACTCTTTTTCGTCAATAATCTTTACGCCTAATTTTTTGGTCCCGCACCAGAATAAATTCGGTGCGGGACTTCGCTTACTCTATTATAAACTAAAGTTATCTAAACATAGAAAGAAATTCCTTTTCATTTATTATTTTTACGCCAAGCCGCTTCGCTTTTTCGTATTTTGAACCCGGCTCTTTGCCCACAACAACGAAATCAGTTTCTTTAGAAACGGAGCTCGTAATATCGCCGCCCAGGCCCCTAATTTTTTCTTTGGCTTCGTCGCGAGTCAGGCTTTTTAATTCGCCGGTTAAAACAAAAGTTTTGTTTTGAAACTTAAAACTTGAAACTTGAAATTTAGGTAATTGAATTTGGATATTAGCTTTGTCTAATTTTTCTAAAAGCTTAAGGTTGTGTTTATTATGAAAATAATCGTAAATGCTTTTACCGACTACCGGACCAACATCTTGGATGTTTTGTAACGCTTCTAATGAAAATTTTTGCATTATTGATGTCATTCTGAACGGAGCGAAACGAAGTGAAGAATCCCGAGCGGTTAGCGGACGGGATCCTTCGCGGAGCCTGCCCTCGAGCAAAGCAAAGGGCTCAAGATGACGGGGTATCTGCCCGGCGATAAAATTTGCTAAATCAAGAGCTGTTTCTTCGCCCACATGACGAATACCCAAAGCGTAAATAAATTTAGCTAAAGGGATTTTTTTGCTTTGTTCAATGGCCTCAATTAGATTCTTAGCTGATTTTTCCGCGAAACGCTCCAGGGGCGCTAAATCGCCTTCGGTCAAAATAAAAATATCAGCCGGGTCGCTGACCAATCCTTCATCCATCAATTGCTCAATAATTTTAGGGCCTAAACCAACAATATCAAATCCTTTTTTAGAGACAAAATGCTCAATCTGCTCTTTTTGCCGAGCCCCGCACTGGCTGTTAGAACAGCGATGGACCGCTTCGCTAATTGGCCGAATAACTTTTGAGCCGCAAACCGGACATTGGTCAGGCATCTGAAATTTTTTCTCCTGACCGGTCCGCATTTTCTTTAAAACCTTAACTATATCCGGAATCACATCGCCAGCCCGCTGGATGATCACAGTGTCGCCAAGCCGAACATCCAGCCGCTTAATCTCGTCTTCATTATGAAGCGTGGCCCGGGTAATAGTTGTGCCGCCCAAGTTAACTGGCCGCAAAACAGCCACCGGAGTCAAAGCGCCGGTCCGGCCAATTTGGACAATAATATTTTCCACTATTGTTGTCGCTTCTTTGCCCGGAAACTTAAAGGCAATAGAACCGCGCGGCGCCTTGCCAACCACGCCTAATTTTTCAAAAACTTTATTATCATTAACACTGACCACTATCCCGTCAATCTGATAAGGCAATTTTTCTCTTTGCTTGCCAATTCTTTTCCAAAAAACAATCACTTCTTTTAAGTTAGAGCAACGCTCTCCTTTGTCGGTCTTAAAACCAAGGGCTTCAGCGATTTGATGTTCTTCTTGATGGGTTTTTTGGCCTAAATCCGTCATCATATCATAAGCCAAAAAACTCATTGGCCGGGAAGCGGCTATTTCAGGATTTAATTGCCTGATACTGCCGGCCGCGGTGTTTCTTGGGTTGGCGTAAAGCGATTCTCCTTTTTTCTGCCGCTCTTGATTGACTTTTTCAAAATCTTTTACGGTCATATAGACCTCGCCGCGCGCTTCAATTTCTCCTTTTTGGAGTAATTCTTTGAACCGCTTTTCAATTTCTGGAGAAGGCAATTTTTTATGAATTTCCAACCTCAAAGGAATTGAGGGAATAGTTTTTAAGTTTTGAGTCACATCTTCGCCAACCCGGCCGTCACCCCTTGTTGAACCCTGAACAAAAACTCCGTTTTTATAAACTAAACTAATAGCAAAACCGTCAACTTTTTGCTCGGCGAAATAGCTAATTATGTTTTTGGGAGTCCATCTCCCAATGGGAGATGGACTCCCAAATGGTATTAATTTTTTAATTCTTTCTTCCCAGGATTGAAGTTCTTCAAAAGAAAAAGCATCTTCTAAGGAAAGCATCGGTATTCTGTGTTTCGCTTTTTCAAACTTGGCCAATGGCTTGCCGCCCACCCGCTGGGTCGGCGAATCCAAGGTAATCAAATCCGGAAACCGCTGTTCCAGTTTAAACAATTCATGTTTTAAGGAATCCAAAGCCGCGTCGCTAATTTCCGGCTTGTCCAAAACATGATAAAGATAGCGATGATGATTGATTTCCTTTCTTAACTTTTCAATGCGTTTTTTAGCTTCAACTTTGGTCATTTCTTGCAATTATACTCCGGTTGCTATAAAAAATAAAGATGATATAATAAAAACGCAAAACTCAAAACTCAAAGTCACAACTTAAAGCTCAAAACTTTTAATAGTATTTTTAGTTTTGAGTTTTAAACTGTGGTTTTGAGCTTTGAGTTTTAAACTTTGAGTTTTTATGAAATTTACCCATCTCCATGTCCACTCCCACTACTCTCTCTTAGATGGCCTTTCTAAAATAGACCAGCTTTTGGATTACTGCCATGAATTAAAAATGAGTTCCATTGCCCTAACCGACCACGGCTCAATGTACGGCGCCGTGGAATTTTTCCAAAAAGCCAAAAAAAGAGGGCTCAAACCAATTATCGGAAGCGAGATGTATTTAGCTCCAAACGGCAGGCGTCTGCGCCGGCCCAACATTGACGATAAGCGCTATCATTTGATTCTTTTAGTTAAAAATAAAGAAGGTTATCGCAATCTGGTCCAATTAACCACCAAGGCCTACTTAGAGGGCTTTTATTACAAGCCGCGCATTGATAAAGAACTGCTCAAAAAGCATTCGGCCGGCTTAATCGGCCTAACGGCTTGCTTAAGCGGCGAAATCCCCAAGCTGATTATTAATAATCAAATAGAAGAAGCGGAAAAAACCGCTCTGGAATATCAGGAAATTTTCGGGCCGGCTAATTTTTATTTGGAATTGGAACATCATCCGAATTTAGAACTACAGGCCTTAGTCAATCAGACGCTGATTAAAATTGCCAAAAAATATAAAATTCCCTTGGTGGCGACCAACGATGTCCATTATCTCAAGCCGCAAGACGCCGAGGCCCAAGACGTTTTAATGGCGATTAATACCGACAAAAAAGCGACCGATGAAAATCGGCTAACCATGAAAAACAGCGATTTTTCGTTAAAGTCGCCGGAAGAAATGATGGAATGGTTTAAAGATGCGCCGGAAGCTATTTCAAATACTCAAAAAATAGTTGAACAA
The DNA here is from genome assembly GCA_001819555.1 of Candidatus Portnoybacteria bacterium RIFCSPHIGHO2_02_FULL_39_12. GTDB lineage: Bacteria > Patescibacteriota > Minisyncoccia > Portnoybacterales > UBA2143 > WO2-40-15. The sequence goes on along the minus strand of MHMZ01000010.1, from coordinate 4,793 downwards.
TGTGACTTTGAATTTGAATTAGGAAAAATCCAATTTCCTCATTTTGAAGTGCCTAATGGCCAAACCCCTGATGAATTTCTTAAAAACTTATGTTTTCAGGGATTAAAAAAACGCTACCCAAATATCTCAAAAGAGATTTTAGACCGGTTGAATTATGAACTCTCGGTTATTAAAGAAACTAATTTAGCTTCTTACTTTTTGATTGTTCAGGATTTTGTCAACTGGGCCAAGTCCAAAAACATCGTGGTCGGACCGGGCCGGGGCAGCGCTTCCGGCTCTTTAGTCTCTTATCTTTTAAATATCACGGATGTTGACCCTCTAAAATACAATTTGCTTTTTGAGCGCTTCCTTAATCCCGACCGCATTGAAATGCCCGACATTGATTTGGATTTTGCCGATGACCGGCGCGACGAGGTGATTAATTATGTTAAAAACAAATATGGAGAAAATCATATGGCCCAAATTATTACTTTTGGAACCATGGCCGCCCGGGCCGCGGTTCGGGATGTGGGCCGGGCCCTGAATTATCCATACAGCTTCTGCGACCAAATTGCCAAAATGATTCCTTTTGGCCTGCCTTTGGAAAAAGCCATTTATGAATCCCAGGAATTGCATCAGGTTTATGAATCGGACGAAACAGCTAAAAAGTTAATTGATATGGCCAGAAAACTTGAAGGGGTGGCGCGCCACGCCTCTACTCACGCGGCCGGGGTAGTGATTACCAAAGACAATATTGATAATTTAGTGCCGCGCCAGCACCCGACTCAAGACGACCAGACAATTATCACTCAATACGAAATGAATTCAATCGGCGCTCTCGGTCTTTTGAAAATGGATTTCTTGGGGTTAAAAACCTTAACAGTCATTCAAAACTCTCTTAATCAAATCAAAGAAGGGCTCGGCCAGGGAATTGATTTGGGAAATATTCCTTTAAACGATAAAAAAACTTTTAAATTATTTCAGGAAGCGAACACCACAGGCGTTTTTCAATTGGAATCAGGGGGCATGAAAAGATATCTCAAGCAGTTAAAACCCACTCAATTTGAAGATATTATGGCTATGGTGGCTTTATACCGGCCCGGACCCATGGAGCTAATTCCAGAGTTTATCGCCAGAAAACATGGCCAGAAAAAAATTCAATATCTCCATCCAAAATTAAAACCAATTTTAGAAAATACTTACGGTATTTGTATTACAGGAGACTCCATTCTCCAAGAAACAAATCCAGGAGGTATTCTTCGCATCGATGAAGCAGTAAATTCATCTAAAAAGATTTATGTTCAATCTTGGAATGGGAAAAAATTCGTTAAGAGAAAAGTAATTAACAAATTCAATAATGGAACTAAAAATGTTTATAAAATAAAACTCCGCACAGGCAAAGAAATAAAAGCCACTGCCGATCACCAATTTTTAACAATACAAGGATGGAAAAAATTGAGTGATATAAAAAAGGGAGATTTTATAGCTACTCCTAAAAAAATAATCTCTGGCAAAAAAGAATTTAATAAAGAAAAATTGAAAGTTTTAGCCTATCTTATTGCCGATGGAGCCCTTTCTAATCATAATGCCTGTTATTTTGTAAACAAAGACGATGTACTTTTGAACGACTTCAAAAAATGCGCTGACTCATTCAATAATCTTAAAATTACTTTTAGCAAACACATAAGAAACGTAAAAAGAGCTAATCCTTCAAAAAAAATAAATACGGTTTATCATCAACCTAACAGCATCTTACATTGGTTAAGAAAACTTGGACTAAAAGATAAAAAAGGCGGCAAAAAATCAATAGATAAATTTGTACCTAGATTTATTTTTGAATTAAACGACCAATGCATATCTGTGTTTTTAGCCGCCCTTTGGGATTGTGATGGAGGGGTTTCCCCAAAAAGCGCTTATCTAACAACGATTTCTAAAAAACTTGCGTATGATATCCAAACGCTATTACTCAAACTAACAATAAATAGCTATATTTATCAAGGAGAAAAATATAAAACTCAAAATGGACAGATAACACAAGTTTACAGAATTATTATATATGACTTAAAAGATTTTTATAAAAAAATCGGTTGGCTAATGATAACTGATAAGCAAAAAATACTAAAGGGATATTTAAAAAAGATAAAGGGGACTTGTAAAGAATTTGTTCCTCGAGAGCCTTTTTTAAAAAGAATCATTAAATATCAAAAAATTAATAATGTTTCGCAACGGGCCTTAGAAAAATTACTTAAAATGGGAAGGAAAGGATTTTTTGGTAAAAAAGAAAGAAAGAAAAGACGGCTCAATTTAGAATTAGCTAAAAAAATAGCTGATTTTATTCAAAACAGCGCCCTCAAAAAAATATGTGATGAAAAATACATAAGATGGGAAGATGTTATTTCTATTAAACATGCTGGCATAGAACCTGTTTATGACATAGAGATTGAAAGAACTCATAATTTTGTAGCCAATAATATTATTACTCATAATTGCGTTTATCAGGAGCAATTGATGCGTATTGCCCGGGATTTGGCCGGTTTTACTTTAGCCGAAGCGGATGTTTTAAGAAAAGCGGTTGGCAAAAAAATTAAAAAACTTTTAGATGAACAAAAAGAGAAGATGATTAAGGGTATGGTTAAAAATGAAATTGAGCCGGAAACCGCGGAAAGAATCTGGCAATTTATTGAGCCATTTGCCCGTTATGGGTTTAATCGCGCCCACAGCTGCTGTTATGCTATGATCGGTTATTGGACCGCCTACTTAAAAGCCCTTTATCCGGCTGAATTTATGGCCAGTTTAATGACCTCTGAACAAAATGACATTGAAAGAATCGCCTTTTTGGTTAACGAGTGCCGGCAAATGCATCTTAAGGTTCTCCCGCCCGATATCAATGAAAGCGATGAAAATTTCACGGTGGTTTCAAATCAGCAAATCCGCTTCGGACTAAAAGCCATTAAAAATGTCGGCCATAATGTCGTTAAAACAATTGTTTCCGAGAGGAAAGATTTCGGCCCGTTTAAGTCTATGACGGATTTTATTGAACGGATCGCCGCCAAAGACGCCGCGGCCGGCGGCCAGTCAATTCTTAATAAGAAATCAATGGAGAGCTTAATTAAATGCGGCGCCTTTGACAAATTCTCTGAACGAAATCAATTGCTGACCAGCTTGGAACAAATACTCTATCTGGTTAGAGAAATTCAAAAAACCAAAAAGAGCGGCCAGATTAGTTTATTTCAAAATCAACCCTCGATTGAAACGTCTTCTTTCAAACTTCAAGAAGCGACAGCCGCCGATAGAAAAGTCTGCTTGGCCTGGGAAAAAGAACTGCTCGGCCTCTACATCTCCCAACATCCGATGGAAGACTTTAAAGAAAGGTTGAAAAATATAACTATCCCCTGCCAAACGCTTTCTAATCAGACCAACAACCGGCTCATAACCATCGGCGGCATTATCAATAAAATTCAGAAAATCAACACCCGAACCGGCCAGCCCATGCTTTTTGTGGAAGTTGAGGACCTAAGCGGACGGATAGAAGTTCTGGTTTTCCCTCGCGTCCTTGAACAAACCGCCGCGGCCTGGCAGGAAGAAAAAGTCGTTTTGGTCAGGGGCCGCTTGAGCGACCGGGGCAATAAGTTGAATCTTTTATGCGATAGTGTTAAAGTGATAGAATGAAACAAATTACAAATTACAAGCACCAAATTCCAAATTGTTTAGAATTTTGAATTTGTGATTTGTGATTTGTTTGGAATTTGTTATTTGGGATTTGGAATTTTTATGTTTTCATCAAAACCGGAAACTCTCCGCCATTCTTTAGCCCATATTTTAGCCGTTGCGGTCCGGGAATTATATCCCGGCACTAAATTTGGCATTGGGCCGGCTGAAATAGCAAAAGAAATATCCCCAATCAGGGAACTTGACAATGTTTTCGGATCGGTTATACTTAAATCAGTTAATCCCACTGTCTTCTCGGCTTTCGAGTCGGGACGGCAGTTTTTTTTATGAGAAAAAAAGCTTTTGTTTTCATTGATGGCAATAATTTTTATTTCAAATTAAAAGAGTTAACATCTAAATTGAATGGTAAATTTAGTTTACTTAGTTTTAATTTTAGAAAATTTGCCGAATGGCTGGTTGAGCCAAATGAATTAATAAAGATTCATTATTATGTTGGAGCAATAAAAAGACAGTCAAATAATGAAAAAAGTGAAAAAATGTATGCTGATCAACAAAAATTGATAGGTAAGCTACAACAACAGAAAATTTTTATTACTCTGGGTCAGCTAATTAGACATCCAGATAAAACCTATCACGAGAAAGGCGTTGATGTGCGTCTGGCCGTAGAGATGATTAGATTCGCCAGAGAAGATAAATACGACCAAGCATATTTGGTCAGCTCTGATACCGATTTAGTGGCCGCTATAGAAGAAGTTCAAGCCCTTGGCAAAACTGTCCAATATGTAGGTATTCCTAAGGGGCAGTCATTTGGACTTTCCAAAGCGGCTGATGATGTAAGATTATTAAGACCAGAAGAAATTAAACAGTTTTTTCTCAATCATTGATATGAACATACCCAAAACAAAAGGATTTACTTTAATAGAACTGTTAGTCGTCATCGCCATCATCGGCCTTTTGGCCAGCATTGTTTTGGTGGCTTTGAATAGCGCCAGAGGTAAAGCCAGGGACGCGAAAAGAAGAACGGAGTTAAAACAATTGCAAATTGCTTTAGAAATGTATTACGATGATATGTAAGAATTAGCAGCGTTGTTTACAGTTCCTTGGGATAAAAATAACTGATTAGTTTTTCCATTGGAGTAAGGTTG
>MHMZ01000009.1 GCA_001819555.1 Candidatus Portnoybacteria bacterium RIFCSPHIGHO2_02_FULL_39_12 | reverse complement strand
TCAGGAAATTTTTCTTTTCGGAAAAATTTCCCCGCAAAGCGGTAATTTGTGCTTGATTAGCCGTTAAAATGAAGTTTTTACAAAGTTCGAGCCAGCGATTGCCCTTTCGCTCAAAATCCTTTAATTTTTCGGAAATCTCAATCTTTTGGTTGAGAATTTTCTGTTTTTTGGCGGCGTATTCTCCGGTGGAAATAGCACTTGATAATCGAAGGTCTAAAAGTTTGTCTAATGTTTTTTCGTGTTCCAAAATTTGAGATTTTAGATTTTGAGCGAAAGTCATTTCGGTTTGGACATTTTCCTCTTTTTCTTTGTCCAGTTTGTTAATCATTTTTTTGGTCCAAGCCGGAGGCAAAGAAACTTTTTGAATGAGATTTGAAATTTGCTCGGCCAAAAGTTCCTCGCGAATGTATTTTTGCGAGCAGCTGTCTTTCTTTTTGGTGCATCGGTAATAATTGTGTCCTTTGTGGGTTTCCGAAGTAATGGAACAGCCGCACTCCCCGCATTTTAAAAGCGAGCGAAAAGCGTATTCCTTTTGGCCTCGCTTCATTTTGTGGGCTTTGGTATTCATCACTTCTTGGCATTTATCAAAAAGTTTCTTTGCAATCGCTGGCTTATGGCTTCCTTGATAAAGTTCGCCGTTGAAAATAAAAGCTCCGTAGTAAAATGGATTTTTCAAAAACATCTGGATATTGGAAATCGTAAAAACTTTGCCGTTTCTGCTAATCAAGCCCAAAGAAGTCATTTTATTTCGTAAATCTTTCAGAGAATGTTCGCCGGTGGCGTAAATCTCAAAAAGTTTTCTGACAAGCGGAAATCTTTCCGGATCGGGAATTATTTTATGGTTCACTTTGTCGTTGAGATAGCCGGTTATGGCCACTCCCGATTGTTCGCCCCGTCTGACTTTTTGCCGCAAACCTCTTTTTACATTCTCTGAAAGATTATCAATGTAGTATTTTGACTGCCCAAAAGCGATATTCAACATAAATTTTCCCTGTGGGGTTGCGTCAAACCAGAATGTCGGGAATTTTAGCGCGGTGATTTTTTCCGTGTCTATGAGATAAATAATTTGTCCGCCGTCTATGGAATTTCTTGCCAATCGGTCGGGGTGCCACGCTAAAATTCCTTCGGCCTCGCCGTACCCAATTCTTTTTATCATCTCGTTGAAAATCGGACGACCCGGAATTTTGGCGGTCTGTGATTCAATAAATTCTTTAACGACATTCAGGTTTTCCCGCTCGACAAACTCTTTCAGCTCGGTTATTTGGGCTTCAATGGAAAGAATTTGCCTGTCCGGCTCGTCCGTTGATTTTCTGGCGTAGAGAAAATATTTTGTCATATTTTTATTTGATTATATTTGTAATCGTTTTTGGGCAGAAAATTGCCGTTTTGCGTTCGCCCTTCGGGCGAAAAAAAGATTGGCTCGTTTGGAAATTGCTTGAAAATTCTTCCGCCGAAGCGAGGGGCGAAGCCCCGAGCGAGGCGGGAAACGCAAACTTTACAACTTGGCTGGGGAGGCAGGATTCGAACCTGCGTATGGCGGCTTCAAAGGCCGCTGCCTTACCGCTTGGCTACTCCCCAATATTACTCTCCTCCACAACACTCCACTATGGCCAATTCAAGCGGCAGCTGCGGGAGGTTGGAAAAACGGATTTCGTTTTCCGCTTGGATGAAAAGGCGGATGAGTTTGGTTAGTTCGGCTTCGGAAAATTTTTGGCTCTGGCTGATAACGGCTCCCACCTGTTCTTCGGTCATTTCCGGCGCGGCCAAACCGGCCAATCCGGCGTCTATTTTCAAAACCATCATTTTTCTCAAATAGTTAATCAGAGATTTGGCGAATTGATTCAAATCATAACCCTCATTGGCCACCTGATTAATATGATTGACGGCTTGAGAAATATTTTTTTCTCCCAAGCAGCCGATTAAATTCTCTACCATCTGAATATCAGCTATTCCCAAAATAGTCCGGACTTCCTCTAAAGTGATATTTTTATCTTCGCCGGCAATGGCCATCACCTGGTCAAGCAGACTTTCTCCGTCGCGAATTGAACCGTCGGCGTTTAGAGCGATAAGCTGGAGGGCTGTTTTTTCTATTTTGACTTTTTCCAGTTCGGCTAATCGGGCCAGCCGGCCGCTGATTTTTTCCAAAGGCAGTTTATGAAAATCAAATCTCTGGCAGCGAGAAATAATGGTTTGGGGAACTTTACCGGCTTCGGTGGTGGCTAAAATAAAAATAATGTGGGCCGGCGGCTCTTCCAGAGTTTTAAGCAGGGCATTGAAAGCCGGAGGCGTTAATTGATGAACTTCGTCAATCACAAAAACTTTATATTTCAATCTATTAGGACTAAACTTAATCCCCTCTCGCAATTCTCTGATTTCATCAATGCCCCGGTTAGAAGCCGCGTCAATTTCAATTAAGTCCAAAGAGCGGCTATTATTGATTTCAGAACAAGCCGGGCATTGATTGCAGGGCTCAAATTTAGAATTTGAAATGTTTTTCTCACAATTAACCGCCTTGGCTAATAATCTGGCCACGGTCGTTTTTCCGGTGCCGCGCGGGCCGGTGAATAAATAAGCGTGAGCCACTTTGTTTTGCCTCAAAGCATTGGTTAGGGTCATGACAATATGCTCCTGACCAACTATTTCAGAGAAAGTTTTAGGCCGATATTTGCGATAAAGGACTAAATTTTCCATACGCTCATTATACACAATAAACCCCGCACCTTTCAAGGATTTTATTAAAAAAGCAAATTCACAAAGTGAATTTGCCTATCCTTGAAAGGTGCGGGGTAAAAAATCCTTCAACTTGAAGAATTAGCAGATTTGGAGCAGCTCCATTGGAGCAGTTCTCGGAGAGAACTGCTCCAATGGAGCTGCTCCAAATTATCTCCTAAACACCACAAATTTATAGCCCAAAAAGTTCCAGATTAGAGAAAGTCCCGTGGCCATCACTTTGGCGAAATTAGCCCAGCCCGCAGCGCTACGCAAAGCGTTGCTGACGGGCCAGAGTTCTCTGCCCAAGCCAAAAGCCGGCGGGATATAAGTGGTCAGGCCGAAAATAACGCCGCTATTGATGACAGTTCCAATTAAACTCACAATTAAAAACTGGCTCATTTCAAGCGGCGCCACAGCCGGCCCCTTGGCCCTAAATGTCCAATACTTATTCCAAAAATAACTGTTGCTGATAGCGATTGAAAAACTAATGGCATTGAGAGAAATTATCCATTTACCCTGATAAATTCCTGTCTGCCACATTAAAAAATTCAGAACCAAAAAATCAATGGCCGTGTTCATAAAGCCGACTACTATAAATTTAAAAAATTGGCCCAGGCCCGGGTATTTTAGAATAATTTTTTTTATCATAGTCATTGTTATTGCCTTCGCTTTAAAATCTCTTGCTCCACCAATATCTTATCCCGTCCGTATTTCATTCGGGAAAGCTCTTTGATAGGGCTGATGATTTCCATGCTCCCTTTTTCCGGCGGCTCGGTTAAAAGATTAAAGGGCTTGGAAGTTTCGTTATTAACCATTAATTTGATATGGGCGTTGAAATTGTCAATGTTAATTAAATCATTGGGAGTAAAAATCGGCTCAAATTGTTTAACCAGAAATTCAGCGTCAGCGGCCCCGACCCGAAAGGCCGCTATTGAACCGACATTGCCAAAAACCGCGTCGCGTATTTTCTCCTCCAACTGGCTGATAAATTGATGAGCCACGATTAAGCATAATTTGTATTTTCTCGCTTCAGAAAGAATAGTGGCGATGCTGTCAGTGGCAAACCTTTGAAACTCGTCCATGTAAAGATAAAAATCCCGACGTTCTTCTTGAGAAATATCAATCCGGGAAAAAGCCGCCATTAATAATTTACCAGTGACAATCAAGCCCAATAAAGAGCTGTTAATCTCCCCTAAGCGGCCGATGCTTAAATTAACCAAAAGAATTTTTTTCTTATCCATAATCTCACGGAAATTCAGACTGCTTTTTGTTTGGCCGATTATCGGCCGCATATAATCATTGGCGATAAAAATATTGAACTTGGAGGTGATATAAGGAACTATATTTTGGAGAGCCGCTTCGCCGCCGGCTTTTTCCGCTTCTTTTTCCCAAAAATCCTTGACTACCGGATTTTGACATTTAACCAACAAGCGCTGCCTGAAATCTTGGTCAGACAAAACTTTGGGCACTTCCATTAAAGTGAACTCTTCGCTCGGGTCGTCCATTAAAAGGAGGAGCGCGTTTCTCGTATACTGCTCAAACATCGGCCCGCCGGTCTGTTTCAAGTCATATAATTTGTCAAAAATACTAATCAGTTCGTTGACTACGAAAGTTTTCTGCTCCGGATATTTTGGGTCGTATTCAAGCATATTCAAGCCAATCGGCCTTTCTAAATCAGCCGGGTCAAGAAGAATTACATCTTCGGCCCGCTCTTTTGGAATCAGCCCTAAAATTTCCTGAACTAAATCGCCGTGCGGGTCTAAAACGCCGACTCCTTCTCCGCTTTTAATGTCCTGAACAATCATATTTTTTAGAAAAACGGATTTGCCGGTCCCGGTCTGGCCGACAGTATAGAGATGGCGTCTGCGGTCGTCTCTTTGAAGACGCACTATTGTTTCCTGGCCCCGATAAAGATTCTTGCCTAAGATAACGCCTTCCTTGGGCAGGTTGGCCGGGGGGCTGGCTGGCTCGGCTTTGATGAATTTTACTTTGGGCGTTTCAAGGATTGAAGTGGGAAAATGAAAAATACTGGTCAGTTCTTCGGTATTTAAAAGAGAACTCTGTTTTTTATTAAAAAGCCGGAAAGAAAATTGATAGACAAATTTTTTAAAAGCCCGGCCCTTAAGCCGAAAGCCCTTTAGTTTATTTAAATTGGGCGCGTTAAATTGGACAAAAGCGCTTTCTAAATGAGTCAACAGCTCGTCAGCCCGATTTTGGCTCCCGGCTGAAACCAAGAGCCGGATATTGGTTTCAAAACCAACTTTAGACGCCTTGCCTTCAATGGCCTTTATAATTTCTTCTCCCAGAGGCGTTATAGACGGCTTGGCTGGCTGGCCAACGGCTAATTCTTTTTGGGCTTTGCCTTTAAATAGTGTTTCAAGAGCAAATTCAAAATTTCTTCTTAACCAGCCGTAGCCGGCTCTGATTCTGGCTGTTTCATATTTTTTGCCTGCCTGCATTTCTCTGGCGATTTTTAATCCAAAATTCTGCCATTTGGCTAAACTCGGTTGGATAACAATCTGAACCGCGGCTCCCTCGCCTTTTTCTTCCAATTTGGACAAAGTATTGACAATTTCGTTTAAGGGGTCGGTTTCAAGATGTTGATAAGTCTTTAATGGCAGAACATAGGACTTGGCAAGTTTTAAATAAGCGCCGGCCGCGCCGCCTTCCGGATTAAAAATATTGTAGTCCTCTGTTTTTTCTACGGCCGCTTGAGGAAAAAAGCCGTGAATCTGCTTTTCAATCACCTCTCCGTAATTTTTTGGCGCGGCCAAGTAAAATGCGATTTCTTCGCCGATTTGCGGCGTGGCGATTTCAAAAACCAGATAGGGCTGGCCGTAAACAAAAGTCCCTTTCGTTTCTTTGATATTGCTCAAACTGGCAAAAAGCTGTTCCATGACCGAGATTATTTCTTTTTTAGTTTTCGGCGCTTCGCCTTCTTCTTTTTTCGCTTTTTTGGGCAAAGTAATTAAAAACAGGCTCATATTCAAAGCCCGGGTAATCTGCCCTTTATTTTTAAGGCGGCGGACAAAAAGCCAGCTGCCCAAAATAATGATGGCTAAAAGGAGTAAATAAGTAATGGGTAAAAGGATTTGGTTGAGATCCATTAAAAGAATTTAGAATATAGAATATAGAATTTAGAATGAGAATCAAGAATCAAGAATATGGGCATTAAAATTTTTTATTCTAAATTCTGTATTCCACATTCTCATTCAAAATTCTAAATTCCAGATTCTAAATTCTATCTAAAGCTTCTTCAGCTTCCCTTTCTCTATTAACTCTTTACGCAACTCATCAACCAAGCTGTCATGAAATTCGTCTAAAACATAAGCGTTGTCTAAGCCCTTGGCTACTTCAATAGCAAAATCAAGCCCTTGTTGAAAAGCTAAATCAGACAGGGCCTTAACTTGATTTTGGCGGTCCAGATTTTTCAACTGCTTAACCTTTTGCTGGACTTTGGCTAAAGGCGGCTCTGAAGCGCTCGGCGCCAAATCGGTTTCTTCCAATCGCTCTTCTATCTTTTCTCTTGGCGGCTCGGCTTCAAGTCTCCGTTCTGTTTTTATCTCTTTTTCCGGCTCCCCTTCTTTTTTAGGCAACAATGAAATCTCTTTTTCGGGTAAAGGACTCTCTTTGTGGACTTGGGTCTCTCCTTCAATTGGCTCTTTATATTTATCTTGGGTCTTTTCTTCCATGATTTTATTGAGATAGTTACAAAACCATTTCGTGGCGAAATCTTAGATTTTCTGGTGAGGCGAGGAAGACAAGCAAAAAGGTTTGAGCCGTAGTAGAACTACGGTGAAAACCTTTTTGCACAGTCTGACGAAGCCGCAGCCGAAAATCTAAGATTGCAGTAGAAATGGTTTTGTAACTATCTCATTATACCAGAATTTAACGAATAACGCTAAAATTTATTTTCTATGGACATCACATTATGAAATAGCGCTTAGAAGCAACAAAAATTGATGAGTCGCGCAGTTTTGGAGCGAGGAAAAACCACAGATGTATTAGACATACATTGAGGATTTTTCCTCGCGAAAAACAAGCGAATCGCAATTTTTGTTGTCTTATGGAGCGCTATTTCATAATGTGATGTCCATAATAAGCAACTCTATTGCCTTTTCCATTTGCGGGTCGCTGTTTTCATCCATATCTTCCTTGGTCATTTCAATTATTATATCCGGCTCAAGGCCCGAATCCTGAATTGAAGTGCCGTTCGGGGTCAGCCACTTGGCAATGGTGATTTTCAAGCTGGAGCCGCCTTTTAATTTTTCCAACTCCTGAACCGAACCCTTGCCAAAACTTTTCTCGCCGACAATTTTAATGCCTAATTGGTCGCGCAGAGCGCCGGCGACAATCTCTGAAGCCGAGGCAGAACCCTGATTAAGCAGAATAACCGTGGGTAATTCTTTTAAGGCCTCATAGCCCTGACTCCGGTATTCTGTCTTTTCACCATTTCCAAAATCTTCAAGGGCCACGATCTCTCCTTTGGCTAAAAACCAACTGGCAATATCTACGGCTGTCTCCAGATAGCCGCCCGGATTGTTGCGCAGATCTAAAATCAGTCCTTTGGGATTTTTTTCTAAAATCTGCCCGACTGTTTTTCTAAATTCATTGCCTGAATTTTCAGTAAAGTGATAAAGCCCGACATAGGCCAGATCGCCTTCTTTCATTTCCCATTTAAGAATGGGAATTTTAATCGTCTCTCTGATAATTTTAATTTCTTTAGTTTGTTCCCAGCCCTCGCGGCTGACTAATAAAACAACTTCTTTGCCGATTGGCCCGCGAATTAATCTGACCGCTTCGTCTAAATTCAGGTCAGCCGTCAGGGTCTCGTCAATTTTGAGAATTTTATCGCCGGCTAAAAGGCCAACTCTTTTAGCCGGTGAATCTTCTAAGGGGGCAATAACCGTTAAGATATCCTTTCTGATGCCGACTTCGGCGCCGATGCCGCCAAAACTGCCGCCCATATCATCAATAAATTGTTTGCTTTCGGTCGGCTCCATAAAAACTGAATATGGGTCTTCTAACGACTTGACTAAACCCGTAATCGCTCCATAAATCATTTTCTGCGGATCTAAATTCCGGCGGTTAACATATTTTTTCTGGATAACAGCCCAAGCATCCCAAAAAAGTCCGAAATCCACCTCGGCTGGCTGGCCGAATGTTTTATTGGAAAGCCCGGCGACTTCTTCAATTGAGGGCCGGCTGGTCTGACCAATATAAAAACCAAGGCTGAAAGCGGCGCCCAAGGCGAAAATGAGAATTGGGATAAGGATGTATCTTTTTATGCTTCGCATAAAATAATTAAATTATTCTAATTGACCTAATTATTCTAATCAAATCCCAAATCCCAATATCCAATTTCAAATAAAATCTCAATGTCCAAATCCCAAATTTATTATTATATTGGACATTGGGATTTGAGATTTTATTTGACCTTGGGATTTTGAAATTGGGATTTGATTTAGGTTAATTAGGTTAATTAGAAATTAGGTTAATTTTATTCCTCTCCATTTCCAAAAATATTTAAACGCGCTGATTAAATGAATCCTGGCGTATCTATTAAATAATAAATCAAAAAGTCCGCCCCGGCTCTGACTGCTTCTATAATAATAGTGGGCCATTTGAGCAGTCGGCAGATAAACCACTTCAAATCCATTCTGCCAAAACCGGCGGCACCAGTCAGCGTCTTCCAAATACATAAAAAATCGCTCGTCAAGCAGACCCACTTTTTCCACAGCTGACCGACGAACCATCATCGCCGACCCCTGAACCCAATCAACCGCCATATTGGATATGTGGGACATGTGGCCCATGTGGGACACTCGGTGTCCCACATTTGATGTGGGACACCGAGTGTCCCACATGGGTCTAACTACAAACTCCTCAATTTTTTTTCTGCCCCACTTCAACTTTCCTAAAAATGTCCGGCGGGCCAAAATCGCCCCTAAAGTCGGAAAATGAAAACAAGAATCCTGAACCTTATTGGTAAAAGTCAATAATTGAGGGCCGACCAAACCGACTAAAGGCCGCTCTTTTAAAAAATTTAATAATCTTTCAATCGCCCCTTTTAAAATAATTATATCGGCGTTAAGAATTAAAATGTATTCTCCTTTGGCCAGCTCTAAGCCGGCATTAACTATTTTAGCATAGCCAATGTTTTTTTTAAAAGTAATAAATTTGATGGCTGGGAACTTTTCTTGAATTTCTGCCCGAACTTCTCTATCGCTTTCGCTGTCGCCGATAATAGTTTCGTATTCAAGTTCGCCAATGTTTTCCTTGATTGATTTAAGGCAAAGTTTTAATAAAACGGGCGTCTTGTGATGAGTGATGATGATGGAAAGCACTTATCTCTACGAATTACGAATATCTCTACGAATTACGAATTTATTACCTGTCTAGCGGACAGGCAGGCAAATATACAAATAATTTGTATATTTGTAAGTTATTTGTAATTTGTAGAGATATTCGTATAATTTTCGTAATTTCGTAGGGTTAATTAATCAAATATCTTTTTCACCGCCTCCTGAATCTTATTGTAATCATCGCCGATTGGCAAAAGCACATACTGGCCGTCAATAAAGGTCTGGTAAAGCAATCCTTCGGGCGTGGTGTCAAAAACTTTTGTTCTAATGTGTTCCGTATCTGATTCAAAAACCAAGTTAATCAAATTTTTAATATCTTTTAAATTCATGTCTGTTTTAATATTTTTGCCCAAAATATCCAAGAGTTCGTAAATTTTAAATGGATTGGCCAAAACGCCCAAAGACAGGGCCTTATCCTTAACCGCCATTAAAACCTGCTGCTGGCGGCGCATTCTGTCAAAATCGCTGGTGGAAAAACGGGAGCGGACATAATAGAGGGCGGTTTGCCCGTCTAAAAAATTTTGGCCGGCCGGCAGATGAAAAACCCATTTTTCTTCGCCCCCTATTTCTTTCTTAAACCAATATCTATTTTCTTCCCGGCCTTCTTGGGCCCATTGAAAAGTTTCTTCAAAGGGGTACTCTAAATAAACATTGACTCCGCCGAGCGCTTCAATAACTTCCTGAAAAGCGTTGAAGTTGCCGACCAAGGCGTGGTCTATATAAACATTGGTTGTGTAAGAAATTACTTTTTTGGCAAAATCAAGCCCGCCGTAAGCATAAGCAAAATTAATTTTTTCTTTTTTGCCCAAACCGGGCGCCGGGATATAGAGATCGCGGGGAACAGAAATCAAAGCCAGTTGGCCGGCGCTTTTTTTAATGCTGACCAAAACAACAGTGTCGGTTAAAAGGTCGCCGGTGTTCTCTTCGCCGGTTCCCCTGATTCCCAAAAGGAGAATATTAATCCGGTCCGGATCTTTTTGGGGTAATGGTTCAGAAAACGGCAAAACCCGGGCATCTGACTGCCAATCTTTTATTTGGCTGACCGTAAAACTGGTCTTTAAAAAGAAAAGACCGAAAAAGCCAGCTAAAATCAGAGTGAAAATCCATAGCCAAATCCATTTTTTCTTCTTTGGTTGTGGCGTAAGTTGGTTTTCCATTAAATAAATTAACCTAATTTATAATTAACCTAAATCAAATCCCAATATCCAATTTCCAATTTCAAATAAAATCTCAATGTCCAAATCCCAAATTTATTATTATTTGGACATTGGGATTTGAGATTTTATTTGACCTTGGGATTTTGAAATTGGGATTTGATTAGAATAATTAGAATAATTTTATCTAAACCATCTCTCCATTTCCCTTCCCACCACTCTTTTTTTCGCCATAATAACCCTTCTCTTTTGCCAAGCCCCTGGCATTTGCTTAAATAAATCTTTAATCGCTTTTACGGCGTGTCTTTCAAATAAAATCACATAAATCCAGGCAGCGATTTCTTTGGGCAAAAACCAAGGCAGGTGTTTTAATAAAAGCCAAACTTGTTCATTTTTAATCTGCATCAGGCGCTGATTTTTAAAAGATAAATATTTGGCAAATTTATTAATCTTTAGTCGTTCCTGAATAATTTTAAAATAATTGGTAGCCGCGCTATCACCAGCTCCCCGCCGATGCCAAGCCGCGGCCTTGGGCTGATAAATTGTCTTCCAGCCGTAAAGTCGCAGACGCCAAGCCGAATCCACATCTTCTTTATAACAAAAAAAATCTTCGTCAAAGTACTCGCCGTTTATTTTTATATCTTCTAAAGCGTTTCGCCGATAAACCGGCGCGGCGCCGTCTGCCCCAAAAATTTCTTCTGAACTCTCATACTGCCCTTCATCAATTTGCCCTTGGCCTCGGCTAATAATCCGTCTATTCTTTAAGATAACTAAACCAGTAGTGTCAATGTGAGTAATTCGTGGGCTGCCCCCAAGGATGGGGGCAGCCCCCGGAAATCTTAAAAGTTTTCCCTGAACCGCGGCAATTTTATCATCCTCTTCAAGAACCTCAATCGCTTTTTTAACAAAATCTTTATCTAAAACCACATCTTGATTCAGGCATAAAATAAACTCTCCCCTGCTTTCCTTAATGCCTTGATTATGGCCGGCGGCAAAGCCAACATTTTTTTGATTGAAAATAAGCCGTAATCGGTAGTCGTTAGTAGGTAAGCTCTTTAAATAATTTTCTATTCTATCCGTTGAAGCGTTATCAATAATTAAAATTTCAACATTGGGATAAGATTGAGCTAAAACAGAATCAAGGCACGCTTTAATATATTTTTTTCCATTATAAGTCAGAAGATTTACGGAAATTAAAGGGAGATTGAAAAGCATATAATAGGGCTAAATTAACCGTAAAAAATAATAGCACTTTGTCGTTTAAAAGCACTATATCAAATAAACTATAAACCAAAATCCAAATAAAAACAAGCCCGAAAAATCCGGCCCAGTATTTGGGAGCCAGGCTCCCAATGGGAGCCTGGCTCCCAAATACTTGCCAAGCGGTTTTTAATATTTCCCAAAAAATAACCAAGAGAATCAGCAAAGCGAAAATTCCCGCTTCGGCCGCCACATCCAAATAAAGATTATGGGCCGAGGCGCCCCGCTTGCCGGCTGAAATATCTTCATTTAAAACTATTGGATAATTAGCCAAACCGACTCCCAAAACCGGACGAGCGGCAATTGAATCAATTGTTCTTTGCCAAATTTCTAATCTGCCCCTAACTGAAACTTCACTTAAGTCAGCAATAGATTTTGCTCTTTCAAAAACTAAAAACGCGTCTTTTGATAAATCCAGGTCATCCATTTGGGCTTTCTGGGAAAGAAAAAGAAACCAGGAAGAAATCGGAAATAAAAAGAAAAAAATAACGAGCGAACCCGCAACTAATTGAGAGATTTTTATTCCTTCCGGCCTTAGCTTAAAACTAGCCGGAAATCCTATCTCTATTATGGCGAAACGGCGCAATCGGTCAAACAATTCCGCGCCTGAGCCAAATTTCCGAAAGGTCGCTTCGGTCGCTTTAGACGGCCTTAAGATAATAATGGATATTAATAAAAATATTAAAAGTCCGAAAGCGCTTACCCAAATACCCCGCGAGCCAGAAAAAATAAGAGCCAAAAGAAAAAAAATTAAAAGCGGGTACCAAAAAAATAACGGTCTTTTATTTTCCACGCCCGTCCGTTGATTAGGCGGGCCCGCCTGACCAACAGGCAGGTTGCCACATTTTTTTAGAGAAAAAAGCCAAAAGGGCGAAAGCCGCAAAAAAACAGCGGTCAATAAAAGCGGCAAACCGATGATTAAAAATAAAGCGAAAGAATGGGAGTCGGGAAAAACGGAAAACATCCGGAGAGTCGGCGGCTGGCTGACGTAATAGGAAAACCAGGTATTGCTGTAAGACAAAAGATTTCCCAGTTTCTCGCCGTAAAAAACTGGAATCATATTTTTAGCCCAGAATTGCCAGAAAGTATAAAGAGGCGTAAAGAAAACAGAAAAAAACTGAAGATAGCCGATAAGCAAAGTTAAACCCAAAGCTGCTCCCATGGCCTGAAAAATTTTCAGAAGATTATTTTTATTCTTAACCGTTTCTGCCACTATTAAAAAAAGCATAAAAATATTGATAAAATAGAGAAGTCTTTTAAGACCAACTATTATATCAGCGGCATTTATTAAAGATAGAACTCCCAAGCCTAAAAAAATACCGCTTAAAATCGCTAAAGTCGGGATACGCGGCCCATATGGGACACTCGGTGTCCCGCATTTTAATATGGGACACTCGGTGTCCCGCATAAGCTGCGTTATGCTCTTTCGACTCTCCCATAACCAAACCAAAAAAAGCACGGTCAATAGTATCCGCCAATTAGCCATTGAGTCAAAATTTTCCGTCAGCGGCAAAGCGGCAAACAAAGGGATAGAAGCGATAAAAACCCAGAGTGAATCTTCTAAAGGAGAAAAAATAAAATAAAAAATCAAAAGACCGGTTAAAAACAAAGCTCCTTCCCGCGGCCAGACATTAAAAACCATTAAAAAAATAACGGCTATTTCGGTTAAAATAATGACTAAGTTCTTCATGGCGTTTTGGGAGTCCTTCTCCCAAATAATTTAGGAGAAGGACTCCCAATCCTAATTTCCACCCCAAAAAACTCTTAATAGCCCTTTAATTTCTTTAGCCCCCGATGTTGCCGGATTTTTTCCAGGGACTTGGCTTCAATCTGACGAATCCGTTCTCTGGTCACGCCGAACTCATTCCCCACTTCTTCTAAAGTATGGGTAATGCCGTCGTCTAAGCCAAAACGCATTTTTAAAATCCTTTGCTCGCGGGGAGCCAAATCAATCAAAATCTCTTTAATCTGGTCTGTCAGTAATTTTCTGGCCGCGGCTTGAGAAGGCAAAATACTTTTTTCGTCTTCAATAAATTCTCCCAAAATACCCCCCTCGTCATCGTCCCCTACCGGCACCTCTAAGGAAAGCGTTTCTTGAGAAATCTTCATAATTTGTCTGATTTTATCAACGCTTTCATTCATCTCGGAAGCAATCTCTTCGGGCAACGGCTCTCTTCCTAAATCCTGCAAAAGCCGGCGCTTGGTTTGAGTGTATTTACTGATGGTCTCAACCATATGAACGGGAATTCTGATGGTCCTGGACTGGTCAGCCAGGGCTCGGGTAATGGCTTGACGAATCCACCAAGTGGCGTAAGTGGAAAATTTATAGCCCCGATGATAATCAAATTTTTCTACGGCTTTAAAAAGCCCGATATTCCCCTCTTGAATCAAATCAAGAAGAGTTAAATTGGGACTGCGACCCACGTATCTTTTCGCAATGCTCACCACCAGCCGCAAATTAGATTGGGTTAATTTCTGCCTGGCCGCCTCGTCTCCTTTTTCAATCCGTTTAGCCAATTCAATTTCCTCCTGACCCGAGATTAAAGATATTTGTCCTATTTCCCTCAAATACATCTGGACATTATCAAAGACCCCCGGCTCCAAAGGCGGCTTTTTTTTATCTTCGGCAGTTTCTTCTTCTAATAAGCCGGCTGATTCAACCAATCTGATATTAACCGCTTCCAAACGCAAATAAAGCTCTTCTAGTCCGGCGATGTCTCTTTCTATGTTTGGAATCGCCCGTAATAATTCGGACTCGGTAATAAAACCGCGGTCTTTACCCCGTTTAATCAATCCCTGAATTTTTTCTTCGGTCACTAAAATTCGCCTTCTCCTCTTTTTGGCTGGTTTCTTCTTTCTAATTTTTTTCTTTTGAATGCCTTTCTTTCTTAATTTTTTCCTCGGCTTCTTTTTTACCCGCCTAAGTTTTCTTTTAGAAAATTTTGGCAGGTGAATTCGCTTTTTTTTAATTTTATTCTTTTTTCTTTTTTTGGGCATAAAAATTAAAATTACAAATTACAAACTGTTGAGAATTTTGAATTTGTGATTTGTTTGGGATTTGTAATTTGTAATTTGAGATTTAATTACCGGCTACCATCTGCCTGGACAATTTATTAAACTCTTCGGTTAAATCCTTTAGGGCGCTTTTATCTTTTCTCCTCTCTGCTTCCCTGATAGCCAAATTTAATTGGGTTAATTTCTGACGAAAAAAACGGCTCTTTAATTGAGCGAAGCAAAATTCAATTTCTTTCTTCGGGCTAAAATTTTCCGTTGGCTCTATTTCTTTTTTAAAAACTAAAAAATTAATCCGGTCGGCTAAATCAACCGAGATATTTTCTTTTAAAGCATCCTGATTGATTGTCTTTAGTTTTTTAATTTTTTTGAAAGCGTTGGCTAACTCGGGATTGACAAATAAATAACTTGGCTGATTTTTAAAATCATTAATCAATTCCGGCTGGCTCCAAAAAAGACTAAAAAGATATTCTTCAAGCCGGTTTGAATTAATTCGGGGGCTGCCCCCATTTTTTTCAAAAGAACTGGGGGCAGCCCCCGAATTAATCGGGGATTGTCCCCGAGATAAATCTTTTGTTTTTTTCATTTCCTCCATTAAAATTTTTTCATCTGTTTGAAATCGTTTTCCCAGTTCCTGCACCCAATGGGCTTGCTCAATCTTATTGGGAATCTTTTTTATCACCGGCAATAAAATTTTAGCAATCTCTTTTTTCCCTTGAGCCAAAGCCGGGTTGAATTTGGAAAAAGCGGCTGAGAAATAAAATTCCATAATAGAGCCGGCTTTTTTTATGAGTTGGGGCCAAAGAGATGAATTATTTTTCAGACAGTCGGCCGGGTCCTGATTGGCCGGCATCTGAATGATTCTGGCGTCAAAGCCAAAAGAAATAGCCAAATCAACGCTTCTTTTGGTGGCTGTTTCGCCGGCCAGGTCCATATCAAAAGCAGTGGCTAAATTATCCGTATATCGCTTAATAATTTTTAGATGCTCCTCGGTTAAGGCAGTGCCCGAACAAGCGACAGTATTTTTAACGCCGGCTTGATGAGACATTAAAACATCCATTTGTCCTTCAACCAAAACGCATAAATTCTCTTTTCTGATGTCTAATTTTGCTTTGTCCAAGCCATATAAAATCCGGCTTTTGTCATAAATTAAAGTATTGGAAGTATTAAGATATTTTGGCTCTCCTTCTCCAAAAATCCTGCCGCTAAAGCCAACTACTGCTCCGTTAAGGTCAAAGATAGGAAAAATAATCCGGTGGCGGAAACGGTCGTAAGAATTAGTATTTTGTATCTGGTATTTTGTATCTTGCCCGCCCGCCTTTGACTTCGTCAAAGACGAAGTCGGGCGCGGTATTTCATCCTTCTTAACGCTTAAGCCTGTTTTAAAAATTTCTTCCTCTCCATATCCCCTGCCTCCTAAAAAATCCGACAAGGACCGCCATTTAAGAGGCCAGCCCGCATCGCTACGCGAAGCGTTGCTGGCGGGCGCAAAACCAAGCCGCCACTCTTGAATAGTTTTTGGTTTTAATCCCCGTTCTTTAAGATATTTTTGAACCAATAGGCCGGTCTTGCCGGCTTCCAACTGCTTTTCAAAAAACCGAGCGGCTAATTCGCAAATTTCGTAAAGCCGGGTTTTTTCCGTCCGCCACTTAGCGGATAATTTCGGATTTATTTTTTTTAATTCCACGCCGGCTCGCTGGGCAAGAATTTTCAAAGCCTCGCCGAATTCAATCCCCTCTATCGCCATGACAAAATCAAAAATACTGCCGCCCTTTTGGCACCCAAAACAATACCACATCTGACGTTCCGGCGAAACAGAAAATGAGGGGGTCTTTTCCGAATGAAAAGGGCAAAGCGCCCGGTAATTCCTACCGGCTTTAGAAAGACGAATATACCCCTGAATCACTTCAACCACATCTAATTTACTTTTGATTTCATCAATTGGCGAATGCATAAGTTATTGAGATGGTTACAAAACCCTTTCGTGGCGAAATCTTAGATTTTCTGACGAGGTAAGGAAGACAAGCAAAAAGGTTTGAGCCGTAGTAGAACTACGGCGAAAACCTTTTTGCGCCGCCTGACGAAGCCGCAGCCGAAACTCCCCCGCGCCAATTTCTTTATCGTTTCTGTCAACCAAAATAACTTTCTCTTCCTTGGGGTTAAAATTGGATTTTCCTAAATCCTTCCGCATATTTTACCTTTGATTTTTTGCCCATTTCTTTAGCCCAACCCCTGACCAGTTCCCTTGTCGTTTCGAAATCTTTAATCTGGCTCTGATGCTGTTTTAAGGCCTCTGTCTTTTTATCAATAGTTTGAGAAATATCAACATAAACATTGGGCTGGTCGGACGCAAAAAACCAAAGCTCTTTAATTTGATGAGGCGGATATTTCTTAGCTATTTCCGGAAAAAACGCCTCACTGCCCGCATCGGGATAAATTGCGTCAAAAACCGCTTCAGCGCCAAAACGATGGTCCCGGTGAGAGCGATAAAAATTATCAAATTTCCGGTTAGACGGATCAAAACTAACCACTATCTCCGGCCTAATCCCTCTAATCACTTGCGCTATTTTTTTTCTCAATCTTTTATTATTTTCAATTTCGCCGTCTTTTTCTCTAAGAAAAATAACTTTTTTGACCCCGACTACTTGAGCCGCTTTTTTCTGCTCCTCTTCTCTTATTTTTCTCAACTCTCTTTCGGAAACTTTTAGATTATGGCTCCCCCGACAGCCGCCGCTTAAAATACAATAAACAACTTCTCTCCCTTCCTTAACCCATTTAGCCGCGGTCCCGGAACAGCCAAAATCCAAATCATCGGGATGAGGCGAAAAAACCAAGACTTTTTTCATAATTAAATCTCAACTCCTTATTTTCTCGCTCGGAAAGAAAATCAGATTAAATCTTTTTTCTTATCTTCAAACTCTTTTTTATCAATCTCGCCGCGGGCGTATCGTTCTTTTAAAATCTCAAACGGCGATTTTTCGCGATGGCGGGCGCCGCCAGATTGACTTATCAACCATTTAATAAGCGCTATAATCACGACAATTATCAGCGCCCACCAAAGAATCATAAAAATCCAGCCAAACCCGCCAAAAGATGTAAATCCAAAGTTCATCATATTGTTTGTTGAATTATTACTAAGGGGAGACGACCAGCCTCGACTCGCCCGCTCGTCGGGCGAGGCAGGCCACCCTCCCCACATCATGTTCATCATCGGCATCCAACCGCCGCTTACGGCCGGAAAAGAGGCCGAAGTATCGCAGCCGCTTAAACGTTTAGCCATAACCACATGCGTCTGTTCCTCATTTTCTTCGCCCATCATCTGAATCATCATATTATTCATTGCTTCGTGCGATGTCCCCATTATTTGACCCATAAAGTATTCGCCCAAAACTCCGAAATCATCATCGGACAAATCCGCGCAGGTTGTTTGCTTTGCTTTCAGCTTCTCCCAAACAATTTTACCTTCGGCTTCCTCGCGAGCAGTATGATCGTCTATGGCTATGGAATTATTCTCCGTCCCCGCGCTATCGCCTGCGGCAAAATGCGGAACAGGCATTTCTTGCGCAAAGACAAAACTATCCAAGATAAAAATAAATCCTATTACGCTTATGACGATAAAAATATTTTTTTTCATGGACATAGTATTAACGAGTGATGTGAAATTCAATTAGTTTATTCCCTGAGCGGAGCGAGCAAAGCGAGCGAAGTCGAAGGGTCTTTAGCCCTTCGATGCGGCGCCTTTGGCGCCTTACTCAGGCAATAATAGTCATTTTAAGCTAAGGAATTTCACATTACTCGTAGTTATTAGTTAAAATATTAGCCGTTTTAGCCAGGCCGGCGCTTTGGCTTTCTCAACTCTGTCAAATTGAGGAGTATAGGGCTTGATGTCTATAATCGGCGTATTATTAACAATGTCCAAGCCCTTAACTCTTATCTTATTTCCCTTTCTTGAGAGTAATTTAACCGTGGAGACGGCAATCCGGTTTGGCCTTTGCGGACAGCGGCAGGCAAAAATTCCCACATACGGAATATCTTTTTTTCCTTGAGGATGATGTTTGAGATGGCACTCTACTTCTTTATCCATCCAATAGACAACAATAATATGCGAATAATCTTTAAGGCCGTCTAAGCCCCTGGCGTACTTTTTGTCAATTATAATCTCGGTGATAATATTTTTCCAGCCCGGCAGCGTCGGTTTACCGACAATGTTTTTGGCTTTTCCCAGCGGTTTGATTTTAATAATATTGTTTTTGTCTCTCTTATCAAGAAACTTGCAAAAAATTGTTTTCATAAAACTATTTAAATAATTCTTTGAATGACTTAGGCCAGCCGATTAAAAGAAGCAATGCCAGCGGCGCGCCCCAATTAGCCCACCTTTCAATAAAATCCCAAATCGGTTCTCCGACAATGGGACGTAAAAGCGCGGTCCGAAATCCCCAAAACGCCATCCATAAAAGAACGAGGCGGATTGGCTTTATAAGAATGAGGATTGCTAAGGCAATATCTATTAGATAGACCGATTAGAAACAAAAGTTGTGTTGCCAAAGCAGCATCGGAAATTCCAAACGTGGCAAATCAGCCAATCCACATTTTCTTGCCCTGTAATGCAAAAACCCCGTGGCCAATAAACTCGCCGGCGACAGAAATCCGCAAAACCCATTCAATAAGTTTTGTGTTTATGTATTTGTGGAAAAAGGTTCCTGACGCCTTTTTCTTTATTCTTTATCTTGGCCTTTCTCGGAGTTTTTTTGTTTTTCTTCCGCAGTCCTTTTTGCAGTTACATCATGTTCTGGGTTTGGAATTATAATTTCCGGAACTTCTTCTGTCCTTTCACGGTCCCTCGCTTTGGCTTTTTTCTTTTCCAATATCTCTTTTTCTTTCTTTCTAAATATATTTTCAGGGGTGTCATAACCCCCTTCATGATTATTCATAAATACTATATCAATGATAAATTTATGCTTATTTTAAATTAGTGTGTCGACCTTTGACTAAATTATATCATTTTTAATGGAATTTTTCAAATATAAGATAGAGTAAAGTTTGAAAGATAAAAAATTCAATTTTGCGCCTAAAATCGGCTGGCGAGTCCCGACGGTTATGTTGAAGCGAGGCAACAATCGCCCAAAAGTCGCAATCTGAAAATTGGCGGAGTATTCTAAAAATAGCTCGAACGGAATTCTGTCTTCGCCGCGCTGTGCGCGGCTCGGAATGGACGTGGCAAAAATGATCGGCTCCGCCGCGAACATTAACAATTTCAAGTTTTTCTTTGGCGACAAATCAGTCCAAGAACCTAAAAGTCGAAAGAATTTGTCGAGGAAACGAATTCATTATATTTTGCAATTCTTCAGTTGGTCCCGGCGTCCCCTCTTGTTGTACAAGCGCATTTTCTTTTAAACATCCGGTGATAGATACCAAAACAGTCTTCTCTTGATATAGAATATAGGTTTGTGAGTAGCTGCAACCACGTGACCATAATGGCTTAAAAAGTAAATAGCCATCGGGAATAGCTGTCGTGGTTTCTAGACTTCCTTTTCTAAAAATATGAGAACCATCATCGAATGGAGCAATGGGCGCGCCCCAATTCCAGTGAGTGTTGATATCGTAGTCAAGAACCATTATCCAAAGGTAGATTTTATCAATACTTTCATAAATCTCGTTATCGGTTTCAAAAAGCATAGTTTCGAATATTTTGATTGGTTTTTCAGATCCTTCATTTATGTTAAAAAGGGTGTTACGCATTTTTGATAACGAAAAAATACTGGGGTACCTTAATTCAAACTTATTCTCTTCGCTTCTATGGGTTTTCGAAGCTGTTGTTCTGTCATCTCCCGCTTCGCCAAATCGCAAAGTAGATACTATTTTGTTTAATATATCTTCGTTGTAGCTACTTATTGTAAATATATTTTGGTTACCGGGTTTTAAAAAGAAAATAATAAACCAATCATTACCTATTGTTGCTGGGTCTCTGACTTTGATTGCCTTAGCGCCCGCCACAATTATATCTTCGTTCAATATTTCGTAAGGAAAATCTTTGTGGCTTTCTTCTGTTTGAATAAATTCTTTGACTGATTTGTTGGCTGGATTATCTAAAACAGCCATCTCCAAAGACCAACCCTCATAAGGTTCTTTTTTCCAATGAATCCCGTCGGTATAACTGCCTATACTCCACTCCCAGGGATATTTAAATCCAAAACCATACTGGTCATTCCAATAACTTTCCCAGTTCGCGGTTTCAACTATGGGCGTCTGGGAAGAGGATGTTTGTGGAATAGATGTTTGAGTTGTGGTTGGAATCGGCATTGTTGTTTTTTTATCTAATTTTAAATAGGGGCATTAGTCGTTTGACGAACTAAAAT
>MHMZ01000008.1:18795-18951 GCA_001819555.1 Candidatus Portnoybacteria bacterium RIFCSPHIGHO2_02_FULL_39_12 | reverse complement strand
CTTCTCGATATCTACATCGAGGGCAGAGGAATATCGCCGGAGGAGTATCAGACTAAAAAAGCCAAACTTTTGAACGAGAAAGCCGATATAGACCAAGAAATCCGAGATTTTGAACAAAAGGGAAATAATTGGCTCGAACCGATGCGGGAAGTCATT
>MHMZ01000008.1:8422-18640 GCA_001819555.1 Candidatus Portnoybacteria bacterium RIFCSPHIGHO2_02_FULL_39_12 | reverse complement strand
AATGACTTCATTTCCTAACTGGCGGTGGGTAGAGGACTCGAACCTCTAAGGGCATTGCTGCCCGCTAGTTTTCAAGACTAGTGCCTTGCCATTCGGCGCAACCCACCTTATGGCGGAGGAGGTGGGACTCGAACCCACAAGCCGTTTTTTAGACGGCTACAGTTTAGCAAACTGCTGGCTTGCCATTCGCCTCACTCCTCCAAATTTTATTTTACTTTACCATTTTGTTATACATTCAGTCAACACATCACCCTTTAGCCAAAACCAGGCCCCAGATTTTTTGGGCGCCGGCTTTTTTAAGGACTCGGGCACATTCTTTTAAGGTGGCGCCGGTGGTTGAAATATCGTCAATTAAAATAATGGTTGTTAGGGTCAGACCCTCGTAAGGGTCTGACCCTAAGGCCCCTAAAGCAAACGCTTCTTTTACATTTTTTTCCCTTTCTTGGGAATTTTTAATTTGCGCTTGGGCCAGGCCGTGCCTGACGCGTTTTAAAACATTATTGATTAAAGGAATGTTTAACGCTTGGCTGATTTCTTGGGCCAGAAGTTCGGCCTGATTAAATCCCCGCCAGCGCAGCCGTTTTTGATGAAGCGGGACGGGAACCAAAAGGAAAGAGGAATGAGGGGCAGCCCCCCAAAAAGGGGGGCTGCCCCTCATTCCTATAACCAACAATTGCGCCAATGGCTTAGCCAGGCCTTTAACAAAATCATATTTATATCTGCGAATCGCTTCTTTAAGAAGCGGATGTTTATAAGAGCTAACTGTCATAAGTCCGATTAAGGGAGATTGTTTAAAGTAGATTATTTTTGGATCCAAAGGAATTTTTTCAAAACAAGCCGGGCAAATAAACCCCGCGCCCTTTTTTGCGGAATAGATATTTTGCCCATTATTTTTTTCTAAAAGGCGCGGGGTAAAATTTTCTTCCTGACCGCAGCCCAGGCATTGGATAGGAAAAAGAAGGTCTAAAATAAAATTCATAAAACTTGCTTGCCCGCCATTCGCCTAAGGCAAAGCCGATGGCAGGCGGGAAACTTGAAACATAAAACTTATTTTTATTTTAATATTTTAAGTTTCAAAATTCAAGTTTCTCACCTCTCATTTCTCACCTCTCATATCTCATATGTGGATAAGTTTTTTGAGTAGTTTTTAGAGTGTGTTATACTTAAAACAGATCCGTTATCAAAATGTTTTTATTTAAAAAAAAGTCAAAAACGCGTTTAGGCCTGGATATCGGCACTTCAGCCATTAAATTAGTAGAATTGGAGCAGGCAGAAGGAAGATACAAATTAAAAACTTATGGTATTTTCCCTTTGACCGGATACCTGAATCATTTGGGGGAATATTTGAGAATAGAACCCTTAAAGATGCCGGAGCCGCAATTGGCTGAAATGATTAAAAAAATCCTTAGGGAAGCAAGAACGGAAAGCAGAGAAGTTTGCCTTTCCGTTCCGGTTTATTCCAGTTTTTCCACCTTGATTGATTTGCCATTTATGCCCGCTCAAGAAATTGCCAAGGCCATTCCTTTTGAGGCAAAAAAATATGTGCCGGTGCCTATTTCTGAAGTTATTTTAGATTGGAGTGTAATCAAGCGAGTCAAAAG
The DNA here is from genome assembly GCA_001819555.1 of Candidatus Portnoybacteria bacterium RIFCSPHIGHO2_02_FULL_39_12. GTDB lineage: Bacteria > Patescibacteriota > Minisyncoccia > Portnoybacterales > UBA2143 > WO2-40-15. The sequence goes on along the minus strand of MHMZ01000008.1, from coordinate 17,039 downwards.
CGGGGTTGACCGTCCTTCTATTGACCAAACCCAAACAGATATTTTAGCCGGCTCGGCCGGACAAGATAAATCCAATAATCAGCCGGAGCCGGAGAAAAAAACAGACGCTCAAGGAATTCAGATTCTTTTAGTGGCGGTGCCGAAAAAAACAGTAACCAGATATGCCCGGGTCATCCAATTAACCGGCTTGGAATTAAAAGCCCTTGAGGCAGAGACCTTTAGTTTAGCCCGTTCTTTAGTCGGCAATGATAAAAGCCCTATTGTTATAGTTGATACCGGGGCCCGTTCCAGCAATATCAGCATTATTGACGACGGCTATATCAGAGTCACTCATAATTTGGAAGTAGGCGGAGGGGAATTAACCAGAAATTTAAGCCAAAAAATGAATATTAGTTTTGAAGCGGCCGAAGAGATGAAAAAGACAACCGGAGGACAAAGCGGCCAATTGGTCGGCCGGGAAAGCGTTATTTCAGTTTTGGATATTATTGCCGCCGAAATTAAAAAAATAGTCAACCATTATCAGATTAAATATAATCGCCGGATAGAAAAGTGCATTTTAGCCGGCGGCGGAGTGATGGTGGCTGGTTTGCTTGATTATTTTTCCTCCAAGCTCGGTCTGGAAATTTCTTTAGGCAGTCCTTTTGCCCGCATCGCCTACCCGTCAACTCTTGAGCCGGCCATCAAAGAATTGGGGCCGTCTTTGGCCGTGGCCGCGGGGTTAGCGATGAGAGAATAAAGAGTATGGATATTAAACTTCTTCCAAAAGAATATCGGGAAGGGCCGACTGTCTCGCGGGGGTTTAAATTGCCCGCCCTTAAATTCAGCCGGCCAAAGTTTGATTTTTTGAAGTCAGAAACAAATCTATGGCTGTTTTTGGCTGTTGGTTTATTGGTTTTAAGTATTTTAATTTATTTGGGGCTGGTTGTTTATAAAAGCTCGCTTCAGCGGCAAAAAATTGTTTTGGCCGACCAGATAAAAGAGAAGGAATCAAAAAGAGATTTGGAATTTGAAAAAGGGTTGATTAAGCTGGAAAAAAACATTCAGGACGTAAAAAAACTTTTAGAAATTCATATTTATCCTTCGCGTCTTTTTAAGATGCTGGAAGAATTGACTCTGGTCAAAGTTCAATGGACCCAGTTTAGCGCCGATTTATCGGGGAGTAAAATAAGCCCGAGAGGCAAAGCGCGCACTTACGGCGATTTGGCCAAGCAGATCGTCGTTTTGGAGAACGACCCGCGTATTTTAAAAGTGGAGACTTCAAGAATTGTTTTGGGCGAGACCGGCGGCGTGGATTTTAATATGGTTTTAAAATTTGACCCCGAGCTTTTAAGGGGCTTTGTCCAAAATTACAAGGCGAAGCCGCAGTAATTTTGGCAACAAAACCCTTACCCAGCCCCCTAAGCTGTTGTTTGGAAAATTCAAAGGTAATGGATAAATATAAATGATTTTATAAATTTATCTTATCAAGTGACAGCTTAGGGGGCTGGGCGCTCAATTCTGATAACCAAAATTTCTACGCTTACCGGCTTGAAATTTTGGACATAATTGGCATGAAAAATAAAAAATTAATCGCAACTATAATTTGTCTTGCGGCCGCCTTGGGAATTATTATTGTTTTGATAGCGCCGGCTTGGCGATCGGTCAGAGAGAGCAGAAGCGAGATTAAGGAGAAAAAAGGAGAGCTGTCCGCCATTGAAAATCTTATCGTCAAAACCGGCCGGATAAAAAAAGAACAAAGAGAACTGGAAAAAGAAACAGCCAAGGTCTCGCTGGCTCTGCCGGAAAAAAAAGATATCCCGGGGTTATTGGTTCAGTTTGAAACTCTGGCTTCAATGAACGGTCTTATTTTGGAATCAATAGATTTTGAAGGAGGAGATGAAGCAGTGGAAAAATCAGCGGCCGGAGTAAAATGGACCGTGCCGCAAAACGAAAAAAAATCCGAAGGGCCGTTTAAAACCATGGAAGTCAATTTAACTTTGAGCGGCGCTTACGGCTCTTTTAAGAATTTTTTAGGGGCCCTGGAAAACAATATCCGCTCCATCAATGTGAGCTCCATTAATTTTAACAGCGGGCAATTATCGTTAAAAGAATCAACAGCTGATTTTTTTGAATTCCGTTTAAAAGTTAAAGTGTATTATCAATAAAGGGCTTTGTCCAAAATCACGAGGCAAAGCCGAAGTGATTTTGGTAACAAAACCTTTACCCAGCCCCCTAAGCTGTTGCTTAGAAAATTCAAAGGTAATGGATAAATATAAATGATTTTATAAATTTATCTTATCAGATGACAGCTTAGGGGGCTGGGTGCTCCATTTTGTAGCGAAATTTTGTTCGCTCCAAAATGGAGCTCCAAAATTTCGATAAAATGGGCATCTCTTTTCCCTTTCAAGCAAAACAAAAAAAATTACTTCTTGTTTTAATCGGAGTGGTTCTTATCACTATCCTTGTTTTATACTTTGGTTTTCGCAAAGAAAAAATCCCTTCCGACAGCGCGCCGCCGGCCGTTGATTCTCAAAAAAAAGAACGCTCGCTTGAAGAAATAGAATTAGACACCAGTTTATTTAAAAACCCCCAGTATCAGGCCTTAAAAACCGATGGCGCCGGGCCCATAGAAGTGGGAGAAGCGGGAAGAGAGAATCCGTTTGCGCCATATTAAGGGCTTTGTCCAAAAATCCAAGCCGTCAGGCGCAGGATTTTTGGCAACAAAACCCTTACCCAGCCCTCTAAGCTGTTGCTTAGAAAATTCAAAGGTAATGGATAAATATAAATGATTTTATAAATTTATCTTATCAGGTGACAGCTTAGGGGGCTGGGCGCTCCATTTTGTAGCGAAATTTCGTTCGCTCCAAAATGGAGCTCCAAAATTTCGATAAAATGAGCAATCATCAAAATAAAGAAACAGAAGAAGTTCAAAAGAGGGCTAAAGAGCTTAAAGTGCCTTTTGCTGATTTAGCCAATAAAGATATTCCTGTTGAGGTCTTAAAAGAAATTCCCGAGGAGGCGGCCGCTTTTTATCAACTTATTCCCATAAAAAGAGATAAAGGGATTTTAGAAGTCGGCTTGGTTAATCCCGATGACTTGAAAGCCAGGGAGGCCTTGAGGTTTATTGCTTTGCGCAGCCAGCTGGAACCAAAGATATTTATTATCAAACCGACTGATTTTTTTAATGTTCTTAAGCAGTACCGGAGCTTGCGCGGCGAAGTTGAAAAGGCCCTTAAAGAACTGGAGCAGGAATTGAAAATAGAAGAAGTAAAAGCGCCGGCCGCTAAAATAAAACCAGAAGAACTGGTTCAAAAAATTACGGCCGAAGCGCCGGTGACTAAAATAGTCGCGGTTATTTTAAGGCATGCCACCGAAGGCCGGGCTTCGGATATTCACATTGAGCCGACAGAAGATAAAGTTAGGATTCGTTTCCGGGTTGACGGGGGCTTGCGCACCAGCCTTTTTTTACCGAAAGAAATTCATTCAGCTGTCATTTCGCGGATAAAGATTCTTTCCAATTTGAAAATTGACGAAACAAGGGTTCCCCAAGACGGCCGTTTTCATACTATTATTGATAAGAGAAAAATAGATTTTAGGGTTTCCACCCTGCCGACGGTGAGCGGAGAAAAAGCGGCTTTAAGGGTTTTGGATCCAAGTATCGGATTAAAAGGTTTTGCTGATTTGGGTCTTTTCGGTTATAATCTAAAGGCGCTTGAAGCAGCCATTGAAAAACCATTCGGGATGATTTTGATAACCGGGCCGACCGGCTCTGGCAAGACGACAACTCTTTATGCTATACTTAATGTGTTAAACCAAGAAGGAGTAAACATCATCAGTTTGGAAGATCCGGTTGAATATTATATTGAAGGAATTAATCAGTCTCAAATCAGGCCGGAAATCAACTATAGTTTTGCTTCGGGCCTCCGCAGTATTTTGCGTCAGGACCCCGATGTGATAATGGTGGGCGAAATCAGAGACGAAGAAACGGCCAGTTTGGCAATTCACGCGGCTTTGACCGGTCACATAGTCCTTTCTACTCTTCATACCAACAATGCGGTCGGCGTAATTCCCCGTTTGATTGATATGGGTGTGGGCGCTTTTCTTTTGCCTTCAGCTTTGAATTTAGCCGTGGCCCAACGTTTAATAAAACGGCTGTGCGAGGAATGCAAGAAAGAAGTGAGCGCCTCGCCGCAGATTACCGCTATTATTGAGGAAGAACTGGGGAAATTAAATCCGGAACATAAAAAGAAAATCGTTTGGAAAAAACCATATAAAGTTTATCAGGCCCAGGGTTGTAAGTTTTGCGCCAATAAGGGCACTAAAGGAAGAATCGCTCTTTTTGAGGTAGTTTTAATGACTCCAGCCTTAGAAGAAATTATTACTAAAAATCCGACTGAGGCGGCCATAGAAGAAGAGGCAAAAAAACAGGGAATGGTTACAATGAGACAGGACGGCGTTTTTAAGGCCCTTCAGGGTATTATTTCCTTTGAAGAGATGTTAAAGGCGGTGGAGGAGTAACTTCCTAAAAACTAAAACCTTTAAAATTATGTTTCAAGTTTCAATTTTCAAGTTTTATGACTAAAAAAGCTTTTACTTTAATTGAACTGCTTGTCGTTATCGCCATTATCGGTTTAATCGCCGCTATTGTTTTAATCAGCGTCAAAAACATCAAGCAGAAAAGCAGAGACGCCCGACGGGTGAGCGATATCAAATCCATTCAGGAGGGTTTGTCTTTGTATAACATAGACGCCCGGATTTTTCCTGTCTATGACGGCTATCTCACCGGCTCTGATAATATGTCTCAAGCCCTTGTTTCGGCCGACTCCATGCAGGCGGTGCCAATTGATCCCTTAAACGCCGCGGTTGATGGAGTAATCTATAAATATTATTATCAATCGGTCAATGGAAGCGTTTATCTTCTTAAATATTATTTAGAGACAAATTCTATTAACGGGAGGTCAAAAGGATTAAATACGGCCTCGCCCTAAAGGAGCTGACAACTTACAATTTACAACTTACAACTTACAACTAGATAATTGTTGTTAGCTGTTTGTTGTTAGCTGTTAGCCGACTATGTCTAAAATTCTCATCATTGAAGACGACCCGTTTTTAAACGAAATGTACGTCACTAAATTCACTCAAGCTAATTTTGAGGTGGAGGTAGCTATTGACGGCCAAGAAGGGCTGCAAAAAATTGAGAAGAATAAACCCGATTTAATTCTTTTAGATATTGTTTTGCCCAAAATGGATGGTTTTGAAATTCTGGAAAAAATTAAAAATAATCCGCAACTTAAAAAAATTCCGGTGGTGCTTTTGACTAATCTCGGTCAAAGAAATGAAGTGGAAAAAGGATTGAGTTTGGGAGCTGATGAATATATTATTAAAGCTCATTTTACGCCGACCGCGGTCGTGGCGAAAGTTAAGGAGATATTAGCGAAAAAATAAACCCCGACTTTTTTAGGAGCCTTTTTTTAGGAGCCTCGCTCCTAAATTCTTTCGCTCCTTCTTTAGGAGCGAGGCTCCTAAAGTAACCTAAAGTAAAAAGGTCAGACCTTAAAATCCGTGACTAATAACTATAAAAAACAACTTGAAGAAATTTTAAACATCGCCGTCAATAAAGACGCTTCAGACATTCATTTAACCGCGGGCCGGCCGCCGATTTTGAGAATTAGCGGCCACCTAACCGCATTGCCTGAAACACCGGCTTTAACGGCCCAAGACACAGAAGCCATTGCTTTTTCGCTTCTTTCAGAAGAGAGAAAGGAGCAATTTATCAGCCAGAGAGATATTGATTTATCTTTTGGCTATAAAGACGAAGCCAGATTTAGAATTAATATCTATCGCCAGTTAGGCCAGGTGAGCGTGGCTTTGCGGCATATTCCGACCAAAATTAGAACCATTGAAGAATTAAATTTGCCTCAAATCTGCCATCAGTTTGTCAAGGTTTCACAGGGATTTTTTCTGGTAGTCGGTCCTTCGGGCCAAGGCAAATCCACGGCTCTGGCCGCTTTGATTGACGAAATTAACCATACTCGCTCTGACCATATAATCACCATTGAGGATCCGATAGAATATATTTTCAAAGAAGACAAATGCGTTATTGACCAGAGAGAGGTGGGCGAAGATGTCCAGAATTTTCATCGCGGTTTAAGAGAAGTTTTCCGTCAGGACCCGGATGTGATTATGATTGGCGAGATGCGCGACCCGGAGACAATTTCTTCGGCCGTGACCGCGGCCGAGACCGGCCATCTGGTTTTAACTACTCTTCATACCAATACAGCCGCCCAAACCATTGACCGGATTATTGATAGCTTTCCTCCGTATCAACAGAATCAAATCAGGATGCAATTGGCCGCCACTCTTTTAGGCATACTTTCCCGCCGGCTTATCCCCAGCGTTAAAGGAGGCGTAATTAACGCGGTGGAATTGATGATTGTTAATTCAGCCATTAGAAATTTAATCCGCGAAGGCAAAGTTCATCAAATAGATATGGTTATTGAGACCAGTTCCGAAGAAGGGATGATTTCTTTGAACCGCTCTTTGGCCGATTTGGTTAATCGTGGTATAATTTCTCTGGAGAGCGCCGAGGTTTATTCAACCAATGTTTCGGAGTTGAGGATGCTGTTGAAAAAATAAAGGATTTTCTCAAAATTTTCAAGCCGATAGGCGCAGAAAATTTTGTTAGAAAACCCTTACCCCCTCTTTTTGAGCCCCCTCCTTTTGCGGGGCGAAAAGGAGGGGGTCTAAAAAGAGGGGGTGCTCAATGTTGTAGCTAAATTTATTTCGCTATGCTTGAGCTCCGCTCATAAATTTAGGCAAAATTGGTATGAAATTTAACTATCTCGCCCGTACCAAAAAAGGGGAAATTCAGACCGGTAAGATTGAAGCGGTTGACGAGACAGCGGCAATTAAAATTCTGCAAAATAATGATTTGGTGGTGGTTAATATAAAATCGGCCCGCCAAGCGCCATTTTTTTCCAAAAAAATTAAACTCTTTGAGCGGGTTAAGAAAAAAGAAACGGTTGTTTTCTCCCGTCAGTTGTCCACTCTGGTCGGCGCTGACGTGCCTTTAGTTCAATCGCTTAGAGTTTTGGGAGCGCAGGTCAAAAATCAATTTTTTAAAGAATCCCTTTTAGAAATTGCCGCTGATGTGGACGGCGGCCTGCTTTTGTCTAAGGCCTTGGCCAAACACCCTAAAATATTTTCCGCTTTTTATATCAATCTGATTAAATCGGGCGAAGTGACCGGCCGGTTGCAGGAGTCCCTGGATTATCTGGCCGAGCACTTGGAAAAAGAATATTATCTTGCTTCCAAGGTTAGAGGCGCGATGATTTATCCTGTTTTTGTTTTAGGCGCTTTTGTTTTAATCGGCGTTTTAATGATGGTTATGGTGGTGCCGCAGCTCACCAGTATTTTAGAAGAATCCGGTCAGGCCTTGCCTCTGCCGACTAGAATTATTATCAGTTTGAGCGGTTTTATCAGGGAAAGCGGTTGGCTCCTTGGCCTGATTTTTATCGGTTTTGTCATTGGTCTTTGGCGATATATAAAAACTTCTTCCGGCCGCCGAATTTGGGACATCGCCAAGCTGAAACTGCCGGTTTTGGGCCGGATTTTCAGAGAAACTTATTTAGCCCGCTTTACGGAAAATTTGAGCACTTTAATCAAGGGCGGTTTGCCGATTATCCAGGCCTTAAATGTTTCCGGCGAGGTGGTTGGCAATACTGTTTTTCAGAAAATAATTTATCAGGCCCGCGACGAGGTTAAGGCCGGCAATACCATCAGTTCTGTTTTAGAAAAGCAAAAGCAATTTCCTCCGTTGGTTTCTCAAATGATAAAAACAGGCGAGAAAACCGGAAAATTAGATTCTATTTTACAAAATTTAGCCGTTTTCTACAGCCGGGAAGTGGATAATATTGTCAATAATTTAAGCCAGTTGATTGAACCGCTTTTAATTATCGGCTTGGGCATTATGGTGGCTATTTTAGTGGCCGCTATTTTAATGCCGATTTATAATATAGCCGGCGGATTATAATTAGTGAACAGCGGACAATGAATAGCGAATAGTAAAAAGGTCGAAAATAAAAATAAAAATAAAAATAAAATAACGAAAGGGGGTGAAAATAATGTTGCAATACTTAAAGAGAAGCCGGGGACAAAAGGGCTTTACCTTAATTGAGCTATTGGTTGTTATTGCCATTATCGGTATTTTAGCCACCATTGTTTTGGTTTCTTTAAATACAGCCAGAAGCAAGGCCCGAGACACCCGAAGAGTCAGCGATATGAGGCAGGTGGCTTTGGCTCTGGAAATGTATTACGATGATAATACGAGCACCGGTTATCCGGGCACAGCCGCTAGCAACCAATGGTCAGTTATGGAAACAGCCATAGAAGCAGGCGGTTATATTTCTTCTATACCGGGTGATCCGGGCACCGGCAGTTATGAATATTGGGTAGCCAGCGGCAACCAGGGTTATGTTTTGAAAGGGACTTTAGAGAATGCCACCAACGCGGCCCTTGATGATGATTTGGATGCAACGGTTTTAGGCGCGGCTTGCGCTGACCCGGCTTATTGCGTCTCGCCTTAGTTTTTGTATTTAGACAGCCTGACAGCCGAAGAGTTTAGCAGGGTTTAATTTGC
>MHMZ01000008.1:0-8353 GCA_001819555.1 Candidatus Portnoybacteria bacterium RIFCSPHIGHO2_02_FULL_39_12 | reverse complement strand
AGAGCCGATTTTAATTGGCCGTTCCCATTGCCCCAAATGCGGGGCTATTTTATCATCGTTTGATTTAATTCCGATTTTTAGTTTTATTTGGCAAAAAGCCAAATGCCGGTATTGCCGCCAGAAAATTTCCTGGCAGTATCCAACCGTAGAAATAGCCACCGGATTACTCTTTTTAATAATCTTCAGCCTTCAGTCTTCTGTCTTCAGTCTTTTTTATTATTTTCTTATTATCTCTTTTTTAATCATTATTTTCGTTTACGATTTGAAACATTATCTTATTCCGGATAAAATCGTTTATCCGGCCATTTTAGCGTCTGGTATCTGGTATCTGGTATCTGGTTTTTTTATACCAAATACCAAATACCAAATACCAAATACAATAATGGCAGTTTTAGCTGGCGCCGGATTTTTTTTAATTTTGGTTCTTATTTCCAAAGGCAAATGGCTCGGTTTGGGCGATGTTAAACTGGGAATTTTGATGGGGTTGGTTTTGGGCTGGCCCAATATCTTATCAGCCCTGTTTTTGGCGATTTTTGGCGGAGCCGTGGTCGGGCTCGGTTTAATCGCGGCTAAAAAGAAAACTATGAAATCTCAAATTCCCTTTGGTCCATTTTTGGCCGGCGCGACTGTTTTAACGATGCTTTTTAATGATTATTTGACCCAAGCTCTTAATTGGTTTATGTTGGGTTAGAGAGTGGAAGCGTAGAGACAAGGTCAGACCCTAAGGAGACGACCTTATAAGGTCGTCTCCTTAGGGTCTGACCTTGTTGCGTCCTTTGGACTAATGAAGCAAAAAATTCTTAAACTTATCGCTATTTTAATCATCGGCGGATTGGGAGGCGTCTTGGCTGACCAGTTTTTTTTGCCGTATTTGGCCGGCTTTCCTCCTTTTTCCGGCCTAGGATTTATTCAAAGAGCCAAAGACGGGACAACGATTATCAATAAAACGGAAAAAATTGTCGTTATTGAAAATACGGCCGTTGAGGAAGCGATTAAAAAAATAAGTTCTTCGGTGGTGGCGGTTCAGGCCGTGGCTAATAAAAAAATTATCAAAGAAGGAACCGGCTTTATTGTTTTTTCCGACGGCCTGGTGATAACAACGGCTGACCTGATTTCTCAACGCGCCGATTATCTGGTTTTTAGAGAAAACAGCTCTTCAACGGCCAGAGTCGTCAAAAAAGATTTAAAAAATAATTTGGCCTTATTAAAAATAAACGAAACTAATCTGCCGGTTGTTTCTTTGGCCAATCTTAGCGAGCTGTTTTTAGGAGAAAGAATTGTTTTAATCGGCGCCCAGGTCCTGCCTCTTCTTGAAAAAACTACCGGAGAGGTCCGGGAAAATAAATTCTATCGTTTTATTAACATCGGAACTATCAGGGGCATTCAGGAAGAAATTATCTTTCTTAATTTAGACGAAGAAAGTTTTCTGGCCAATGGCGGGCCTTTGGTCAATATCAAAGGCGAAGTGATCGGCCTGAATTTAGTCAATCAAAATGGTTTGGTCAACACAGTGCCCGTTACTAAAATTAAAGAATTAATTGATTAATTATGAGGGGGCAGCCCCCGGCGCCGGGGGCTGCCCCCGGAAGGAGAAATAAAATATGAATTTATTGATTACAGGAGGGCTAGGGTTTATTGGCTCTAATTTTATCCGTTATATTTTGAATAAATATCCAGATTATCGGATTATTAATCTTGATATTGTTAGTTACTGCGCTAATTTTGAGAATTTACGAGACATTAAAAATAGCCCTCGTTATAGTTTTGTTAAAGGAGATATTGGCGATAAAAAAATAGTGGAGCAATTAGTTTCCCGCCAGCCGGACGCCATAATAAATTTTGCCGCCTTCAGCCACGTAGACCGTTCTATTATAGATCCGGATGAGTTTTTAAGAACAAATATTTTAGGCGTCCATGTTTTATTAGAAGCGGCTCGTCAGTGTAAAATTTCTCGTTTTATTCATATTGGCACAGATGAAGAATACGGCTCTATTGAAAGCGGCTCTTTCAAAGAATCAGATATTTTAAATCCCTCCAGCCCTTATTCAAGCAGTAAGGCCGCGGCTTCTCTTTTAGCTCTTTCTTACTTTAAAACTTATGATTTGCCGGTTATTATAACTCGTTCTTCCAATAATTTTGGCCAATTTCAATACCCTGAAAAACTTATTTCTCTTTTTATCACTAATCTCCTGGAAAATAAAAAAGCGCCGGTCTACGGCGATGGTTTGCAAGTGCGTGATTGGATTTTTGTTTTAGATAATTGCGCGGCTATTGATTATATTCTGCATCACGGCCGAATTGGCGAAGTTTATAATATCGCGGCCGCTAATGAAAAAACCAATTTAGAAATAACCCGGCTGATTTTAAATTATTTAAACAAAGACGAAAGCTCTATTGAATTTGTTAAAGACCGGCCCGGCCATGACCGGCGTTATTCTTTGGATTGTTCTAAATTGCGAAATCTGGGCTGGCAGCCAAAATATGATTTTTCCGAAGCCATGGCTAAAACAGTTCAGTGGTATAAAAACAACTCTCAATGGTGGCAGCCGCTTAAATCCGGCAAGTATTTGGAGTATTATAGGAAGCAGTATGGAACAGGAGCAGCTCCATTGGAGCAGTTCTGAATTTCAGAACTGCTCCAATGGAGCTGCTCCTGAACTTGCTCCCGAATTTATGAAATTCTACATTCTCGGCTCAACCGGCTTTTTAGGCAGCCGCTGCGCTAAATATTTAAAAAGCAAAGGCCATATTGTTTTAACCAAGCGAGTGGAAATAACTGATTTTCCGTTATTGGTTAAAACTTTTAAACAAACACAGCCGGAAGCGGTGATAAACTTTACCGGAGCCAGGGCCGAGCCAAACATTGATTGGTGCGAAGACAATAAAGAAACGACTGTTCGGATTAATGTTCTCGGCGCTCTTAACGCGGCGCTGGCCGCCTTAAAATCCGGGGCTTATCCAATTCAAATTTCATCCGGCTGTGTTTACTCGGGCGGGCCGGACACGCCTTTTACCGAAGAAGACGAGCCGAATTTTTTCGGAAGTTTTTATTCCCGGGCAAGAATCGCCATGCAATTAGCCCTCAAAGAATTACCGGTTTTACAAGCAAGAATCAGAATGCCCATTTCAGTTGAGCCGCACCCGCGCAATTTAATCAGCAAAATTATTTCTTATCAAAAAGTAATCTCTTTGCCCAATTCCGCAACTTTAATTGAAGACCTTTTTCCGGCTTTAGAAAAATTAGCCGAGATTAAACCAATCGGCATTTTAAATTTAACCAATGACGGCTATATTGAACACAGCCAGATTCTTGAGCAATACAAAAAAATTATTAACCCAAACCATAAATACGCTTTAATCACCTTAGAAGAATTAGAAGGCAAACACGGCTTGGTCAAAGCCAAAAGAAGCAACTGCGTTTTAAGCAATGCCAAAGCCAAATCCCTCGGCCTCAAAATGCCGGCTTTAGACAAAAACCGGCTCAAAGAAATTATGGAGATTTATAAGCTTTGTTTATAGACATCCGACGTCCTCCACTGAAGCCTCTTTTTTAAATTGCAATTCTTTGGCGAATAAATTTGTCAATTACCAAGAAGATACAGTGGCGGACGTCTGATGTCAAAATATTAAATCACTAAGCAAAACAGCCCTTAAAACCGGGGCTTTTTTAGTTTGACCAGAGGTAATTTGCGGGGTATAGTGAATGTGCCTTACTTTTTTACGCAATTCACGTCATATTGACAAAATATAGTGAATTGTATAGAATAGAAATATGGCTAGCCCACAACCCATTAAAAAACGAATCAAAGCGTTAAAAGCGGAATACGACTTTTTAAAAACGGGGAAAGAGGCGCTTTTGGCAATGATTGATGAGGTGGAAATACCGGAAAATGTTTATAACTCAAACGCTATAGAAAATTCAACACTTACCCTGAAAGAAACAGAAAAAATTCTACTGGAACAGGAATTATCCCGCGATGTATCTCTACGTGAAGTTTTTGAGGCAAAAAACTTAGCCAGAGTCATCACCTACAAGCGCGATAAAGCTCAAAATGACACGTTGACGAAAGACTTGATATTGCTTTTACATCAAATGCTTATCGGCGGCATTGACGATCCTATTGCCGGCCGCTTCCGCAAGCAAGGAGAATTTGTGCGTGTGGGTACCTACATTGCTCCTGCGCCCGAACATGTTGAACAAATGATAGAAAGCATTTTGCTTGAGTACGGGAGCGACCTCGATACTTATTTTTTAGACAAAATCGCCAAATTTCATCTTGATTTTGAAACCATTCATCCCTTTTACGACGGCAACGGCCGCCTAGGGAGGGTAATTATAAATCTCCAGTTGCTCCAATACGGCTTCCCGCGAGTTATCATTCGAGATAAAGAAAAAGACGTGTATTATCGCGCGTTTAAGGATTATCTGGAAAAGAAAAACACGAAAGTCATGGAAAAAATTATGGCCCTGGCGCTGATGGAGTCACTGCGCAAAAGAGTAACTTATCTCAAGGCCGAGATTATTGTCAATTTATCAGAATATATTAAGAAAAATAAACTTTCAGCTTCCGCTATTACCAATGCCGCCCGCCGCCAGACCATCCCTGCTTTTCGTGAAAAAGGGGTATGGAAAATCGGAGAGGGATTCCAATACAAATTTTAGCGGTTCAAATGAAATTTATGCCAAAAACGATAACGAAAAATAAAAAAGAAAGACGAAATATCCCGCGGCGGATATTCATCGCTCTGCGGAGTATATCGCTGTAATAATTGTCCAATCACCGATAAAGAGCGGGAAGAAATTATTCGGGAATACAAATAGCAAAAAAGAATTCATTATCAAGAGATCTCAAAAGATTAGAAATCAAAAAGAAACTTAGGTGTTTTTTAAATATTAAACAAAAAAAGTTATCCACAGTATCAACATTGACCCCGACTATTTAGTCGGGTATTATAATATAAGATAATATAAGAAAGGAGGTGTTATGGGAAAAGGGACAATTACAAAAAGACAAAAAGAATTATTGTCTATTATTTATAATTATATTAAGAACAGCGGCTACCCGCCAACTTTTGAAGAAATGAAAGAAGATTTAAATGTTTCTTCAAATCAATCAATTATTGATCTTTTAGTTAAATTAGAAAAGCAAGATTTTATAAAACGAAACGAATCATCAGCGCGAAGTATAAATATTTTACCATTAGGTTATAAAGTTCTTAATAAGCTCCCACTTATTCCTTTTTTGGGCGCAACAAGCGCCGGCGCGCCTATTGAGGCGATTGAAATATCGGGTGAATGGCAGTCAGTTTCTTCAGAAGTAGCCAGACTTAAAGACGAAGTTTTCCTTTTAAAAATCTCTGGAGATTCAATGATTAACGCTGGCATTGATGACGGAGATATGGTTTTAGTGAAAAGTCAAAAAGAATTTTTTTCAGGCGATGTGGTTTTAGCAAATGTAAAAGACGAGTCAACTGTTAAGCGTTTTATCTCTGACGATAACCCGCCTTATGTCTATCTCAAACCGGAAAATCCAGATCCAAAACATAAAGTTATTCTTTTTGAAGACGGAATGCGTCTTGTGGGAAAAGTAATTTCGGTTTTTAAAAATGGACAATGGAAATCAGTTAAATAATTAAACTTATGCCAACTCAAAAACAAAACAAAGCCAAAGAAATAATCAATAAAATTTTTCGCCAGCCGGATATTATTTATGGCTTGAATGAATTTAAAAATATTACCGATTTTGAGGATATTTTAAAAATCACCGAAGAATCAAAGGGCAAATTTAACATCAAAGACCTGAAAACAAAAAAACCAAGAATTGTTTTTGACGCAAAAAAGCAAAAAGGAAGGCCGGAAGAAATTATCCGTCAGCTTTGGCTTTATAAATTAAATAAAGATTACGGTTATCCGTTTGACCGGATAGATATTGAAAAAAGCATTCATTTTGGCCACGAAATCCACGCTAAATCAGCCGACATAGTTGTCTATAAAAAAGACAAAATTACTCCTTTTATTATCATAGAAGTTAAAAGCCCAACCGAGAAAAAAGGAGTTGAACAACTTAAAAGTTATCTTTCCGCAGAAGGCGCGGAAATTGGCGTTTGGTCTAACGGCAGTGAAAGAGTGATTCTTTATCGGCCTTTTCCAAAAGAATATCAGGATTCATTAAGCGAAATACCGCGAGCTGACCAAACCATAGACGATTTGTTTGAAGTCAAAAAAACCTATAAAGAATTAAACCCGAAATTTGATTTTGTTTCTATCGTTAAAAGAATAGAAGAATTGGCTTTGGCCGGTTCCGGAGCCAATGTTTTTGACGAGATTTTTAAGCTCATTTACGCCAAGCTCTACGATGAGAAATTGGCGCGTGAAAAAAGAAAAGACCAGGAGGTGATTTTTAGAAAATATCAAGACCAGGAAAAAACGTACGAAGTAATCAATAATCAGCTTTTTAAAAAAGCGATTCATGAATGGTCGGATACCTTTGAAGAATCCGACAGGATTAAAATTTCTCCGGCCCGACTCAATATCTGCGTTCCTTTTTTAGAAAAAGTCCGTCTTCTAGAGCTTGGCAAAGGAGAATTAGAAATTATTGACGGCGCTTTTGAATATCTGATAGCCGAGGTTTCTAAAGGTAAAAAAGGACAATATTTTACTCCCCGGCATGTGATTAAAATGTGCGTTGAAATGCTTAATCCGAAAGATAACGAATATGTAATAGACCCGGCCTGCGGCTCCGGAGGATTTCTTCTTCATACAATGTATTATGTCTGGAAGAAATTAAAAACAGAAGCGGCTGAAAAAGGTTATGCCGTTAAATATCTTTTTGGGCTTGATTTTGACGATAATATGAGGCGCATTTCCCAGGCGTTGATGCTTATTGCCGGCGATGGCCGTCATCATATTTTTAAAAGAGACGCGCTTGACGCCAGGGATTGGCAGGGCAGAGAAGCCGAGGAAGCCAGAGTCGCTCTTAAGCCGCTTCTGGCTAAAATTGACAATTCCCCGGACGAGAAAGAAAACCAGCTCACTTATCGTCATTTAGATTTTGATGTTTTATTGAGTAATCCTCCTTTTGCCGGAGAAAACCCGGAATCAGGCCTTCTTCGTCAATATGAGCTGGCTAAGAAAAACGGCAAATTGAAAAATAATGTTGAGCGGCACATTCTTTTTATTGAGCGCTCGCTTGACGCGATTCGGCCGGGCGGCCGCTTGGCCATTGTCCTGCCGCAAGGAGTTTTAAATAATACCAATATGAAATATATCCGCGAATGGCTTTTTGACAGAGCGAGAATTTTAGCCGTAGTTGGCCTGCACGGCAATTCATTTAAACCTCATACCGGTACAAAGACCAGTGTTTTATTTTTACAAAAATGGGGCAACGAGGCTGGTAAGCCGCAAAAAGATTACCCAATTTTTATGGCGGTTTCTAAAAAAGCCGGCAAAAACAATTCCGGCGATTATGTTTATAAAAAAGACGGCAAAGGCAATTTCGCCTCGGATTCTGACGGCCGTAAAATCTTAGACCACGATTTGGAGGAAATCGCCGAGGCGTTTAGAGAGTTTGCGAAAAAACAAAAGTTTAGTTTTTGTAAATATGTTTAATCAAAAAGATAAAGAAATAAAAAATGGGAGTGTCGTCTATGTTTTTATTGACGCGTCTAATGTCTGGAATGCCGTAAAGTCGGTGAAGAAATTTATTGAGTACAAAAAGCTCAAAGATTATTTTAAAAATGAATTAAACGCCGGCAAAGTTGAAATTTTTTATTATGATGCTTATCCAAAAGACGGCACAAGGGATTATAACCTGGATGGGAAACACAAATTTTACACATATCTTAAAAAGGGGCTTGGTTTTACCATAAGAAAAAAAGAACTAAAGAGAATCTCTACCATTAGTGGAAACGAAGAATCTATTTTAGAAAAAGGAAATATGGATGTAGAACTGACAATAGATGCTCTCCATAATATAAATAAATATGACATAGCTGTTTTATTTAGTGGCGATGCTGATTTTTTGGCGTTGGTAAATTATTTAAAAAATCGTGGTAAGAAAGTTTATATTTTTTCGTCAAAAGACAATATTTCTCACGAATTAAAAACAGGAGGAGACGGCTATTTTGATTTGAAAGACATAAATGAACTTTGGGGCAAAGATTTAAAACATCGTACAAAATAAAGACACCCTCAGCTAAGAGGGTGTCCCTGGGATGTATAACCCTAACGGTTCTATGGTAGAACCGAAAGACATTATTAGTATAGCAGACTAATGTCTGTTGTCAAGTAGTTGTACTTGACGGGCACATAGGTGACACTTTAATAGAATTATTGAACTTTATCGGCGTCTCG
>MHMZ01000007.1:6581-17846 GCA_001819555.1 Candidatus Portnoybacteria bacterium RIFCSPHIGHO2_02_FULL_39_12 | reverse complement strand
AAGATAAAGCTGGTCAGCCGTGGCGCCGGATGAAGTGTTGACTATTTCAGCGGTGGCCGCCGGATCGGCTGTGCCCACACCCAGACGTCCGTTTCTGACGGTTAAGTCCTGCCCGATATAGAATGACTTGGAAGTGGTGGCGGAACCTAAAACATTTAAGGTTCCGTCAGTTGAAAGATTACCGCCAAAGTGGCCTGTACCCTGAACAAACAACTCTGTGGTTGAAGCCGTGCCTCCGATATAGAAAGACTTAGAAGTGGTTGCCGAACTTAAAACATTTAATGCGCCATCTAAAGAAAGATTGCCGCCAATATGCCCCGCGCCCTGAACAAAGAGTTCAGTGGTGGAAGCCGTACCTCCGATGTACATTGACTTGGTCGTGGTGGCGCTGCCAAGCGAGTAGAACTGACCGGCTAAAAGGGTCTGGGAGCCGCAAGCGCCGGTATTGTTATCAAGACAAAGAGCGCCGTTGTTTAAAGTCAGAAGCGCTTTTGGCGTGGTTGTGCCGATGCCGAGGTTGCCGGTGTTGTCAATGTATAATCTGGAAGTGTCGGTATTATTGGTGATATTAAGAAGAGGGCCGGTGCCGGCTAATTTGAAATTAAGATGAGTATTAGTGGAAGAAGCAGTTAAGTTGACAATCGGCGAAGTGGAAGAAGCGTTGATGATTTGGTTTCCGCCATCTAAAATAGTAAAAACAGAAGTATCGCTGTCCTTGATATTGATAATATTGCCGGTTGAGTTCTGCCGAATAGTTAAAGCCGCTGAAGTGGTCGTGGCTAAAATTTGAGTGGAAGTGGCGGTTAAAAGGTCGGCAATGCTGACTGTATCGGAAAATGCCTGTTTGCCGGTGGTAGTGGCATTGCCGGAAACCAAAAGATTTCCGCTGATAACTTGATTGCCGGTGGTGGTCGCGTTGCCGGAAACGGTTAATTGAGAAAGAGTAGTGGTAGCTAAGGTGGTAGTGGTAAAAGTACTGCCGGTTGCGCTTATTAAAATACCGGTAGTGGAAATATTACCGGTTGCCGGATCAATACTTAAAGAACCGACTGTCAGATTACTGCCGCTGACATTTAAGCCGGAATTGGCGCTGACGCTGCTGCTAAAAGTGGCTGCTTCGCTAAAGCCAGCCGCGGAATAAACATTAAAAGTATCAGTGGTTGATTTAAGATTGCCAAAACTGGCATTGTCATGAACTGACAAAGAGCCGCCGATAGCGCCGGAACCGCTCACATTAAGAGTGGCTAAAATGGAATGGCCGGAAACCTGAAGGCCGGCTGATGGAATATAGACCGGCGCGTAGGACGGGACAGTGTAATCTATTTTAGAAACAATTTGGGATTTAAGAGTTGAAATTTTAGAATCAAGATTTGAGATTTGGGAATTGAGTTCGGTTAAATCGGCTGATTCAATTACCCTTGTCGTTTCGGTTGCCTTGACCACTTCTTTGGTTATTTCTTTGGTCTTGGTTATTTCTGTTACTTTTGCTTTTTCTTCTTTCCTGATGGTTTCCTGAACAACCGGAGTTTTAATTTCTTTGGTCTTGATTGCTCTCTGAATAATCCTCTCCTCTTCCAATGAATAGCCGGGAATTAAAAACTCGGCTACCTTAATATATGTATCGCCGAGGGTGTTTTTAGTTTTTTGGACGGCCTTAGTCAATTTTTGACTGAAATTTGTTAGAGAATCAGCTAAACTGGCCAAAGTGGCTTCGCTCTGCGATTTTTTACCACTCCCCCATTGAGAAATTTGCCGGGGGAGTGCCTGAATCTGTCGGGCCGCCTCCTTATTTTTCTCCCCAACTCGCTCTTTTAATCGCAAAACAGCGCGATTGGCCTGATTTGGCATCAAGGCCAGTTGATTGCCCAGTTTTTCAGCCGTATCGGATGCCGTATCGGATATTTTTTCCATCATATCGGATACATACAAAGGCGCTGATTTGGCTGTGTATAATGCCCTATCGGATAAAGACAAAAGAACTTCCGGAGCTGATTTTATTCCCTGAATCGCTTTATCTATTGTGACTATCCCCTTTTCTGTTATTTTAACCGCCAGAGAAGCAATTTCTAAAACCTGTCTTTTAATACGGGATTGCTTTGTCATCCCCCATAAAATAATTTTTGAGGGGGCTTTTTTCAGTGAGAATTTTAGGCGCGCTTTTAATTGTTCGTTTCTTTCGCCGGCCTTCTGAAATCCTTGTTTTGCCGCGCCGCTAAACCCGATAATCCTTTGAGGCGTTTGCCCAATAAAATCTTCTGCCTCCTCAAAGACAAACCGAAGCCCGCCTTTTAATTCTTTTTTAAGAGACGAATTGGCTGATTCAATTCTTTGAGGCCAGGTTCTTATCAAAGCCAAACCTCTATCAATGTTATTTTCCGCGTTTTTGGCCAATTCAACTGTTTTTTCAACCTGACCAAGACCAAAATCCCCTGCTTCGCTTTCTATCTCCGCTAAAACCCGGCCCGCTTTTTGAAAAGCGCGGCTAAATTCAGCCCGGGCGCCCGGACTAAAGATAAAAATTGAACCAATAGCCGCTAAACCCAAAAGAATTACGCTTAAAGTAAATATTGGCTGGCGTAAGGCCTCTTTACCTGCTTTGTTCGCTTGACGAATAAATTGCTTGGCTACAACCGCCCCTAATTCAACAAAAGCCAATCCCCTTTCAATTGGCTGGCTAATGTATTTGTCTAATGCCTCAAGAGTTGATTTAAGGAGCAAGGCTCCTATTAGGAGCCTTGCTCCTAATTTTGTTGGCTGGCTAATTGGCGGAGCGACCGGCGCCTCTAAAAACTCTGCTTGTTTTTCCAAAGCGCCTACTTGTCTGACATAATCATCTACCCATTCTTTGGTCGTCAGCCAATTGCGGCTTACCTTTACCGCCTTTAACTTGCCCTGCCGGCTGCGCAAGCTTAAATAGTCCTGCGAATAATCACACAGTTCAGCGGCTTTGGCCAAAGAAATATATTTATTTGAATCTGATTTATTTTCCATTACTTCTTTTTTGAATAAAAAAATGCAGAAAACCAAAATAAAATTCTTGAAAGAATTTCTATGATTTTCTGCAGAAAATTTACTAACTAAATTGTATCTCTATTATAGTTCCGGCCGGAACTGCCTGTCAATAGCTCTATCCGATACAATAAAATTTTCAATTTTTATTGCTTGCCGCGCCTTTTATTATTGACAATATTCCGCATAACCAAGCCAAAATATCAGTATCGGCTATCGGATATTGATTAAAAATTAAAAATTAAAAATTAAAAATTATTTTTAGTTATCCACAGATGAATTTTGATGATGAATGGATAAATTTTAATTATCCACAGACACAAATCAAAGCGCGCCCTTAAAATAACACCCTTGCCAAAGATGCTTTTTAGATATTCGTTAATCAGAAAAATTAAGATAGAAATGGTGTTATTTTAAGGGCGCGCTTTGTCAGGCGAGATCCTTTGCTTCGCTTTATTTCGCTCAAAATAACATTTAGAAGAAATAATCACTTATCCACAGCTTCTTTGTTGACATACTTCCTTAATAAAAAGTAAAATAAGAATAAGAATATAAAACATTAATAAATGTAATATATAACTATGATATACCTTAGTATCAAAAAAGCGGCTAAACTACTTCATGTAACTCCCCTCACATTGAGAAACTGGGATAAACGGGGCATTCTAAAACCATATCGCCATCCGGCTAATAATTATCGCGTCTATAGATTAGACCAAATAGAGGGATTTTTAAGACAACTGGAATTAAGCAAAGCCAAAATGGCTAAGAGAAAAATGGATTTATTTTAAGGGCTTTGTTCAAAAATTCCCCACTAAATTAGTAGGGAATTTTTGATTACAAAACCTTACCGAGCACTCAACGCTTTGAGTGCTCGGTTAAATGTTTCTTAGCTACTCATCCTTGATATTAATCAAGGACTCGTAGAGAAACATTTAACTCCTTGCCTTAATACTTTGTAAAATTCCCAGGCCCAAAAATATCGTCAATAAGCTGCTGCCGCCGTAGCTGACCAAAGGCAAGGTCAAACCGGTAATCGGTAAAACGCCCATATTCATACCAATATTTATAATGGTTTGAGAAAAAAGCATAATCACCAGCCCAACCGCAAAAAGCCGAGAAAAATTATTTAACGAAGACAGAGCAATTCTAATTATCCGCCAGAAAAGAAAAGCGAAAAGAGTTAATAAAAAAACCACGCCGACCAATCCCCCTTGCTCGGCAATAGCGGCAAAGATAAAATCAGTTTGATGCTCCGGCAGAAATTTAAGCTGGCTTTGAGAACCTTGTCCCAATCCCCGGCCAAACAACCCTCCTGAACCAATAGCGATTAAAGATTGAACCAGATTATAGCCGCTGCCGTACGGATCTGTTCCGGGATTAATAAAAGTCAAAATTCTTTGTTTCTGATAATCTTTCAAAAGCCAAAACCAGCTGCTGGTTATCAAAACAGCGGCGATAAGAGTCAAAATAATTAGATGGCGCATTTTTATTCCGGCCATAAGCATAATGCCCAGCCAAACGCTTCCCAGAACCACCACCGAACCCAAGTCCGGCTGAAATAAAACTAATAAAGTCGGCAATCCGACATAAACGCCAGAGGTGATAATATGCCGAATGCGATACATCTCAATATGCCGGAGAGAAAAATACTTGGCCAAAATCAAAATAATAATTATTTTTGCCAGCTCTATCGGCTGAAAATTTAAAAAGCCGAACTTAAACCAGCTGGCCGCTCCCCTGATTTCACGGCCCCAGAAGAACAATCCCCCCAAAAGAAAAAGACAAACAAGATAAAGGACAATTAAAATTAAGGAATTATTTTTAAGAATCCGGTAATCTAAAAAACTAAAAAACAACATCAAAAACAGGCCTAAACCGATAAATAAAATCTGCTTGTAAAAATTAGTTAAATCTTCGCTTGTGTTTTTAATGGCCAGAAGCCCGGACGCATTAAGAAGCAGGATAATAATAATTAAGGACCAGTCTAATTTTTTAAAATGAGAAAACATAGAATTTGGGAGTCCTTCTCCCAAGGGTTTTGGGAGAAGGACTCCCAAATTCTACTAAGAGGTCATTTCAAAATTCATTATTGCCTGAGCTTGTCGAAGGCAACCCTTCATGGTTAGCCAAAATTTTTATAGTGAATTTATTGAACTATTATCCTTCGACAAGCTCAGGAAGTAAAATTTTGGCTTTTTGAAATGACCTCTAACTAATATTCCTTAAACTTTTCCAATGTTCCATACCGCTTCATATAATTATCTGAATCAAAAAGATTGGTTTCCGGCTCTGCTTCTATTGAAACCACCGGCTCTTTTATCGGCTCAAACCAAGCAACGATAAAACTGCGCTCCTGACCGGCCAATAAAGTATTGACGCGGGTTGTGTTTAAACCGATTATTTCGCCGGCCTGATTAAAAAGAAGAACATCAATGTCTATTTGGTCAAAATCAAAAGCGGTTTTATTGATAACCAGACCGGAAACCTGGCTTTTGGCCGGCTGGCCCGATTCCGATAAAGAGTATTCTTTCTGGCTGACGGCTAACTGGGGCGCCTGATACTCCTTTAACTTCTGCCATTCTATCGGCTCAAATAAAATTTCTATTTTTTTAATTGTCTTTCGGCTTTCTATTTTCGGCGCAATAAGATATTTAAGCTGGTTGGGCAGAATATAGGCGGTCCCCTTTTCCTGGCCGATTAAGTTGTCGTCTAAATCGTAGAACTTAAAATAATAAACAATCCGGCCGCTGCCGTAATTTTGATTGGGATTTTTAATCCGGGCCGCTAAATCATAAAAATTATCTTTAACATAAAGACTTTTAACCCAAATAATTTCTAAATTTTTCAAAGCCGCCGCTTCGCATGATTGGCAAGGACCGCCGCAATCTATCCCTTCTTCGTTCTGATTTTGAATATTATCAAAACAGCTTGGATTGGGTAAAATATTCCAATAGACCAAAAAACCGAAACCGGCCAAAATCAGGAAAAAAATTATAGCGATGATGATTTGTTTGGCAAGCCGGGTCATATAATAAAAAACCTATATTTTAAGTATAGGTTTTTTTATGGAAAGAGTCAAAAGATTTGAGATTTGAGATGAGTTGAGAATAGATATTGGGCTTCACTTTCGCTCAATCATCGGGCGACGACCTACTTTCGCGGGAAAACCCACTATCATCGGCCTTGGAGGATTTCACTGCCGTGTTCGGAATGGGAACGGGTGGGACACCTCCGGTATAATCACCCTATGATTAAGCAAAAGTTAGAGTTAATTAAAACAACTCTATGAGGTCATTTCAAAAAGCCAAAATTTTACTTCCTGAACTTGTCGAAGGATAAAATTTTGGCTAACCATGAAGGGTTGCCTTCGACAAGCTCAGGCAATAATGAATTTTGAAATGACCTCTATGGCAGGATTGGAGCGGCTCCAGATGAATTTCGGGAGACAGCTCCAATCCTGCTCTAATTCTACTCCAAACATTATAAAACATTGATAATAGTTACTAATTACTAATCAGGTCAATGGGTTGATGATTGATTAGTACTTCTCGGCTTAATGCCTTACGGCGCTTACACCTGAAGCCTATTAACGTGGTCATCTTCCACGAATCTATGATACCTAATCTTGGGCGAGGCTTCGCGCTTAGATGCTTTCAGCGCTTATCCTTTCCAGACATAGCTACCCAGCCGTGGCCCGGGCGGGCCAACTGGTAGACCAGAGGTCTGTCCATCCTGATCCTCTCGTACAAAGGACAGCTTCCCTCAAGTATCAACGCCTGCGGCAGATAGGGACCAACCTGTCTCACGACGGTCTGACATATAATTCTGTTATTACTAACAGTATAGACTATAACTTCCTGGCACTTTTCATAAAAAGCGCCAAGCCGGCGTATTATGATGGCTTTTATCCCTTCATCTCTTTGATTTCTCAAAGAAGTCGTTACGGGGACAAAATTTTATATCTCATTGAATAAATTATATTTTGAACGGCATTCTAATCTGCCGTCTCCTAAAAGACATCCAATAATCATTTGTTTCTGAAATTTAGAGATATAATTTTGTCTTCCCACGGTATTACCCATATGTTCATTATATCACATATTGGGCTTCACCGTTATTAGCCGATTTTTACTGGGCTCATTTTCACTTACCCAGCTCGCGTAACCTTTTAATTGGCGAACAGCCAACATTTTATTCTTTTATTGCTAAAAGTACAGACTATATCTTCCCAACGCTTTCACAAAAAGCGCTGGGCCAACGTATGATAGTAGTTTAAATCCTCATTATGAAGCACCTACTATCTTGTTCGCTTTGGCCGAACAAAGTCGTTACGAGTCAAAGGCAATTTATAAATCCTTTGTTCCCACGGTATTGCCCATATGTTCATTATATCACATATTGGGCTTCACCGTTATAAGTTGGTTTTACAAGGGCTTGTTATTCTCACCCTTGGGAGCTTCTTCACCCCCAGGATAGGTTGAGCCGACATCGAGGTGCCAAACAGGTCCGTCGCTGTGGACGCTCGGGACCTATTAGCCTGTTCAATCTAAATTATCTTAGACTAGACTATATCTTCACCCTGTTAAATAATTTTGCCTTTGGCAAAATTGTCGCAAAGCGACATTTAACAGGGGACGGCGTCTGATAATGGTTTACCCCGCACCTTTCGAAGATACACAAATTCACTTTGTGAATTTGTCTTTTAATAAAATCTTCGAAAGGTGCGGGGTTTAATTCCCAATTATTGGGTACCCATTATCTCCCAAGCACTCAACGCTTTGAGCGCTCGGTCAGTCGTTACGGGGTCATAAAGGAAATTTATAATTAAATTGAGGTAAAATATAATTCTTTAATAATTCTTTTAATCTTTTAACGCTACGGGGAGAAAAATAAATAACATATCCTTTGCGTTTCTTGTCTAATATCGCGTTAGAAAGATTAAATAATTTTGTAATTACTCTGCTCGTTATTATTGCTTCTTGTTTAGTGACTTTCCCTAAATAAAGATAACTGCTCCTATCTCTCTTAGAAAAATAACCATCGTCCATATACCACACTGCCAAAGTTTTTAAACTTAGATATTTTTCTAAATCTTTTGGAATTTCTTTTTTACCATTGGGATAAAAAATTTTCTGGAGATGTCCTAAATAAGGAGTACTTTGCGATTGATGTCGCCAATATCCATATTTATTTTTTGATATAGGATGAATTCTCTCTATATATTTTGCTTTTCCTTGAAATAATAATTTAAACACTTCTACTTTCCACAAAAGGTATTCTTTTTGTTTTTGTCCGTGTTCCAACCTTAATCTAGCGTTTTTCTTTCCGGTCTTCTGTAAGTATCCATCTCCTAAAATTAGCCCATAAAGAATTTGTTTTTGAAGCAAAGATAAATGAATCATAATTTTTTTGTCCTTTTGACTTCCCACGGTATTACTAAAACTCTAAACCTTTTTTAAGGAAGACCTGTTTTAGCTTCACCGTTATAAGCCGTACCTTCCCACCCTTACGGAATGGGTCGGACAACAACTCTTTTTTCAGAGTTTATCCCTAGAGTAGCTTTTGGCCGATGATCTTTGGCGGTTCTACAACCCACCAGCGGTTCACTAAGTTCTGCTTTCGCAACTGCGCGGCATGTCCGCCTTGCAGTAAAGCCGGCTTGTGCCTTTGCGCGACCAGCCCGATTTCCATCCGGGCTTAGCCGACCTTATAAACGCCTCCGTTACTTTTTAGGCAATTATGTTAATCTTAATGGTCTAGGAATTTTATATTCCATTCAAAATTTTCTTTTGTCTTGAAGTTAAAGAAAGATTTTTTTGTACTTCTCTATTATACGAGAATGCATATTTCCTAGATTTAAGCTCCAGTCTTTTTGACCAGATCTCTGCGTCGCCGCAGAGTTCAGACTATATCACCACCCAGCACATAACAAGTTATGTGCTGGGGTCTAGTTTGTAGTCGTTGAGGGCCTCCACTTTATATAGTAAAGTTCCCTGCTGATTGTCCGCGCCAAAAGATTTTCACTGTTTTATTAAAAACTAGTACTTTTGGATACTCGGATGTTCCAGCATATTAACTAGATTTGCATCGAGAATCACTTCTCAATGGCCCCATTTTACTAAGGCTAGCGCCCCACTAAAACTGCCCACCAGGCACTGTCTCCCGACATTACGTCGGAGTTAGGATGAAGATTTTGAAAGAAGGGTATTTCACTGACGACTCCACTCCGACCGAAATCAGAGCTTCAAAGTCCCAAAGCACACAAATTGTGTGCTCGGCCGAGCACTCAACAAAGTTGAGTGCTTTGGTCCCCTCTATGCTACGCATTCAAAACCAAAACCCAATACCAAGCTGCAGTAAAGCTTCTAGGGTCTTTCCGTCTTGCCGCAGGTAGTCGGCATCTTTACCGACACTGCATTTTCACCGGGCTCCTCGTGGAGACAGTCTCCCAGTCGTTACGCCTTTCATGCGGGACACTAATTAGATGTCAAGGAATTTCGCTCAAGCATGTTATCATCCCCTCTTTTTAATCAAAAAGTGGGGATTTCTCTATATCGCTATAGAGTTCGGACCATCTCTTGCCGTTTTTAACGACTCCGACGTATGGCCTCTGGGGATCCTAAAAACTTAGAAAGTTTATAGTTTTTAGTCTTTCCTGCTGATTATCTGGATTAGATTTATAATCGTGTGTCATATATCTAAGGTAATATTATACCATAGCTATATTTTCTTACCAGACTTCCAGCATATAGTCGGATTTTACTAAGGCAACAAAATTTCACCTTAGGACCGTTCATTTATGTTATTCTCATAGTCGCCCATGAGATCGGACTATATCATCCTCGCTATTTTTCCTTCCTTAAAGCGCGAGGTCTAGCGTGTAGTCTCTGGGGATCTTCAGGTAAAGAATCAAAATAATCGTGGATAGAATATTTCCTTTTTCTCCCCCTTCCCTCATTTAACTTTTCCCTTAATTGAATTATCATTTCTAATCCTTCTGGAGTTAAATAACTGTGAGCATTAACCAATTTAGCTATTTTACAAAAAATAGAAAAGTTTCTTTTTGTCTTTGAAGAAAGGAAATTAAACTTCTTAAAGAAAGGAATAATCCTTTCGTTGATAGCCAAAGGATTTATAACAGAATAAATCCAAATACCATCTTGTCGTCGTTGATTTAATTTCCCGCAACCTAAATATCTCTTTAATAGAGATAAAACAGTTTTATCTATTTGAGCAACGCTAAAATTTAAAACGATTTGCCATTTCATTGTATGGTCATCGCGTTTACGGAGCGAAACATTAAAGCTTCCTTCTCCGTCAACAAATCCTGCTAAATAATAACCTGTTGGTCGCGGAATTTGCTTAAACCATTGTTGATTTTTTTGGTTCATTTTTTATTAACTTATTTTATTTTTACCTGAATCTTTCCTGCGGATTACCTGCGCTAATACATTGTTACTGATCGCCTATAACGATCGAGTAGTATTAGATACTCAGGCTTTCCCGCATATAGCTAGATTTTATAACTACTGTGGTCCATTCAATAGTTACGGCCGACATTCACTGGCGCTTAGCCTTCAGGCAGCCGTCAGTTAAAAACTAACAGCCACCGTCCGGTTTAACGTTCCAGCATTGGTCAGGCGTCAGCCCCTATACATCCTCTTGCGAGTTAGCAGGGACCTGTGTTTTTGGTAAACAGTCGCCAGGAGTCTTTCGCTGCGGCCGAGCACATAACTTTGGCTGATTTTCAAAATTTATTTTGAAAATCAAAATTCTTTACCATAAATTGCATTACTGACAAATTATGGATTTTGAAGGTTTTTCTTTAAAAATATTAAAAGCCAAAGTTATGTGCTCGGCGGTCCTTATCGCGAACTTACGGACGTTGTTTTGCCGAATTCCTTCACGAGGAATCACCCGTTCGCCTTGGGCTGCTCGCCCTGCCCACCTGTGTTGGTTTGCGGTACGGTACTTATTAAATAGTATAGTCAAGATTTTTCTTGGAAGAATGCTCCTCTGAATTTTTCCTTCCGAAGAAAGAAATTTTTACCGCGCTTAAACGCGACAAACGTAAATCCAATAATACGTTCAGAGTACTATTCTTCGTCCTCTTGAGTTTATCTAATAAGCGGGCCGGAATATTAACCGGCTGTCCATCGCCGCTTGCTCCGCAGCGGAAGCACCAAATTACAAGCATTAAATTTCAATCCTTCGACTCAGCTCGCTTACGCTCGCTTCGCTCAGGAACTAACT
>MHMZ01000007.1:5642-6542 GCA_001819555.1 Candidatus Portnoybacteria bacterium RIFCSPHIGHO2_02_FULL_39_12 | reverse complement strand
CCCTGAGCTTGCTCGCCTCGGCGAAGCGGGGTCGAAGGGTTGTTATTTGTGATTTGTTATTTGGAATTTCCGATGCGAAGCATCGGCTTAGGCCCGCCTAACCCTTGGCTGATATCCATTGCCAAGGAAACCTTGGGCTTTCGGCGTCTTGATATCTCATCAAGATTGTGGTTACTTATGCCAACATTCTCACTTCCATATCCTCCACTCCGCCTTACGGCGAAACTTCAACGAATATGGAACGCTCCCCTACCACACCGCTGCTCCGCATCCGATGCGAAGCATCGGCATCTGTGTCTTCGGTGTTAAGTTTAGCCCCGTTAAATTTTCGGCGCGGAATCTCTGGACTAGTGAGCTGTTACGCACTCTTTAAAGGATGGCTGCTTCTAAGCCGACCTCCTAGCTGTCAGAGAAATCCCACTTCCTTTACCACTGAACTTAACTTAGGGACCTTAGACGACAATCCGGGCTGTTTCCCTTTTGACCATGGAGCTTAGCCCCCACAGTCTGACTGCCCGACAATATTTTTTGGCATTCGGAGTTTGATTGGACATAGTAGGAAAATCCATCTATATCCATCCAGTGCTCTACCTCCAAAAAATTAAGACGGACGCTAGCCCTAAAGCTATTTCGGGGAGAACCAGCTATTACCAAGCTCGATTAGCTTTTCACTTCTAGCCACAACTCATCCCATGGTGTTGCACGGCCAACGGGTGCGGACCTCCTCCGCCAATTACGGCGGATTCATCCTGGTCATGGCTAGCTCGCTTTGGTTTCGGGTCTATTGCCTGCTACAAAAACGCCCTTTTAAGACTC
The DNA here is from genome assembly GCA_001819555.1 of Candidatus Portnoybacteria bacterium RIFCSPHIGHO2_02_FULL_39_12. GTDB lineage: Bacteria > Patescibacteriota > Minisyncoccia > Portnoybacterales > UBA2143 > WO2-40-15. The sequence continues at coordinate 5,726 of MHMZ01000007.1, read as the reverse complement.
GCTTTCGCTTTGTCTCCGCCCTTAACGGGCTTAGACTAACGCAACAGACAATAAGTCGTTGGCTCGTTCTGCAAAAAGCACCCC
>MHMZ01000007.1:0-5551 GCA_001819555.1 Candidatus Portnoybacteria bacterium RIFCSPHIGHO2_02_FULL_39_12 | reverse complement strand
TGAGCTTGCTCGCCTCGGCGAAGCGGGGTCGAAGGGTTGTTATTTGTGATTTGTTATTTGGAATTTCCGATGCGAAGCATCGGCTCCGAGTCTTTGTAGGCTTATGATTTCAGGTTCTATTTCACCGCCCTCACCGGGCTGCTTTTCACCTTTCCCTCACGGTACTGGTTCACTATAGATCACAAAGAGTATTTAGCCTTGGCAAGTAGGATTGCCGGCTTCCCATGAGATAGTCTGGTCCCATGGTACTTAAGAATAGATATTCAGAGCGCATAATAATTTTCGCCTACGGGATTATTACCCTCTTTGATGGTCCTTTCCAGGAACCTTCGGCTAACCAAATTACGGCTTGATTAACTCTGCCCAAAGACAAGCTCCGGGACATATCTACCTTGCAACCCCCACCGTGTCTCGCTCTCGCTCGCCACGGTAATGACTAATTCCTAATTTTTAATGACTAATCAAATCCTAATGACTAATGCCCAATGACTAAAAAAATAATTTAGACATTAGACATTTAAGCATTGGGCATTGATTAGAAATTAGTTATTAGAAATTAGATATTCCGTGTTGAACGAAAGTGAGACACGGTAGGTTTAGGCTCCTCCCTTTTCGCTCGCCGCTACTGGGGGAATATACCACTGCTTCGCAGTGGAAATCACAAATTCAAAATTACAAATCCCAAATAAATCTAAAATTCAAATGTTCAAAATTCAAAATAGTTTTGGATTTTGAATTTAGCGCTTTGAATTTGTTTGGAATTTGGAGCTTGGAATTTGGTGCTTCCATTGCGAAGCAATGGCCTTATTTTCTTTTCCTCCGCTTACTGAGATGTTTCACTTCGGCGGGTACCCCTTCTCCCTCGCTTAAGCTTGGGAGAATAGCCTGCTTTAAAGGCAGGCCGCGTTACCGCATTCGGACATCCCCGGATCAAAGGTTGCTAGACGCCTCCCCGGGGCTTATCGCAGTCACGCCACGTCCTTCATCGGCTCTTTGTGTCAGGGCATCCATCATAAGCCCTTAATATTAACCCTACACCTGCTTAGACAATAATGCCCAAGCAGAAGTTGGCCTGATTAGTAATTAGTAACCATTTTATTTTTTGACGGATGTTTTATCTTATTCAATTTTCAAAGAGCTATCCCGATAACACCTCCGAAAACGTAAGTTTGAGGAGCCTCGCTCCTAAATTCCTTAGGAGCGAGGCTCCTCAAACTTACGTTTTCGGAGGAACTCTCGGAGAAAATCCAGCAAAAAGACCGCCAGAAGCGGTCTTTTTCTGTTTCCTGCCAAACTTCGGCAGAAAACGGCAAAATAAATTCACCGCTTTTTAACCGCTTCCTTTATTTAATGGTTTTTTTGTTTTATTCATTTCTCTTTTCTTTTAAATTATATCTTGTATAATCTCATTCGCTCGGGAAAAGAAAATTTCATTTTCTTTTTCCTCACTCATTTCTATTATAACCGCTTAAAACCCCTTGTCAAGCGCATTGTATCCCCAATGCCAAGTATTGGGGCTTGCTGCGAGGGTGTCAAGCGCTTATATGCGGGAAACCGAGTTTCCCGCATTGGATAATAAAGAGGTTGTCTAACAAACTAACCCCTGTTGAATTCGCTTTGCGACTATTCAACGGGGTAAATCTGATTTAATTATTTTCCTGAAATTTCGTTCTTTATTCTGGTTAAAAGATGGCCGGCTAAATCTTTGCCCCCTAAACCAAAAGACAGACCGAAAGCGAGAGCTAAAGCGACAACGAGGCCGGTAAAAAAAGTCTGAATCAAAGCCGGCGCAATGCCTAATTGAAGCAAGGCCGCCAAGATGGCAAAAACGAGAACTGCCCATTTAGTAACAGTGCCCAGAAAACCGGATGACCTCAAACCGGCCGCTTCCACGCTGGCTTTAACCAATCTCTGAAGAAAACTGGCCACCATCACCGCCACCAATAAAATCAAAACAGCGACAATAATCCGGGGAACGTAAAGTAAAACCTGATTTAAAAATTCAGTTACCTGCGTCAGCCCGATAATGTCGGTAGCGGCCATTAAAAAAACGATAATCAGAAACCACTTGATCAATTCGCCGATAAATTTACCGGAGTCCAGTTTAAGACCGCTTCTGTCCAGGGCTTTTTCAAAACCAATTTTCTCTAAAATCTGATCAACCCTTAAAACACGGATAATTTGAGCGGCTAATCTGCCTACGGCAATAGCAATTACCCAGCCAATAATAAAGACGATAATCGCTCCTAAAAGACTGGGTAGAAATCCCATAAAACCGGCCCAGAGAGTTTGAAAAGAAGCAGTAATCACCTCTCCCCAAGTTTGAACTAACATCTTTTATTTTCACCCCCTTTCACAAATTTTATAAATTTTATAATCCGTCGACCTGCTTTTATTTTAACATAAAAATCAACAGACAGCTTGTGGATAACTATTTGACAAAAAATTTCTTTAAATATCGGAGCAGCTCTATGAGGTCATTTCAAAATTCATTATTGCCTGAGCTTGTCGAAGGCAACCCTTCATGGTTAACCAAAATTTTTATAGTGAATTTATTGAACTATTATCCTTCGACAAGCTCAGGAAGTAAAATTTTGGCTTTTTGAAATGACTTCTATGTAAGTCGGACTACGTCTTTTTTAATCGTAATGAGTTTAAAACAACGCTGATACTTGAAAAAGCCATGGCCGCGGCGGCAAAAATCGGGTTGAGCAAGATTCCAAAAAACGGATAAAGAACTCCGGCCGCCACCGGAATAAAAGCGGAGTTATAAAAGAAGGCCCAGAAAAGATTCTGCTTAATTATTCTCATTGTTCTTTTTGAGAGCTGAATAACTTCGGGAATAAGCATTAAATCCCCTCTCATTAGAGTAATATTAGCCAATTCCATGGCTATATCCGTTCCCTCGCCCATGGCAATGCCGATATTGGCCTGAGTGAGAGCCGGCGCGTCATTGATGCCGTCGCCAACCATGGCCACAATTTTTCCCCGCTCTTGTAATTCCCGCACTTTTTCCGATTTTTTATCAGGCAAAACCTCGCTCATTACATTTTCTACGCCAACTTCTTTGGCAATGGCGCGGGCCGTGCGGTCATTGTCTCCGGTGAGCATCCAAACATCTATATTGCTTTCTTTCAGAACTTTTACTGCTTCAATCGATTCTTTTTTTAGCGCATCAGCAACAGCCAGCGCGCCTAAAACTTCTCTATTAGCCGCGACTATCATAACGGTTTTCCCTTGGCTTTCCAATGTTTCAATTTGTTTTTCAAAATCTGAAATTTGAATACTTTTTAATTTCATCATTTCTCTATTGCCTACCACTGTTTCCATTTCCCGGTTGTTAATTAAAAGAATTCCCTTAATGCCTTTTCCGGGCGCAGCTTCAAAATTTTTAACAGGGAATAGTTCAAGTTTTTCTTTTTTTGCCTCTTCGCTAATAGCTCTATCAAGAGGATGGCTGGACTTTTTCCCTAAACTGGCAGCAAGTTCTAAAATTGCCTTGGCGATCGGATGCTCTGATTTTTGTTCAAGCGAAGCCGCTATTTGAAAAACAGTCTTTTTGAGATTTGAGATTTGGGATTTATTTAGAAATTGGGAATTAGAAATTGGAAATTCCGTAACTGATATAATATCAGTTACGGCTGGTTTTCCTTGAGTAAGCGTGCCTGTTTTATCTAAAATAATCGTATCTATTTTATTAGCAACTTCAAGCGAGGCCGCGTCTTTTATTAAAATTCCTTTAGCCGCGGCGCTGCCGGATGAAACCATAATAGCCATTGGCGTGGCCAAGCCCAAAGCGCAGGGACAAGCGATAATAAGAACAGCCACAAAATTTATAAGAGCGAAATTAAAAGCGGGAACCGGACCAAAGAAAAACCAGATAATAAAAGTTAAAATAGCTATAACGATTGTGACCGGGACAAAATAAGAAGAAACCAAGTCAGCCAAGCGCTGAATCGGCGCTTTTGTTCCCTGGGCTTCTTCCACCATTTTAATAATTTGCGAAAGCACGGTGTCTTTGCCGATTTTTGTCGCCTGAAAAGTAAAAGTTCCAAATTTATTTATGGTACTGCCAATAACCGGACTGCCAATAGTTTTATGAACCGGCATTGATTCGCCGGTAACCATTGACTCGTCAATCTCTGAATCGCCTTCAATAATTTTCCCGTCAACCGGAATCTTTTCGCCGGGTTTTACCATTAAAACATCACCAACTTTAATTTCACTAATCGGCGCTTCTTCATATTCTTCTGTTTGGAATTTGTGATTTGTGATTTGGAATTTATTTGTGATTTGTGATTTGGAATTTGGAATTTTCAGCCTTCTGGCTGTCTTGGGCTGAAGCCCTATTAGCTTTTTAATCGCCTCCGAAGCCCTTCCCTTCATCAGCGCCTCAAAATATTTCCCCAAAAGAATTAGAACAATAATAATGGCTGAAGTGTCAAAATAAGTTTTCGGCGCAATTCCTCCTTTGGTAAAAAAATCAGGGAATACGGCAACCGAGGCGCTGTAAAAATACGCGGCCAGCGTGCCAATCGCAATCAGGGTATTCATATCGGCCGTTCGGTATTTTACAAGAAGCCTGAGTCCGGCGTAAAACTGCCAGCCAACCCAAAACTGGACCGGCGCGGTAAGGACTAAAAGCGTCCAGTTGTTGTTTAAAATGCGCGGCGCGAAAGAGAACCATTCCGGAAAACTGCCAAAAAATATAAAGACCGAAAGGACGCCGCCGATGATGAGCTTGCGTTTAAGAATTTTTACTTGTTTCTCCCGCTCAATCTTTTCTTTGTCTAAGATTTCTTCGGCTTCTCCTTCTTCTTTAATCGGTTTATAGCCCGCTTCAATGATTACTTTGAAAATATCGCTGACGGCAATCTTTTTGGGGTCGAAAACAACTTTTACCCGTTGATTTGAAAAATCAACATCAATATTTTTAATGCCCGGCAGTTTTTTAAGCGCGCTTTCAATAATCATAGCGCAATGCGGAGAATCCATTCCCAGCGCTTTTATTAAAACTGTCTCGGTATTTTTATCGCCATTTCCCCCTTTTTTTTTACCCGTTGTAGTTTGAGCGAAGGCGGGTCCTCTCTCCGGCGAATCAATCTCAAGTTTATAGCCGACAGACTCAACCGCCTTAGCAAGTTCTGATTCCGAAATAACATTTTCATCAAACTCAATCAGGGCCGATTCAGACGCAAAATTAACCGAAGCCAAACGCACGCCGGCCGTCTTTAAAAGCGCCCGCTCAATCGTTCCGGCGCAACCGGCGCAGTGCATGCCGCGAATTTTATATGTTTGTTTTACCATCATTTTATTTTTACCCTACGCCAAGTTGCTTTACCCGGTAGGACAACAAAAACAAGTTGTCCTACCGGATATGGTGCAGTATTCTTAAAATAGTTCGAACGCATTTCGCCGCCGCAGGCGGCGAAATGCGTTCGAACTATTTTAAGATGTAAGAATTAGCAGCGTTGTTTACAGTTCCTTGGGATAAAAATAACTGATTAGTTTTTCCATTGGAGTAAGGTTGTCAATGCCTTTATGCGGTTTG
>MHMZ01000006.1:9230-15456 GCA_001819555.1 Candidatus Portnoybacteria bacterium RIFCSPHIGHO2_02_FULL_39_12 | reverse complement strand
ATAATAGACAACACCATCTGAATCAATCGTTTTTGGCATATTTCTTGATTCTATGGGTGTCACCTATGTATCTCATCATGTGCAGCTTTATGGTAAATACTCGGCTTTATTTAAATTATGTTCTTTAAGGTCGCGGCTAAAAACAGTCGGTCCGTTGAGCGGGTGAAGAAAATATAAATAATCGGTTTTCTCCGGATAGATTGCCGCCTTAATAGCTGTTAAGCCGGGGTTTGAAATCGGGCCGGGCGGCAGGCCTTTATGGCGGTAAGTGTTGTAAGGAGAATTAACCAACGTGTCTTCCCGGCTTGGCTGGCGGAGATTTTTGCCGGTGATGTAATTAACCGTGGCGTCGGATTGAAGCGCCAGGCCTATTTTAAGGCGTTGATAAAATACGCCGGCTAAAACAGGCATTTCTTCATCGTTCATGGCTTCGTTTTGAACAATGGAAGCCAGAGTAATAATTTCAAAAATAGTTTTGTTTTGTTTCTGAATTTCCAGCCGTAAATCGTCAGTTAACTTTTTACTGAAGTTATCCGTCATTTTTTTTACGATTTCTTCAACCGCGCTATTTTTTGAAAAATTGTAAGTGTCTGGAAACAGGAATCCTTCTAAGTTGAAAATTGGAAATTGAAAATTGGAAATTAAAAATTCTTTTGGGTTAAAATTGACTAATTCCTCTTTCTTTATTAACCCCGCTTTGACTAAACGATTATCAATTTGTTTAATGGTAAAGCCCTCGGGAATAGTGACTTGAATTTCGGAGGAAGTTTGTCCTTTTACTACTTTTTCGGCGATTTCCACGATAGCCATTGAGGGGCTTAAAAGATATTCGCCGGCCTGGAGCCGGGCGGCCCAGCCTTTGGTCAAAACATAAAATTTAAACCAATAATCCTGACTGACTAATCCTTCTTTTTCCAGACGGGAGCTGATTTTTCCCAAGCTCTCGCCCTTTTTTATCACAAAAGTTTTTTCTTTAAACTGATAACTTAAAGGCGCGGTAATTTGACGGTAAATAAAAATAGCTGTTAATGAAACAACTAAGCACAATAAAATAATTGAAAATAGATAATAATACTTTTTTATCATTTTAGAGCAGTTCCAATTGACGTTTGATATTTACTGTTCGCTGTTCGTTGTTCGCTGTTCATTGTTTGCTGACCAAAGGCACAAAACTAAACCCGGGATATTCTTTTTCTTCAAATTGGCCTTCTTTCTTTTTTATCAAGAGCCAGATGCTGTTTTTAACCGGCGCGACCAAACGGCCGTTGATTTTTAATTGTTTTTTCCAGCTTTCCGGAATTTTTTCAGCGCTGGCCGCGGCAATAATTTTGTCAAAAGGCGCTTGTTCGGGAAGCCCCAAAGAGCCGTCCTGACAAAAAAACTGCGCTATTCCCTTTTCAATGAAATTATATTTAGCCGCATTTTTCTCGCCGAATTCTTTAAGTTCCGGAATTCTTTCTATGGCGAAAATTTTAGGAGCCTCGCTCCTAAAAGCTTTTAGGAGCGAGGCTCCTAAATCGGGGCCTCTTAAATCAGCTACTATCTGAGCCAAGAGAGCTGTCTGCCAGCCCGAGCCGGAGCCGATGTCTAAAATCCTATCCCCTGCTTTTGGCTGAAGCAGTTCCAGCATAAAAGCCACGGTCAGAGGTTGAGAAATAGTTTGTTCATAACCAATGGGCAGAGGCGCGTTATATTCAGCGATAAAATCTTCACCTTTTTCTTTTAGCAAATAATCCGGCGCGAAATCGGCCCGTTTGATTTTTCTAAAGGCCTCAATTATTTCCGGAGTTTTTAAATATCCCTCTTTTATAAGCTGATTGATTAAAGAGCCGTTCATGGTTATAAGAATTCTCAGCGTTATTTACAATTTTATCGGCCATTCGCACGAAAACACGCTATCAATTTCCCCAGCGAGGAAATTGCGCTCGTGCTCGGCCTCGCTCCCCAGTTAGGGTCTGACCCTTTTTAAGGGTCAGACCCTAATGGAACCATGCCCGCTCGGCCTCCGCACGGTTTTCTTAACGAATGGCCGATAAAATAAAAGATATAAATTAATAGTTTCTGATAATTATATAATCGGCTAAATCCTTAAGAAACTGCTTTTCTTTTTGGGGAATTTTCATCTGTTTTAAAAAATATTTGGCTTTTTTGATTAAGTCCCCGGCTTTTCTCCGGCAGTATTTCAGAGAACCGCTTTCTTTAACTATTCTTTTTATCTCGCGGATGTCTTTTTGGTTTATCGTTGGCTGGCCCAAATAGTTTTTAAATTTTTGCCTGTCTTTTAGATTGGCCAGCGTCAAAGTTTTAAAAATTAAAAGATTTGGCTGATTTTCTTTAATATCCGAGCCAATCGGCTTGCCTATTTCTTTTTGGGAGCCGAAAAGCCCCAAAATATCGTCTTGAATCTGAAAAGCTATTCCCAGCGGCAAGCCGAATTTTTCTATTTTTTCTAAAAATCCCCGGTCTCGACCCGCTAAAACCGCTCCTATTTTAAGCGGATTAACAAAAGTATAATAAGCGGTCTTGTATTTGCTTATATTTAAAATATCTTTTTCAGCGATTTTTCTTTTTTTCAAAATTAATTCAATCATTTCTCCATAACAGGTTTTTTCAATCGTTTCATTTAAAATCTTTATGGCTTTAATTTTAAGTTTTTCATCAAAATCGCTATTGATTAAATTTTCATAACCCCAAACGCTAATAATATCGCCGCTAATCATAGCCAAAGAAATCCCCGTATGTTGATTGTTAAAAAACTTTTTTTGATAGAGCGAATGTAGGGATAATTGGCCCCGCCTTAATCTGTCCTGGTCAATAATATCGTCGTGAATCAGAAGAAAATTATGGATTAATTCAATGGCCAAAGAGGCCTTGAGAATCCCCTTTCTATTTTTTCCGTTGGCTGAAAAATATCCTAAATTGACCAAAAGAGCCCGCAGCCGCTTGCCTTTCCTTAGGGTATAATCTTTTAAGAGATTAACGGTCTCAACCGCCTCTTTTGAGATTAAAAAGCTTTCTTTTATTTTTTTGTCAAAAAAAATTTTCAATTCAGAATCAATTTTTCGCTGATATTTAAGAAGAGTCTGATGAAACATTTCAATTAAGCTCCAAAACGTTTCTCTCTTTGGCTGTAGCCCTTAATGATTTCAGTAAATTCTTTCCGGGTGAAATCCGGCCAGAGAGTTTGGCTGAAATGAAGCTGGCTGTCGGCCGAGTCCCACATCATAAAACCGGCGCTGTTATGGGGATCGCCCTGGCTGCCTGTCCGGATAATCAGATCTATCGGCGGCAAATCCTTAGTCCAGAGATGCGATTTTAGCAATTCCGGCCCTATTTCAAGAGGATTTTGTTTTTTGGCAATTTTGACAATTTGCCTGACTGTTTCAAGCATCTCGTCTGTTCCGTTATAAGCCAAGAAGAAATTCAAGCGATATTGCCGGTAATTTTTAGTCGCTTCAATGGCTTTTTCAATAGCCCCGCTTACTCTTTTGGGAAATAATTCTTGCCAGCGTCCAAAAACATTAATCTGCACTTTGTTTTGGTGAATATCTTTTGCTTTGGCTAATTCGGTAAATTTTTTGGCGAAAAGATTTAAAAGAAATTTAACTTCCGGTCTGGACCTTTTAGTTATATTATCCAGAGAGCTTCCCCAAAAAGAAAAATAAGGAATACCCAAATCAAAAGCCGCCTTTAGGACTTTTTCCAACGACTCAACGCCCTGCCGGTGCCCCAGCCAGGAATTAAATCCTTGTTTTTTTGCCCAGCGGCGGTTGCCATCCGGAATGACCGCAATATGTTGAGGAAGATTTTTAATCTTTTCCATTATTTTAATACTACGAGAACTGTTCTCGTAGTGATTTTAGCAGAGATGAACATTAATTCTTATATCCTAATTCTTCTAATCTTTTCTTAGCAGTATTTAGTTCTTCCGAAGTAAAAAGTTTTTTATAATCGGGTTTTAAGACCAGTTTTTCTAATGATAAATCAGGTCGCTTTAATTCCCATAATTTAAAGAGTCCGTATTGCGGTTCTTTAGCTGACAATAATCTCTTGGCTGTATTTACAGCACCATATTGACGAAACATATTTAAGAATCTTGTAGGCACATATCTTAAATTCACAGATTCCTCAAAGGTACGCCATAGTTCATTTTTAAATTTTAATTCTAGCTCTGTTTTGTCCATATTGCCTAAATTATCCTATCATAAATAAACTTTAGTGCAATTATTGCACTTTGGCTTATGAATAATGGTTTTATTAGTATTCAGGGATTCTTGATACTTTTGGTCCAAAATCCGTATTTAGGATTTCTTCATAGAACTTACCTATAAAATTTTTTAATCCCCTTTCAATATCATTTATTTGGTTATATCCTAAGGAAGTTTTAGGGGTTATAGTAGCATGCTTGCCGTTTTCAAAATGTAATTCTAATCCTTTTTCTGGACGACCAAAACTCTGAAGGATGCATTTACTTATATCAGTTTTATCGTAGTCTTCAAATTCGCCAACAGTTCCCCATGGAATTTTATCATAATCTAAATTTTCACTTTCTTCTATAATTTTTAGCATAATTTTAAATAAGTTTAATTTAGTAATCGATCCTTTGGTTCAATTTAACTTTTTTAACACTTGAAATAATTCTACTTTTCTTAAAGAACGAAAAGAGAAGACAATGTTTATGTTTTTTCGACAAGTTATAATCCAGTTGCAAAATAGATTTCACCACTACCGTGTCGGGTATCATACCAAATAATTCCATATTGCGAGCCATTCCATACAATAATAGGAGACCTAGATTGTCCACTAGAAGCATTGGAGATTTGTAACTCAGTACTTTGCTTAACTCCATTGCTATCAAGACGAACAAAATATATAGCTCCACTGCCCTGTTGCCAAGTAAGGCCATACTCTGAACTTTCCCAAGTAATAGATGGATGAACAGAATAATCACCACCTACATTTGAAGTAATCGCTATGTCGCTTCCTTGCTTGGTGCCACTTTGGTCTAATTTAGCAAAGTATATTTGCCTTTCCCCATTAATATCATAATCCTGCCAGGCAATACTATAATTAGAGCCATTCCAAGTAATAGAAGGATATAAAGAATTATCGCTAGTATCAGTAACTCTAACGTCATTTCCTTGTTTTACGCCATTCGCATCTAACCTTACAAAATAAATTTCTGGTTGATTACTACCAATAGGCCGATCACGAAGATCTGTCCATACTATACCATAATCTGAATCGGACCAAATAACTGAAGAATCACTAGAGGCATTTGTAGCATTAGTTACTCTTATATCTGAACCTTGTTTTATACCATTAGTATTAAGTCTAGCGAAAAAGATTTCTGAAGTCTCAGTACCTGAACGATTCTCATGCCAAGAAATTCCATATTCAAAACCAGTCCAGGTAATAGACGGTTGACTTGGACAGGTGCCATAATTATCAGAAGTCACTAAAGTATTTTCTTCTTGCTTGAGGCCACTAGAATTTAATCTAGCAAAATACAAATAACATCCATTAGTATTTTCGCTATTGTATCTACTATAATCAGACCAAATAATTCCATACTCACTACCAGTCCAAGCTATGGAAGGATTATAAGAAATTCTATTCGGGCTATTACTAATTCTGATATCATTTCCTATCTTTGCTCCATTTTCATCAACTGTAGCGAAATATATTTCTGGTTCTTCCCCATCACGAGAATCATGCCAAGTAATACCATATTCTGAACCAGTCCACACAGCAGAAGGATCGCCTGCACCGCCCAATGTATTAGTAACTCTAATATTTTCCCAGATAGTATACAAAGAGGCAGTTGTAAAACTATTATCTTCGCTTTCGGCTTTATTGCTACTGATATCAGTAGAGCTAACTTTATAATGATAAGTAGTGCCAGATGTTAAATTAGTTAAAGAAACATTATGGATATAATTAGTTGAGCTGGCAGCAGTTGCGCCTTGAGCCGTAAAATTATAACTTGAGGTAGCTGTTCCATAATAGACAACGCTGTCGCTATTTTCATTAGTTAGCCAAGAAATATTAGCCGAGTTTTGGGTAATATTTGAAACTTGAATATTAGAAATAACAGGAGCAGTTTTGTCTGCTTGTGGTGACGGATTAGCTGGTGTGGCAGGATTAGCTGGTGTAGCGGGTTGAGCTGGCTGGGCGGGTGTAGCGGGGGTAGTAGGTTCGGTGGTGGTAGCAGTTGGCTGAGCTG
>MHMZ01000006.1:3951-9222 GCA_001819555.1 Candidatus Portnoybacteria bacterium RIFCSPHIGHO2_02_FULL_39_12 | reverse complement strand
GGAGTAGCAGGCGTGGCTGGTTCAGCGGGTTGGGCTGGTTCGGCTGGAGTGGCTGGTTGGCCAGATGTAGCCGAAGCTGTAGCCGACGGTCTTTTTATAGAAGATATTGGAGTCACTATTTCGCCGCTATCATAAGCAGTTATATCAGTTTTATTGATAATATGGACTTCATTCCAGTCAAAATTATGGGTATAGAAAGACTCTGGTGAATCAATCCATCGTTTTCCCCCATTTTCTAAAAAATAGACCTTAGAATCCCCTGCCTGTCTTACCAAATAACTTTCAGAGTAATTAGTGATTTCTTCATAAGAGACAGAAGCTACATCGTCCCACTTAAATCCATAGGACTTAAAAACGGTTGGATTAAAAATATGTCGTTTATAACCAAAATCATTAAGAGCGTAAACTTTGATATCCTCTTCCATTCTGATAAGGTTATTTAGCTCCATCTTTTTGGCCATAGCTGGATTAACCACTTTTATATCTTCCCACTTAAAACCATAGGAATTAAAAACATCTATATTTTTAACCCACCGCTTTTTGCTATTAAAAATCACATAAACTTTATAGTCATCTTCTGCCCGAATCAGTGCCCCGTCAGGATATTTTTCAGCCGCTAAAATAAAATAAGGCACAACCAAGATAGTTAGTGCCAAAAGAAAAGTTAGTTTATAAATTGAAATATTAATTTTCATTTTCATATTTATGTTTTTTAAAACAGACCAAATATTAGCAGGCGCGGCAGGACTCGAACCTGCAGGATTCGCTTTGGAGGCGAACCGTTTACCAATTAACGGACGCGCCTATAATTAATGTCATTCCGAGCGATAGCGAGGAATCCCGTAGAAAACAGTCTATGGCTGTTAACTGCGGGATCCTTCGGTCGCTCGCTTTGCTCGCTTCTTCAGGATAACAATTTATTAGCCAAATCAAAGATTTGGATAAATTGTCATTTTTTCATCTCCTTATGCGTTGTATGCTTCCGGCACCACTTACAGAATTTTTTCAGTTCTAATTTTCCTGACTTGCCGGCCGGCATGCTTTGAGCTTTTTTTCTGTTTTTCCGCGACCAATAGTTAATCCGTTTGCACTGGCCGCATTGTAATTTAATTAAATTTTCTTGGGGCATAGTTTTAGAGCTGATGAGCCGATGGTCGGACTTGAACCGACGACCTCCCAGCGCTTATAAGTGAGCCAGCGGTCGGGATCGAACCGACGCTCTTTCCCTTACCAAGGGAGTGCTTTACCACTAAGCTACGCTGGCATAAGTGCTGGGGCGCTCTACCAACTGAGCTATATCGGCATTTATTTTATTCTAAATTCTAAATTCCAGATTTCTAAATTCTAATTTAATGGGCGGTGCAGGACTCGAACCTGCGCAGTCCGTAGACGCCACGTTTACAGCGTGGAGCAATTGCCGCTATGCGAACCGCCCAAAAAGCCAGCGGAGGGAATCGGACCCCCATTAATAGTTTACCCGTCTGCCAAAGCCACAGCCCACGGTCGGATTTGAACCAACGACCTACTGTTTACAAAACAGTTGCTCTGCCACTGAGCTACGTGGGCTTTGGCTGGGGCGGGCAGGCAAAACTACTGCTCTGCCATTGAGCTACGCTGGCTTGTCCTCAATCTCTATTTTTTTCAATTCATCCAAAATTTCTTTAACTTTTTTATCTTTTGAGCCCAGCTTAACAGTCATTTCCAGCGAGGCCTTGGCGTCAGCGTAGTTATGCTGTTTCCAATATAACATACCGAGGGCTTTGTAAGCGATAGTATTTTTAGGATTTTGGATAATTAAATCAATCCACTGCTGCTCTTCTTTTATCGGCTTTTCCAGGTCAGCGATAGAAATTTGACCGCTTTGGTCCGGAGCCGACAGCCCTTCTCTTTCTAAAGCCGTTGCTTTTTTTTCTTTCAGATATGGCTGGAATGTTTTCCCCTTAAAGGTTTTTATCCAGATTTTATTTTTAATGCTTTTATGTTCTATTAGTTGTCTTGATTTATGACGGAGTTTTAAAGATTCTTCTCTTAGCTTTTTAATCCATTCGCCAAGCAGGTTTTCTGTTTTTAACGATAAAATTTTAGCCCGGCGCAGAAATTTTTCCAAGCCGGCCATAAAATTAACCCGATAATGATGGTTGTTTATCTCGCGGTATTTTCTGGTTAAGATTTTTCTTTTTTCCAAAAAAGCCAATTCTTCCTCTGAAAGGCGGGCTAATCTCGGAATCTTCCGGCCGATGACAACAGATAAGCCAATTAAGCTAAAGATGATGAGAAGGTATAAAATAATGCTCATATCTCCATTCTTATAAATTCTCCTATTTTAATATTTTCTCCTAATTTGGCAATGTGTTCATTGACCACATCTTTTATGGTTTTTTCCTGGTCTTTGATAAATGGCTGGGACAAGAGAGCGTTTAAATCTTTTGGCTCCATAGCCGCAATATGCATAGCCAAGTCGTGGGCTAATATCTTAAATTGAGGATTTTTGGCCACAAAATCTGTCTCGCAGTTTAATTCCAAAATCGCTCCAATTTTTCCTTGGTTGTGGATATAGGCCTCAATTAAGCCTTGTTTTGTCTGCCGTTCCGATTTTTTGGCCGCTATTTCTTGGCCTTTTAGCCCCAGAATTTTTAGGGTTTCGGCTTCGTTTCCTTTGGCCGCTTTCAGCGCTTTTTGGCATTCTATCAAAGAGAGGCCTGTTTTATCGCGAAGGGATTTAATTTGGTCAACTGAAACCATAAATTAGAATTTAGGGAGGTAGAGGGTAAGGTGAGGCGCAGAATTCGGGGGCAGCCCCCGTTTTCGGGGGCTGCCCCCGAATTTGCTCACTTTAGAACTCCTGCGACCGCTCCGACCATCAGCTTTAGAGCCGAGCTGGCGTCGTCGTTGGAAGGAATTGGAAAATTGACGCTTGTCGGGTCTGTATTGGTATCGCATAAGCCGACGCTCGGAATCCCCTTCATTTTTGCCTCCTTGGCCGCTAAATAATCTTCTCTGATGTCAACAATGAATAAAACGTCCGGCAGTTTCACCATTTCTTTAATGCCGCCAAACGTGTGATTTGATTTTCTTAATTCTATTCCGAATTCGTGCCGCTCTTTTTTCGTATATTTTTCCAATTCTCCTGATTTTTGTTTTTTCTCCAAATTTCTGAAATATTCCAGCCGTTTTGAAATAACATTAAAATTGGTCAGGGTGCCGCCCAGCCACCTTTCATTGACATAAGGCATCCCGCATTCTTTAGCCGCTTCCTCAACTATCTTTTTAGCCGAAATTTTTGTCCCGACAAAAAGCGCTATCCCCTTTTTATCTTTTAATTCTTTGAGAAATTCGAGCGCTTCTTTTAATTTCTCATATGTCTTTTCCAGGTCAATAATATGGACATTATTTCTGGTCGTAAAAATATACGGCTCCATTTTAGGATTCCATCTGGATGTTCGATGCCCGAAATGCACTCCGGCTTTCATCATTTCTTCCAAGGTGGGTATTTCTATTTGAGAGGACTTTATTTTTTTTTCTTCCTTGGTTTCTCCGGCAGTTTTTTCGGTTATTTTTGTTTTTTTGCTGGTTAAAGGCATAAATATAAACTATCCACTTAATTTAGGTTATTCAGCCCTGCGCCAATGGAGCCGGGCTGAATATTTAGTGGTGATTTTACCTTCCTTTTGTTTATCTGACTCATTATATCAAAATCAAAAAAAATGGCAAGTGGGAAGAACTCTTGTCTTATTTTTTAAAACTTGCTATGATAAAAAATATGAAAAAGGACATTCATCCGGTTTATTATCCAAAAGCCAGAGTTAAATGCGCTTGCGGCAATAATTTTACGGTCGGTTCAACCAAACCCGAAATAGAGGTGGAAATTTGTTCTGCCTGCCATCCTTTTTATACCGGCAAAGATAAAATTATTGAGACCGGTCAGGTGGAAAGGTATCGGGCCAGATTGGCGAAAAAAGGATCTTTGAAACTTAAGACGAAGAAAGCCAAAGAAAAGAAAGAAAAAAAATGATACCCCAGGACACCCAAAAAGAATATGAAGAAACATCAAAACAGCTAAGCGACCCGGCGATCTATTCTGACCCGGCCAAATATACCCGATTATCCAGAAGATACGCGGAATTAAAAAAACAATTAGCCGCCGTTTCTGAATCTAGACCCAGCCAGAATGTGATTATGGAAATAAGGGCCGGCGCGGGCGGAGAAGAAGCAGCTCTTTTTGCCGCCGAACTTTTCAGGATGTATTCGCGGTACGCGGAAAAACAGGGCTTTGAAACCGGTTTAATTGAAAGACACTCCACTGATTTGGGCGGTTATCGGGAGGCGGTTTTTGAAATCAGAGGAAAAGACGCGTATAATAAGTTAAGACACGAAAGCGGAGTCCATCGGATCCAAAGGATTCCTGCTACTGAAAAATCAGGCCGAATTCATACTTCTACCGCCTCGGTGGCAGTTCTTCCGGAAGCCAGCGAAGTGGAAATTAAGATTGAGCAAAAAGATTTGCGGATTGATGTTTTGCGGTCTTCCGGCCCCGGTGGCCAGTATGTTAATAAGCGGGAGTCGGCCGTGCGCATCACTCATTTGCCGACTAAGCTGATTGTTACCTGTCAGGAAGGAAGGACCCAGCAGCAGAACCGCGAAAAAGCCATGGCTGTTTTAAGGGCCCGGCTTTTGGCTAAGAAACAGGAAGAAGAAGCGGGGAAGCGCGGGGCCGAACGAAGAAAGCAGATTGGAGCTGGTATGCGGGCGGAAAAAATCCGCACTTATAATTTCCCTCAAAATCGCCTGACCGACCACCGCCTCCAGAAATCCTGGCATAATTTAGACAGAATTTTAGATGGAGATCTGGGACCGATTATTAAGGGTTTAGCATCTCTGTCATTCTGAGCAGGTCCTTCACTTCGTTCAGGATAAACTCCGAATCCCGTGGAAAATTCTATGGTGAAACAATATTTCGTTTATATGGCGACTAATAAAAGAAACACAGTTTTGTATACAAGGATAACTAATGATTTACATAAGAGAATGTACGAACATAAAAACAAATTAGTCAAAGGATGACATAGTATTTCGTCATCAGGATAACAACTATTTATATGCAAAAAAGAATTTTTAGCGGCGTCGCGCCAAGCGGCGTCATTCATCTCGGCAATTATTTAGGCGCCATTAGAAACTGGCTGGAGCTTCAGGATAAATACCGGTCTATTTTTTGCGTGGTTGACGAGCATGCTTTAACTATTCACCAGCCGCCGAAGAAATTAAAAGAAAAAA
>MHMZ01000006.1:0-3943 GCA_001819555.1 Candidatus Portnoybacteria bacterium RIFCSPHIGHO2_02_FULL_39_12 | reverse complement strand
CGGTCTCAACCCTAAAAAATCAACTATTTTTATCCAGTCCCAGGTGCCAGCCCACGCTGAACTTTGCTGGATTTTAAATACTATTGCCAAAATTCCGGAACTGGAGCGGATGACCCAATTTAAAGAAAAATCGCAAGAGCATCGTCAAGAAGTTAATTTCGGCCTGCTTGATTATCCGGTGCTGATGGCCGCCGACATTTTATTATATCAAACAGATTTGGTTCCGGTTGGCCAGGACCAAAAACAGCATGTGGAATTAACCCGGACTTTAGCCAGACGTTTTAATAAAATTTACGGAAAAACCCTGACCATTCCCCAACCGCTGATTAAAAAACAAGGCGCTAAAATTATGGGCCTTGATAATCCGCTAAAGAAAATGTCAAAAAGCGCTCTTAACCCGTATAATTATATTGCCCTGATTGATTCGCCGGAAATAATCAGAGACAAAATTAAAAAAGCCGTTACCGATTCCGGAAAAGATATTAAATACGATCCCCAAAACAAGCCGGCTATTTCTAATTTATTGACTATCTATTCTTTACTCGCCAATCAATCCATAAAATCGCTTGAAGCCCGATATAGAGATTCCGGCTACGCTGATTTTAAAAATGATTTAGCCGAAGAGATAATAAAATCCTTAGATCCGTTTCAGAAAAAATACCGGCGGCTTATTAAAAAGCCTGATGATTTGAAAAAAGTTTTGGCTGAAGGCGCTTTAAAGGCCAATAAGATAGCGCAAAAAACCATAAAAGAAGTAAAAAATAAAATCGGATTGATTTAACGGCAATTGGAGCAGCTCCTTTGGAGCAGTTCTTTTAAAAGAACTGCTCCAAAGGAGCTGCTCCAATTGTTAATCAAGGCCCAATTCCTGATAATTTTCCTTGGTCAGTTTTATCCCCGCTTTTTTAAAAAGCTCAATGGCTCTGACTTCTATAAGAAAGAGGTCTTTTTTTGTTTTACCCTCAAAACGGCATTTAATAAAAGGAGAGGTGTTGGCGGCCCGGGCCAGGGCCCAGCCGTTGGAAAAATTTATTCTTGCTCCGTCAATGCCTATAAAATCGTAATTGTTTTTCTTTAAATAATTATGTAATTTTTTGATTAAGCCGTGTTTGACTTTATCGGCGGTTGGAATAAATATTTCCGGGCTGGCAGAATAACGCGGCAGAGTATCAATATAAGCCGCCAAGTCCCCCTTGACTGAAGTAATTTGGGCGATTTTTAGGGAGGCAAAAATCGCATCGTCGTATAAATAATATTCATTAGGAAAGTAAAGATGGCCGGTTGTCTCTCCGCCAAAAACCGCCTTTGTTTCTTTTATTTTATCCAAAACCGCTTTATGATGCCCGACGGTCAGATAAGTTTTAACTTTGTTTTTTCCCATTTCTTCCAAGAAAGCCATTGAGGTTCTGATTTCAATCACCACCGGTCCTTTTTTCTTTTTTAAGGCCTCGCGGGCTAGAATTAAAAGATAAAAATCTCCTTTAACGACCCGGCCATAATTGTCAATTATCCCGATTCTGTCGCCGTCCCCGTCAAAAGCCAGGCCAAGGTCGGCTTTTTGTTTAAGAACTTCTTTTTGAAGGAAAACTAAATTTTTTTCTTCGTAGGGGTCAGGCATATGATTGGGAAAACTGTCGTCATATTGGCTGAAAAGGGTTTTCACATCACAGCCCAGTTTCTTAAAGATTTTTTCCGGCAGAAGCCCGCAAGCGCCGTTGCCCGTATCAATGACAATTTTAAGCGGTTTTTTAAATTTTATTTTTTGAGTAAGGCAGTTGATATAATCCGGTTCCGGATTAAAGGAGGTTATTTCGGCTTTGGCCATTTGGTTATCTGTTTCAGTTTTATGGCCGGCCTCAACCATATTTTTAATTTTTTCCAAATCATCGCTTATCACCGGGTAGGCGTTTTGCGTCTGCATTTTCAGACCGCTGTATTCCTTGGGCAGATGAGAAGCCGTAATCGCAATACCTCCGTCAAAAGGATAATAACAAACCGAAAAATACATCAAGGGAATAGGACCTTGGCCGATATCTATAATTTCTTTATTTCCTTCTTTTAGTCCCTTAATCAGCCCTCTTTTCAAATCCTGGCCGCTTTTTCTGATATCGGTCTGAACAACAATTTTTTTTAATTTCGGAAACAAACGGCCGTAAGCCAAAGCAATTTTATAAACAACTTCTTGATTCAGTTCTTGGGGATATTTTCCCCGAATATCATAAGTCCTGAAAATATATGGATTGATTTTACTCATAGACGCTTAAAGACATGTGGGACACCCGGTGTCCCACATTATTTGTTCTTTAAATAAACAGACGGCTTCTTTACAATAATTTTATAGACATTTTCCAAAAAATCGCCGCCCGCATAGCCGATAATAAAAGCAATGGCCGGCGAAATAGAATTAAGCTCCATAAAAGTCAGGCCGGATTTTTCAATGGCCATAGCCGTCATCAAACCGGCTAAGCCCGACAAGCCCGTCATAAAGAGAAAGTACGACAGATTAAATTTAACATCTTTATAGGAATACTGATGTTTGATAAATCCGACAATTCCCCGCAGCAGTCCCCCAAAAAACCCCGCTATTAAAATTGATAGATACATAAATCACCTCCCTTTTTAATAAATCGCGTATTTTTCTCGTCCTGTTAATAATAACAAAATTTAAAGAAATAGAAAAGCCACAAAGCAAATTATTACTTTCGCTCTGTGGCTATTAGACATTTTTAGATAATAAACTCCACTCCTTTTTCTCCTTTGACTATTTCTCCGATAAGGAAGCTCTTTAGGCCTCCTTTTTGTCTGATGAAAGATTTTATTCTGCTAATCAAGTCAAAGGGAGTAGTTTGGTGAGGAATAATAATAATAAAACCAATGCCGAGATTAAAAGTTTTAAACATTTCCTCATCACTCACCTTTCCTTTTTTCTGGAGATAAGAAAATATAGGCGCGGACGGTAGGGCTGATTTATAAATTTTGGTTTGACAGTCCTCTGGTAAAAGGCGCTCTATATTATCTTTTAAGCCGCCGCCGGTGATATGCGCCAATCCGTGAATTGGCCAATCCTTATGGTGCGTCTTATTCAATAGAGATAAAATTATTGGGCCGTAATTGGGCATTCCCCGGAGCAGCTCCTGGACTATTGTTTTGCCTCCTGGCACTTGTTTTTTTAATTGTTGGTTAAGAGAGAGCCGTTGCCAGAAGGACTTAAAAAGAATCTTTCGGGCCAAACTTAAACCATTAAGATGTAGACCCCAAGATTCAATGCCGATAATTACATCACCGGGCTGGATAAGCCGGGGAGCTATAATCATTTTATCCCTTTCAACAAATCCTATGGCTGTGCCACATACATCATATTGTTCTCTACAAATTATATCTGGCATTTCAGCTGTTTCACCGCCGCCTAAAATACAATCCGCTTCTTGGCAGGCTTGAGACATGCCAAAGAGAATTTCTCGGTTTGTGGCGGGATTTATTTTTTCCGCGCTTATAGAATTTAAAAAAACTTTTGGTTTAGCTCCCAAGGTGGCAATATCAGCGAAACAATGAGCCGCGACTGAATAGCCGATTCTAAACCATCCCGCCGTAAATATCTTATTCGCTTTTTTTGCCACCCAGGTAATAGTTCCAGCCCCATCTGTGCTCGTGACCATGACCGGGTGACGATATTCAGCCAAAATATTTTTCAGATCTACGGCGCTGGCAAATAATCCCAAGTCGGCTAAAACTTCATTTGTATAAGTTGCTTCAATGTCGGCTCTACTTAAATCTATACTATTTTTAGCCGCTTTAATATTAATTCCGGCCTTTTCATAAGTCATTCCCTTATTATTTTTCTTTCCCATTTTACTTCACTCCTTTCGTATATTTAGTTTGGGCATTAGTCGTTTGACGAACTAAAATTCATTAAGATTTTGATAATTTTTTCAACCATTTCGTC
>MHMZ01000005.1 GCA_001819555.1 Candidatus Portnoybacteria bacterium RIFCSPHIGHO2_02_FULL_39_12 | reverse complement strand
ATCATAATAGACAACACCATCTGAATCAATCGTTTTTGGCATATTTCTTGATTCTATGGGTGTCACCTATGTATCTCATCATGTGCATAGTTTGTCTGTGGATAAATTAAAATTTTGGCCTTCCCAGAATACTCTCAAGGTGCGTAGCCATACTATTTTCAGCATAGACAATCTTGCAATGCTGTCAACTATTGACATTTTCAGATAAGCTGTGGTATTATATGGTTGTATTGTAATGTCCTTTGAAAATTGAATATACCTCTGAAAAAGTGGAATTTTCCACCCTAAAAGACCTTGATTTATTTGGAAGCTCGAAGTGATTTATTAGGAGTAGCTCCTTATAAAGAGCTACACCCCTAAGGTAGTATTCTTGATTTCATGTTCTGGGTAAATCCGGGTCTTTTAGGGATGTAAAGAATTTATTTAACTTTAAGGGGGGTAGAAAATGGGAGTTCAGTTTACTAAGCAACAATTATTAGATTTAGCAAAAGGAATAGGACAAGAGTTGGGTCATAAAGATGAGGAAAAAAGTGGTAGTCTTATAATTAGAGCCGCCAAGACCACAATAGAAAATATTGATACTGCTTCTAAAGAAAGGGCTGTAGATATTTTATTAGAAGCAATAGAAAAAGCGAAGGCTACTTATGAAAATAATCTTCATGATGGTAAAGGATGGGAATTATTAAAGGGAAGCAGTTTTATTTTGGGGGTATGGAGAGTCCAAAAAGCGGTGCCCATAATTTCGACATTACTAAAATGCGAGACATGGAATGTCCGAAATACTGCGGCTATAGCGCTTCAAGAAATTATTAAGAAAGAAGAAAGTTAACTTTTGAGAGGAGGAGAAAAAATGGGATTATTTGAGTGGGTTAAAGGTGGTGGGAAAGAAATCTACAACCTCTCTTATCATATTTTAGGGGAGACACTAGGAAAAAAATTGGCTGATGTGGGAGTAACAAAAACCACAGAAAGGATTTTTGAAGATAAAAGAGGGGAGTTGATGGCTGATATTTTATCTATTGCTCCTGACAATCAGAATCTACTTCGACGGCACAAAGAAGCAATAGGAGAATATCGCGAGAATCGCTTTGTAACTCTTTTAGCGAAAATTCCCAGGTTTGAGTTTGAAATGGAAGAAAGCGAACTAGAAGAAAAGGGACAAAAAAAGAAGGTAAAGAAAGAGATAAAAAAGGAGGTAAGAAGGGAAGTATTAAGAAATCTAGATACTCTATCCGATCAAGACTTTAAGCAGTATTTGGAGTTGCTAGAGCACGATTTAGTAAGACAGGTTCTAAAACGGTTAATGGTTCCGACGATAACCCCGGCAAAAGAAAGTGCTGAAAAGGCCCGAGATTTTTTAGGCCAAAAAATGAGGAAAAGATTAGAGGAGTTGAACAGAAGAAAAATTGAAAGAGAAATTCCAGAAGAGTTAGAGGAAGGAGGTGGCGAATAATGACTTGGGCAGAGTTTTTTATAACAGTTTTCCAATGGGTTTATGCGGAAACTCAAAACCTTCCGCATTTGACTAACCAGCTTATCAATCAAATTCGTCCCCACGCGCGTCGATTCTGGCGCCAATTTCTTGAGTTAGCTGCAGCAACTATCATTATTCCTGTCTTTCTGATTTGTCTCGATTTCTACTTCAAGACAGGATGGCCAACAGCTTTAGCGGGGATGCTTTTGGCCGGCACTCTCACGGTTTTACTCTTTAAGCCGGTCTATATCGGCCTATCGGCTCTTATCGGAGTAGTTTGGGAATTATCTCATCTCCGAGTAAGAACCGCCCCGGATATTGCTGTAAAATTCGGGGAAAGCTACTTACGGATAGTTGCTGGAATACTCTTATGGGAACTGATAATCTGCGTTTATCTCTCCTTTGTTCCTATTTGGACAGCACCGACACTCGTTCCTAAGGTTGCTCTTCTTGCGGCGGTATTGGCACTTACTGGTATCGTATGGGGATTAAGAGGAGTAATCACAAAAAGATTGATAGTGGGAATAGTAGGTATGCTTTTTATCATCTTTACTATCAGCTTTTTTATCCCAAAAACTTCCCAGGCCGTTAAGGAAAAAGGAGGGAAGTGGGATGAAAAAACGGCCGAGTGGGTTAAGAACCCCCAAAAGCCGTCTTGGTGGCCTGATTGGCTTTCCGGCAAACCGGCCGATTCCCGCCCCCTTGCTGGCACTTTTGAAGTGTCGGCGATAATGGTTGCTCCCACTAAAAATCCCGACGGGACCTGGAAAATGCCTGTGCCGGCTAATGAGCTATCAATTGATTCCACCCTTGAAGTTCAAAAAGGAGAAAGGGTGGAAATTGTTGCTAGCGGTCAGGCAAATGGCTGTAAGAATAAGGACGATGCGGCTTATGGATGGACTGGCCCGGAGGGATGGAATTTCTTTTGGGATAAAAAAAGAAAACGTCCGTTGCCAGGTTTTCCGTTTATGATGCTTTGTGCCAGAATTGGTGACGGGGCATGGTTCAGCGTGGGAAGTAAAAAAACCTTTTTTGCCCCCCAAAATGGGAGGCTACTCTTTACAGTCAACGACGAGATTTATGATGAGGCCGGTAGATTCCGACTGGATTGGCGAAGAGATAATGAAGGGAAATTTGAAATAAATGTTAAAATAGGAGGGTAAAAAAATGTAAAATTTAAGAGGCGGAGAAGTTTCAATTCTCTGCCTCTTTTGCTATAATCTTATCAAGAATGATAAAAAATATTTTTTCAAATATAGCCAACAATCAAAAACTTTGTCTTTTTTTAATTTTTGCTTTGTTTTTTTCTATTTTTTCTCTGATTCAGTTTTCTTCCTTTAATCTAGCTGGCATAGACCCTTATTATCATATTAAATACGCTGAACTTTACCGAACCTTAGGCATTAAAGAAACTCTAAATAATTTCAATGTTGGAAAATATACTATTCTCAATCAATATCCCACTGACCTTTCTTTTTTTTATCATATTTTGCTTATTCCTTTTACTTTTGGCAATCTGATTATCGGCAGTAAATTTTCCGCTATTCTTTTCGCTTCTTTAATTTTTACGGCTTTTTATTGGGTTTTGAAAAAGTTTGAAATAAAATATAGTTTTTTCTGGACTTTATTGCTCTTTGCCGCCTCTAGCGCATTTATTTTCCGTTTAATTTTGCCCCGGGCTTTTGTTCTTTCTATTTTGTTGCTGATTTTAGATTTTTATCTAATTATCAAAAAAAAGTATATTTGGCTTTTTGTTTTGTCTATTTTTTACGCTTTAACTTATACAGCCTCGCCGCTTATTTTAGTTATCGGTTTTATCTATGTCTTTATTGAATATTTCCAGACCAAAAAGTTTGATTGGAAACTTTTAATTTATCCAGCGGCCGGTATTTTAATAGGACTAATTATCCGGCCTGACTTTCCTCAAAATTTTTATATTATTTTTGCTCAAAACTTTTATGTTCTTTTTTACAAACTTAAAGGAGTCCGGCTTAATATCGGAGCTGAACTGTATCCAATCAGCGCTTCTTTAAAAACGAATTTTATTTTACTGCTCCTTTTTGATTTGGGGCTGGCTTTTCTTTTTGTGGATTTTATAGGCCAGCGGATAAAAAAAGACGGCTTGTCGCTAATTCGGCTTTATGCTTTTCTGTTAGCTATTTTCTTTGGTTTTTTAACTTTTATTAGTCATCGATTCTTTGAATACTGGACTCCTTTTACTCTGCTTTTTGCCGCTTTTAGTTTTAAGTATATTTCAGAAAACAAATATTGGAGAAGTTTAACTGCTGAATTTCTCAAAATAGCCCGGGTTTGGCCCAGATTAAAGCTCTTTATTTTTTTTATCTTTTGCTTAATGCTTATTTACAGCGGCTATATTAACGCTTCCGGCGCTATAACCTCTCTAAAAGAAACTGATTTCCCTTTTGATAAATATCAAGGCGCTGGAGAGTGGCTGAAAAAAAATACTTCTCCCGGCTCAATTGTCTTTAACGCTTCTTGGGATAATTTTCCTCAATTATTTTTTTATGCTCACCAAAATTATTATCTTGTCGGCATGGACCCTACTTTTATGTATCTCTATGACCAAAAGCTCTATTGGTTTTGGCGAAACATAACTGAACAAGGAATAATCTGTTCTCAACCTGGAAATGAATGCCGGGCTTCGGCCTACAGCGAGAAACTTTCCCAGCGCCGAGAAGCTTTATACAAACTTCTCAAAAATCAATTTCAGTCAGAATATATTTTTATAGACAATCGAAAATTTGATGAACAATCTCGACAACATCAAATATTCAAAAAAATAATAGAAGATTCTTCTTTATTTGAAAAAACTTATCAAGATGAAAAATATTTAGAAGTGATGATTTTTCAGTTAAAAGATAAATAATCAAAAACCAGACAAAGCAAAAAATAAACTGCTTTGTCTGGCTTTTTTAATAATTAAGTCAATAAAATAATATCTTTAACTACTAAAAAAACTTCTCTGTTACCACCTTAACTATTGCCCAGGCGGCTAAAGCGATAATTAAACCGCCTATGCCTCCAACCATCCATCTTCTAGATGATTTTACTCGTTCTTCGTCCCCGCCAGCCGTTATCCAATAAACGCCGCCGATTAAAATAACAATCACAGAAACTGTGGCGACAATGCCGGTCAGCCAGTTGATGGCATTAACGATAATCTGCTGAATTGTATTAGTGGGCAAGTTTGTATTTGCTGGGTCCCACACCGCGGCCTCAACAAAAACCACCCCGGCTAAAAAAGCAAACAAAGTCAGCAGTAAAACACTGGTCAAAAAATTTTTCTTTTTAATGATTTTCACTAAATTTCACCCCCTTTCAATAAGTTTTATAAACTCCTTAACTCATTTTAGATTTCAGACATTGATTATCTCTGGAAAAAGAGATTCTGTCACTACCCTAACTATTGCCCAAGCGGCTAAAGCGATAATTAAACCGCCAATCCCACCGATTAACCACTTTCTGGATGATTTAATTCGTTCTTCATCCCCGCCAGCCGTGACCCATAAAACGCCAGAGATTACAATAATCAAGACAGAGACAATAGCCACAATGCCAGCCAGCCAGTTGATGGCATTGACAATAACTGTTTCAATATAAGGTGTGGGCAAATCAGTAACCGGTTCAACTCGTTCTTGCACGCCTAAAATTATTTGTAATTCCCGCATTAAACTCCAAGAAAGCAAAGCAATGGTTAAGCCAACCACCGCATAGGTAACGGTCTTTCTGGCTTGTCCTATTTTCTTTTCATCGCCGCCGGAAGTCATATATTGAATTCCGCCAATCATGACCACTAAAATCGCGAAAGTAGCGACAATGCCAGCCACCCAGTTGGCAATCAAAACAAAAAGTTTGGTAAAAGTGTCTGCCCTTAAAGGATTAGTTATTTGTAATGAGGTATTATTAGTATTATTTGCCTGAGCTTGAACATCCAATAATGGTAAACTCATTATTGCCATTAAAATGAAAACCAAGAAAAAAACTTTGAAATAATTTATCAGCATACTTGTTATTGGCTTGAAGTTCCACATGCCGGAAACGCATTCCAAGCCCAGATTGCCCGACCCGCCTCGGTGGCCGGCGTTTCATATTGTCCGGTTTCAGTTAATTTTCCCACGGTTCGTTTGATAAAAGTATCAATGGCCAGCCAGCTGACAAAAACAATCACTACGCCGATAATTGTGTTGGTAAAAATATTTCTGGCGGTTTTAATTCTTTCTTCACTGCCGGCTGAAAATAAAAACATTATTCCGGCCCAGATAAATAAAAGAATGGCGGCCGGCACAGCCAGCTCAAGAGTAATAAAATTAATGATATTACTGCCCAGTTGCCAAAAATGGCAAAGATTGCAGTCCGGCGCGCCTTCCCGGCCGCAAGGAACTAAAGGCAGCCAAGAAACCGCTAAGGCCTCAAAGGACCAAAATAAGCCGGAGAAAATTAAAAAGGTTAAAAGGATTTTCTGGGGAGTTTTCAATTTAATGTTATGACATCCGATGTCCGCCAATGAATTACTTTTGGTTTGAGTAATTCATGAACCAAAAAGAATTGCAGTGATTTCAGAGATTAGGTGGAGGACATCGGATGTCTTAAATTTCTCAAAAACTGCCTCCTGCTTAATCTTTCATCAAAACCGTCACTTGGGCAGTCGCTTTTTCCACCGCCTCTTTTATTGTCGTTTCTCCCAACACTACTGATTCTATCATTTCAGCCATAATTGTTTCAATAGCCGAGTTATCCACCTGATACCAAGAACGAGCCGTAAGCGCCTGCCGGGCAAAAACTCCCAAATCCGGATCGTTTTTTTGTTCTGAAATTAAATCGCGGCGCGCCGCTGGTTTTCGAGTGGTCTCCAAATATTTCCGGCTATTTTCTTTTTGGCTTAGCCAACTAATAAACTGCCAGGCCTGTTTGGCGTTTTTTGAATTCTTAGAAACTGCCAGACCCCAATAATTAGCGTAATTAACATCTATGGCCGAAGTTTTAATTTGAGGCAAAGGAGCCGCCGCAAAATTTAAATAAGGGGATTTGGCCCGGATAGTTGAAAAATGATGAGAATAATTAAACATCATGGCCGCCTGTCCTTCATAAAAAGCGTCAATTGAATAATGCATTCTGGTGTTCCAGGTATAAACCGATTTTAAGGGATTGGCAAAATCAGTATAAAATTGGAGAGCCCGCTCGCCCGGGAAAAATTCTTCTCCTTCCAAAGAAACCCGCTCGCCAAAAGCAGCCGCTGTTCTGTTTTGATTAATCATTGAAACGCCGGACTGAAGCATCAAAACGGATAAAATATCAATTGAACGGTTAATGTTTCTGGCCGTGCCGATGGCGGCGCCGGCCCGGCTCACATTGCCCCGCTCGTCTTTAAGGGTTGTTTTTTCCACTGTTTCTAAAAATTCTTCCCAGGTCTTCGGCGCTTCGGGAATGCCGGCGGTGTTTAAAATATCTTTATTATAATAAAGAGCCAAGGTGTCAACGTATAAGGGGAGAGCGTAGATATCGCTGTCTTTGACAAAATCAGCCGCGGCCACATCAACAAAAGTTTCTTTAAATTCCTTTAAAGTAATCAGGTCTTCGGCAACGGCTGAAATTTTATCTTGGTATTTCGGCAGCCAAGTATTGTGAAGCATCAACAAATCAGGGCCGCGGCCGGCGGCCATTGCTTCCAATAAATCCTTCTCGTAATCCAGATAGTTTTTTTTGGTGTATCTGATTTTAATATTGGGATATTGTTTATTAAAACTTTCAATTAAGGGGCTGTAAACATCAGAATCGTCAAAAACCCCCCAGAATTCCAATCCAACGGTTTTTCCCGGCGATTCTTTACAGCCGGGAAAAGCGGCGGCTAAAGCGAAAATAAGAAAAGGGGCGACTATACTGTAAAGGAAGGTAAAATTAGATTTAGATCTCATAGAAAATTGACCTAATTATTCTAATTAAATCCCAAATCCCAATATCCAATTTCAAATAAAATCTCAATGTCCAAATCCCAAATTTATTATTATTTGGACATTGGGATTTGAGATTTTATTTGACCTTGGGATTTTGAAATTGGGATTTGATTTAGGTTAATTAAGTCAATTAGAAATTAGGTTATTTTCTAAAAATCAGCCCAAAATGCCTTTCATCAACTTCAAATTCTTTTTCCATCTTCAGGCCTTCTGTTTCAACTAATTTTTGCGCTTCTTCTTTAGAAATCAGCCAGCCCTCTTTAGGCGCTAAAGAAGCGCCGGCGAGCCAGTCAATCACCACTAACCGGCCCAGGTCCTTCAAAACCCTTCTTGCTTCTCTGATAATTTCCGGTTTCTTCTGGGACTGAAACAAGATATTAGCCAGAAGGACTAAATCCTGGGACCCATCGGAAAGTTTAGAACCGTTGGGATTTTCCAAATTAGAGTGGATGGCCTCGATATTGGCAATACCTTCAAGTTTGGCCCGGCTGATAATTGACTCCAGGGCCTCTTTTAAAACATCTATGGCAATCACCCGACCGCTCTCGCCGACCAGCTTGGCCAAAGGAATGGTAAAGTAGCCGTGTCCGGAACCAAAATCAGCCACCGTCATTTTTGGCCGGATATCTAATTGAGACAAAGCTTGTTCCGGGTTTAAGAACCCGCCAGTGCCTTTTTGCATAGAATTAAGAATTACGAATCAAAAATACGCGTGATGTGAAATTCGTCCTTATTTATTCCCTGAGCAAGGCGCGAAGCGCCGCGTCGAAGGGTCTGTGCGCCTTCGACTCGTCGCCTTCGGCGACTCGCTCAGGCAATAAAAACGGTTTATTCAATCCAAGAAATTTCAAATTACAAATTTTTTTTAACAAATCTAATCAGCGGATTGGGACGATGAATAAGATAAAGGCCGAATTGTTTTTTAAAATTGGAAAACCCCTTCCATGTTTTTGGATCACCCGATGTCCAAACGGTTCCAAAATTAAGAAACCGGAAAGAATGGCTAACGGCTTCTTTAAACCAATAATCAATCAGTCCAACTCCGGCTGAAGACTTTTTGGCTTGAGGAAGTATAAAAGAAATAAGATGGCAAGAGCAGTTAATTTCAGGTAAATCAATCACGGCTAAGCCGGCTGAAATTTCTCCATTTATATTATCAGAGGCCGCCAATAGACGCAAATTATCAGCGTGCCTGTTTTTTCGCCATTGGAGCATCTTGATAAAAAGCGACTTAAGAAAAAAAGGCAAGTCCCGGGTCTTTTGAAACGCCCTGACAAATTCATCAAGGCCGACTTCGTTAATGATATAAGAATTTTGAGAGAGCCAGCGCCGGCGATGGCGCTTAGCATGAGAACTCCATTCTTTCCAATAATCAGCCGGATTTTTAATTTCTTTAAATCCGGTCTGTCTGAAATTCATCTGAAGCCAGGAACGGCGCCAGCCCTTTGGCTTGTCCAGACGGCTCAATGGCTGCCAGATAATCAAACGGGGGAATTGATGCGGCTCTATTTCCGGCTCTTGATCGCTTTCATATCCTTCAAACCATAAAGGGCCATAATGCCAGCGGAGGCCCAAACATCCCTCTTTCCCGGCTAAAGAAACATCGGCTTTTGGCTGCCAATTGCCTAAAAGATAATCAGGAGATTGTTTATAATGAACATATCCAGACGGCAAGGGGTCGCCTATTTTGCCTTTTCCCCAATGGCTGTAAAGAGCTAATTTATTAAAATTAAAACGCCACAAAGACAAACAGGACATTTGCCGGCCAAAGGCCGTTAAAAGTTCAGAATTCCTAAAGGCGTTAAGTAAAAGATAACCGTCTGACAGAAGCGCTTCTTTAAGAGAAGAAATAAACGATGACTGGTATAACATTGAGGCGGGTTTTGAGCCGCGAAATAAATCAATAATAATAAGGTCAAACTGTTTTTTAAGCCGCGGCAGGGCTTCTAAAGCATCATCAATAATTAAAGACAATTGAAAGCCGGGTTTTATAAATTTAAGTTCTTTGCCAATCTCTATCATGGTCGGGTCCCATTCAATAGCCGTCAGCCGGCTCTTGGGAAAGCAACGATAAATATGCTTAAGGCAGCTGCCGGCGCCAAGACCTAAAATTAATATCTTTTTAGGACTGGTTTTTTTCGGAATCCGGCGCAAGGCCCTTTTCCAGATAGCGGCTATATAGGGCGAGCTCTGGTCAATCTTATCTACTTTAACAGACCATCTTCCCCATGTTTTTTGACAATGAATCAAGCCGTTTTTCTCTGAAGTATATGTCCGAGATTCATACACAAAACTCATAGAAATTTAGATACAAGCCACTGAAGCCACCCGGTCGTCTTTAGTCAGCTTCATAATCTTTACTCCTTGAGTGGTCCGGCCCGCGGCGCGAATATCTTTTAATTTCATTCGGATAACCTGGCCTTTTTGAGAAATGGCAATCAGGTCTTCTGATTCCTCTTCTAAAACCCGGCCAGCCACAATCTTTCCGGTCTTATTTGTTATTTTGGCTGTTTTAATTCCGCTGCCGCCCCGCTTCTGGATTCTGTAATGTTTTAATTCTGTCTTTTTCCCAAAGCCGTTTTCTGTGATAATCAATAAATTTTTGCTGTTGGCTGTTGGTTGTTTGCTGTTGGCTATAACCATATCCATCCCCACTATCTTATCGTCCTTTTTTAATCTGATGCCGCGAACCCCGGCTGCTCCCCGGCCCATTGGCCGAATGTCTTTTTCTTTAAATCTGATGCTCTGGCCCAAGTTGGTAACCAAAATAATTTCATCCTGGCCCGAGCTCGGCTTGGCCCATTTTAATTCGTCTCCCTTATCTAATTTAATGGCGATCAGGCCGCTGCGGCGCACTTGTTCAAATTCCTCAACCGCCGTCTTTTTAATTGTACCATTTTTCGTAACCATCAGCAAGAATTTTATCTCTGATTTTTTGGTTTTTAGCGGCACAATGGCGGTTATTTTTTCTTCCGGCCCGATTTGCAAGATATTCATAATTGCCTGGCCCCGGCTAGTCCGGCTGGCTTCAAAAATTTCAAAGGCCTTGGTTCTAAAAACCCGACCCTGGTCAGTAAAGAATAAAATAAAGTCATGACTGGAAGCGGTCAGGAAATGACCGACCATATCTTCTTCTCTGGGCGTGATGCCGACAATGCCCCGGCCGCCTCTTTTTTGGGCCCGATAGATTTGCGGCTTGACTCGCTTGACATAGCCGCCTTGCGTTAAAATAATAATACATTCTTCTTCCGGCACCAGTTCTTCTTCTTTAAACTGGCCGATAGGATTGGCGATGACTTTAGTCCGGCGTTCATCGCTGTATTTTTCTTTGATTTCCTGAAGCTCTTTTTTAATCAGGGTTAAAATTTTTCGAGGACTCTTCAATAAATCTTCCAGTCCTTCAATCAATTTCTTTTTCTCTTTAAGCTCGTCTTTGATTTTTTTCTGTTCCAAACCGGCTAAAGTCTGAAGCCGCATTTCTAAAATAGCCGTGGTTTGCCTGTCGGTCAGTTTGAATTTTTTAACTAAGTTTTTATGCGCTTCCTCCCGGGTTGAAGATTTTTTAATCGTATTTATGACCGCGTCAATATGGTCAAGGGCTTTGGCTAAGCCCTCTAAAATATGGGCCCTTTCTTTTGCCTGCGTTAATTCAAACTGGGCCCGGCGCCTGACGACATTCTGGCGGTGTTTAATATAATGTTCCAAAACCGCTTTAAGTGATAAAATTTGAGGCTGAATTCCGTCAACTATAGCCAGCATATTCAAGTGAAATGTTTTTTGAAGGTCGGTGAGCTTAAAAAGACGGTTTAAAATCTTCTGGGCAAAAGCGTCGTTTTTTAAATCAATCACCACTCTGACTCCTTCTTTGTCTGATTCGTCGCGGATGTCTTTGATTCCTTCTATTTTTTTCTCTTTGACCAAATCAGCGATTTTTTCAACTAAAGCCGCCTTATTCGTTCCGTAAGTCATTTCCGTAATTAAAATCTGAAATTGGCCGGCCTGTCTCTCGCCAAGGCTGGCCTGTCTCTCGCCAAGGCTGGCCTTTTTTTCAACTATCTCTGTTTTAGCCCGACTGACAATCGGGCCCTTGCCCGCGCTGTAGGCCTGAATAATGGTTTGGCGGTCATAGATAAAACCGCCGGTCGGAAAATCAGGGCCTTTAATAAATTGGCAAAGTTCTTCGGTCGCTGCCTGGGGATGTTCAATTAAATAAGTAATCCCATCCACTAATTCGCCTAAATGATGGGGCGGGATATTAGTGGCCATACCCACGGCAATGCCCATTGAGCCATTCAAAAGCAGCTGGGGCAGTTTGGCCGGTAAAACCATTGGCTCTTGGCGCGTCGCGTCGTAATTATCAGTCCAATCAACCGTCTCTTTCTCAATATCAAAAAGCATTTCTTCGGCTGTTTTAGACAACCGAGCTTCCGTGTTATGATTGATAAACCCATTGGCAATAAAAGAATGACATTTACTTTCTACTTTTATGGAATAAACTGTTTCTTTTTGGTTTAACTTTTTAACTGTTTTTATTTTATTAAAAAAGAAATTATTTTTAATAATCCAATCAATCAGCTTTTGGTCCTGCGGCTTTAAAATTTTTTTAAGTTGGCGATAGTTTTTTTGTAATTTATTATATCGATCAAAATTATTTCTTTGCTCTCCATTACAATGAATAAATGAATCTTTATAATTACTCCTTAAATACTCATTAAGAAAGGGAATATAATCAGTTTTGCTCATCCGATTAGGATTAATTGTCGAAATTTGAGCTAAGACTGCTTTTTTTCTCCCGGAAAAGAAATCAATCTCCTTTTGGAATATTTGGATATTTTCTCTGCCGCTAACCAATAACTTATAACAACCGTTTCTTTTATCCCTATAAGGCAAACTGGTTACCACGCCGAAATTTAATAATAAAGTTTTTAGCTGTTCTATAAGTTTTAAGCTTTTTGAATCATAAGCAATCGCGATTGATTGGCCATTATGTCTTTTATCTTTATGAATAATCACGCATCCATCGCCCTCAAAAAGACCAGTCAAAAATTGCCTTATTAGTTCTTTCTTGGACCTCAAAATAGTAAACGGTATTTCTTTTTTACCCGAAACACTATTATTTAGGCCGATATTTTCTAAGAAATTTACCGCCTTTTGATGGTAGAGACTTAATTCCCAACAATTACTTTTTATTTGTCTTTCATATAATTTTACACCGGCGAATTGAGATTTAATAATGTTTTTTATTCTTTTATAAAATTCTGAATCTTGATTATTAAATAATATCTGTTTCTGATGGAAGCTCCCTTCGGCTACCAAAGCTCCTAATAAAAAAGCTAAATCACTGTTCATGATTTCTGGCAATTTAACCTCTTTATATTTTGGATTTTTTGGGTGGAATGCTTTTAAATTAAGTTCTTTTCTGTTAAAAAGAGGGAAATTCCTATTTAGAATAACATAATCATCAGTAGAAATGTCTTTCAAGAGCTTCCATTTCAAGGTTGGGAAACCAAAATCATTTAACCCCCAACAAAGCACTGGATGATTATATGAACCTTTTAATTTATATCCTTGCTCCGTCATTATCTCGATAATCTTGTGCTTGCCAGAATTAAAAAATTTACTAGCTTTTATTTGTTTTCCCTGGTAACTCAATATCTGAAAGTTGATAGTTCCCTCTTTTTTGTGAGAAATTTTCTCAATGGGTATCAACCCTTTATTAGTTAAAACTGATGTGTCGCCAACTAAACAATATCTCATCGCGGCCTGCGAATCCTCCGTTGACCCCCAATTGCCTTGCCCGTCAATAAGGGGGTATCTTAATGAAAAATCTTGAGCCATTCTGGCCATAGCATCATAAACCGCTATGTCTCCATGCGGATGATAACGGCCAAGACAAGACCCAACCACTGTAGCTGATTTTCTAAATTTAGCATTATGCCGAAGACCATCCTCCCACATCACATACAAAATACGGCGGTGGACCGGCTTTAAGCCATCGCGCACATCCGGCAGAGCCCGCGCAATAATCACGCTCATGGCGTAATCCAGATAGGACTCTTTCATCTCCTCAACAATTTCTCTTTTTTTGATATAACCGATTTCCATAAATAAATGTTGGATTATCTTACCGGTAATTTGGCCGGCTTAATTTTCTGCTCATTGTCTTTTGTATTTTCTTGTTTTTGCCCAACATTTTGTTCGGTCTCTTCGGTCGACTCTTCAACTTTTTCTTCAAAAAATGTTCCGAGACTGGCTTTTAAATTTTCCATTAAAGAGGGAATTTCTTTTTTGATTTCTTGGGCCGGCAAAGAAACGTTTTCGGCAGTTTGGCTTTTTTCAACATTAACCGATAAAGAATATTTTAAAGAAACCACCCACAGAGAAATAATGACAAACATACAAACAGCCACTGAAACCCAGAGGATTTGGACGCGGATATGTTTTGGCTGGTTTTGGAGTTTCTCGAGAAAATCCATTTTATATTTTCATCACTACAACTTCCATTTCTTTATCGGCTAAGTCTTTCTTTTTTAAAGTTAATTTTTCAACAGCCGGCTTTTTGCCAATTCCCATCTCTTTTAAGAATTTATCCGCGCTGTCCAGTCCGATTTTTAATCCGGGAATCTTATAGTGCATCGGGATAATCAAAGACGGCTCAAGCTGTTCCGCAATTTCTACGGCTTGGCGAGCGTCTATGGTATAAACGCCGCCAACCGGAATGAGTAAAATATCAACTTCCCCGATTTCTTCTATTTGTTCATCGGTTAAGCGCGGCTGGCCAAGATCGCCCAAATGACAAATTCTTAAATCATCAAGCTCTATAAGATAGATAGTGTCTAAACCCCTTTCTTCGCCCTGCTTTTGGTCGTGAAAACCGACTAAGCCCTTGATGCTTACTCCTTTAATTTCGTATTCGCCCGGGCCGTCTATAATAAAAGGAGCGCCGCTAATGGCTTTAATATTATTATGGTCATAATGGCCGTGGGAAACAACAACAATATCAGCATTGCCCCTCGGCGGAGTCAAGCCAATGCTTTTATCAAAAGGGTCGGTGATAATAGTTAAATGGCCGCCCTGATTGGTGATTTTAAAACAGGAGTGGCCGTACCAACTTATAGTCATAAAACTGTATCTTGTATCTTGTATCTTGTATTTTGTATCTTGTATTTTGTATTTTTTTATACTAAATACTAAATACCAGATACTAAATACATCATACTATATCCCCATTCCCTTGCCAAGATATATCTTTTGAAATTTGGTGCTATTTTAAATAAATGATATAATATAAATAAGTCGATTATTGCTTATGAAAACTCGTAAGTTGCAGACTACCCAAAGCGCGGTAGCCAGAATGGAAACAGGTCAGCAAAATTTCACTACGGATATGCTCCAAAAAATCGCCACGGCCTTTAAAAGGAATCTAAGGATTGAATTTGTTAAATAGGCCAAAAAGCTATATTTATTCCTATTCTAAAAGCCCTTTTACAAAAGGGCTTTTTAGAATACACAGAAAACCGCTTTACTTTTCGGGGTTTTTCGGTAGGATAGACACATGAACAAAATCATTGCCATTTATGGACCAACTACTTCTAATAAGCTTGGGTTGGCCTTAAATTTATCTAAATATATTTGGGGAAAATATCAAATTGATCCGGAAATCATCAACGCCGATTCCAGAAAAATTTATAAGGGCTTTATAGTTTCTCAAAGTTTGCCTTCAGAATCATTTTTACAGGAAATTGAAACACATTTATTTGGAATAATCTCGCCAAAAGAAAAGTTGGATTTATTTGGTTTTCAAAAATTAGTTAAAAACAAAATTATTGAAATTCAGCAAAGAGGTGGTTTGCCAATTCTGGTAGGAGGCTCAACT
The DNA here is from genome assembly GCA_001819555.1 of Candidatus Portnoybacteria bacterium RIFCSPHIGHO2_02_FULL_39_12. Lineage (GTDB taxonomy): Bacteria > Patescibacteriota > Minisyncoccia > Portnoybacterales > UBA2143 > WO2-40-15. The sequence goes on along the minus strand of MHMZ01000005.1, from coordinate 3,953 downwards.
CTCCACTTGCTTTCAATATTACAAAATTGGAAAAAAGGGGAAAAACGAGCTAAAAAAAAGTTATCATCCAATATTCTTGTTTTTGGTATAATTATCAACAAACAAGCTCTCAAAAAAACAGTGAGCAAAAATGTTTTTCAGATGTTTGAAAAAGGTCTATATGAAGAATTTAAAAAATTATATGTAGAAAGTAGAAATAACAAGGTATCAAAGGATTTATTAAAAGAGACCTTAGGGTATAGGCAGTTTTTAGAAATGGCCCAGGTTTCCAAAAAATCGCCGTTAAAACTCCAGCCAAAAGATTTAACAAGGACAAAGAAATGGGTAAATAAAGACATTCTTAAATATGCGTATCGCCAGACCCTGGATTACAAAAGATTTCAAGACATACATCTCATTAGAAATTTTAATCAGGCAAGAAAAATAGTGGATGTATTTCTTAATAAACGGGGCTTGCCAAGAGAATAATTTTGAGATATATTACCAATATGTTTAAAAAAGCTAAAAGTCAATTTTTGCCGTCCCTAAAAAAAGAATCAAATTTGAAAGCCATGAAAGAACTTCTGACCGCCAAAGGCGAAGCGGCGCCCCAACTGCCTCAAGCCGGAGAGCTTATAGACGGCCGCATTATTGAATTAAGCAAACACTCTCTTATTTTAGATTTGGGAGCTTCGGGCACCGGCATTGTCTACGGCGCTGAACTAAAAGAAAATAAAGAGCTTTTGAAAGGACTGAAAATCAATGACATTGTTTCGGTCTTGGTTTTGGACCCGGAAAATGAAGACGGCTATGTTGAGCTTTCTCTAAAAGAAGCTAACCAGGAAAAGGCCTGGCAAAAACTCAAAGAACAAAAGCAATCCCAAGAAATTATCAAAGCTAAAATTATCGGAGCCAACCGGGGCGGTTTAGTGGTGGACATAAGGGGCTTAGACGGCTTTCTGCCCGTTTCTCAATTATCCGACCAAAAATACCCCCAAATAGCCGGCGGCGATAAAAATAAAATTCTTAGCCACTTGAATAAATTTATAAACCAGGAAATCAAAGTCAAAATTATCAGCTTAAACCAAAACAGCCAGCAAATAATCGTTTCAGAAAAAGCAACAGAATGATGTCTCTAATCAAAAATTTACTTATCGCTTTCCTGATTTTTTTAATCATTTCAGGGCTTTTTACTTTGCTTAACAATCAAGCCGAAAAAGCCGAGGTAATTTCTTTAAGCCGCCTCGTTGAACAAATCAATCTGGAACAAGTCAACCGAATTGTCATCAGGGGCGATAAATTAGAAATTGAATTAAAGAACGGCGATAAAAAAACAACGGCCAAAGAAAAAGAGATTTCTTTAACTGAATCACTGAAAAATTATGGAGTGGATCCGGAAAAATTAAAGCTGGCCAATCTTGATGTTAAAGAAGAAAGCGGGCTTATATTTTGGCTGGGAGCAATTCTGCCGTTTCTCTTGCCGCTTTTAATCGTCGCTCTCTTTTTTTGGTATATGTTTCGCGGCGCCCAGAAGGGAACTATGCAGGCCTTTTCTTTTGGCCGGTCCAAGGCCAAATTGTTTACCCCCAAAGACGGCAAAGAAAAAGTTACCTTTAATGACGTGGCCGGACTCAAAGAAGCTAAAGAAGAACTTGAAGAAATAGTTGAATTTTTGAAAAATCCTAAAAAATTTACTCAATTGGGCGCCAAAATTCCTAAGGGAGTTTTGCTGGTAGGCGCGCCCGGGACCGGAAAAACTTTATTAGCCCGAGCTGTGGCCACAGAGGCCGGCGTACCTTTCTTTAGCGTATCGGGTTCAGAATTTATAGAATTATTTGTGGGTGTCGGCTCGGCCAGAACTCGCGATTTATTCCAAACAGCCAAAAAGAACGCGCCGGCCCTGGTTTTTATTGACGAATTAGACGCTATTGGCCGGCAGAGAGGGATTGGTTTAGGCGGCGCCCATGAAGAAAGGGAGCAAACCCTAAATCAAATTTTAGTGGAAATGGATGGGTTTGAGCCCAATTCCGGAATTATTTTACTGGGAGCGACAAATCGTCCTGATGTTTTGGACCCGGCCCTGCTTCGGCCCGGCCGTTTTGACAGAAGGGTTGTTTTAGATTTGCCGGACTTAAAAGACCGGGAAGAAATTTTAAGAATTCACAGCCGGGATAAAGTTTTAGCCAAAGATATTAATTTCAAAGAAATCGCTGAAAGAACGCCTGGTTTTTCCGGGGCTGACTTGGCTAACTTAGCTAATGAAGCGGCGATTTTGGCGGCCCGGAGAAATAAAAAAGAGGTTGAACAGACCGAACTGCGGGAGTCAATTGAAAAAGTCCTTTTAGGCCCGGAAAGAAAAAGCCATATTTTATCTAAAAAAGAGAAAGAAATCGCCGCTTATCACGAAGCTGGCCATGCTTTGGTTAATGCTTCCTTGACTCACACCGACCCAGTCCAAAAGGTCTCCATTATTGCCCGGGGCCCGGCTGCCGGCTATACCTTAAAACTGCCGATTCAAGACAGACATCTGCACAGCCGCTCTGAATTTATTGATGAATTAGCTGTTTTTATGGGCGGCTATGCGGCAGAAAAATTGGTCTTTAATGAAATAACCACCGGCGCGGCCAATGATTTAGAGAAAGCAACGGACTTAGCCCGTCGTTTAGTCACTCAATATGGAATGAGCGAAAAATTAGGACCGACGACTTATGGCGAACGGGAAGAAATAGGTTTTTGGGGCCAAGAGCTGGCCAATAAAAATTATTCTGAAGAAGTGGCTGTCCAAATTGATAAAGAAATAACCAAATTTATTGACGACGCTTTCCAGACCGCCCAAAAAATATTAACTGACAAAAGAAAAAAATTAGACCAGATTGCCAAAAAACTGATTAAAAAAGAAGCCATTGAAAGGAAAGAATTTGAGAGATTGATGAAGAAGAAAGTTAAATAATTCTTTCCTTAAATTTAAAAGGCGAAGTGGTCATCTTGTTGCCACTTCGCCTTTTCCTTATTTCAATTATTTCTCCTCCTATTTTTTGGTTTTTGGAAAGCGAAATTTTCCTATTTTTTTAATATCTTCAATCACCCCCAGCAGTTCAATAAGCGGTTGGCGCAGTGATTTTAAATCGCCGCCCTCGTAAGCAACCGCTATACCATTTTTGGCTAAATAGATAAACTTCCGCAGCCAATATTTCTCTTCAATATTCCTAAGATAATGCTCCAAATTAACCAGAGAAAAACCATCTTTTTCTATAGTTGGTGGTTCTTTTAAAAACAATTCTTCAAGAGCCGCGTTCCCGCCAACAGTTTCTGAATTACCTTGATTGCGAAGTTCGTCTATCAGAGTGATCAGATCAACCGGCTTTTTCTCTCTGTAAATTTTTAACATAGTTTTGTATAATATCTCAAAACTATGTTTATAAAAAAATGATTTACGACCCATCCTTTGCTTTACTTCTGGAATAACTGCGTTATGATGAAACATTATTCTTAGAATTGCTATTTCCGCCTCCATTGTCCAGGGCGGCTTTTTATCTATCCACATAAAGACCCTCCCTTCTATTTTCTTAAGGATATTTTTGTTTTTAAATTACTAAAAAAAATTGCCACAGGCTTTTATTATTGATAAGGCAATTATATGAATTTGTCAATATTAAAAAGATTGACCAAGCTAATTGAATTAGATAGAATAGAAATGTTATTTTGGGGCCAGTAGCTCAGCGGTTAGAGCACTCGACTTATAATCGAGCGGTCGATGGTTCGAGTCCATCCTGGCCCACCGCACCCGCTAAAATTTTTCTTTGAAAAACTTAGGCGGGCAAGGGGCCCGTAGTTCAGTGGCAGAACGCCGCTTTTGTTCACCCGCCTAATTTTTTTAGGGGACGTAGTTCAATGGCAGAACATCGCTTTTGCACAGCGAAGGTTAGGGGTTCAATTCCCCTCGTCTCCACCAAAGTTTATTTACAGCGGAATTT
>MHMZ01000004.1 GCA_001819555.1 Candidatus Portnoybacteria bacterium RIFCSPHIGHO2_02_FULL_39_12 | reverse complement strand
GGCGTCAGGCGAGCCCTTTTATGTATTGTCATATTGTCTACACTTTATCCTGAAGGGACTAAAAGTGTAAACAACGCTAGGATTTCTTACAGATGATAATAATTCATATCCTTCGAACTGTTGGTCTGTAGATCCCAATAATTATATCCCCAACTTGGCGCCTAACTACATTAGAATTTTGCCCCGAGATCCTTCTTATGGCCAATACTGTCCTGCGATCGGAGGCAATGATGGTGTTTGGAATTATCATTACTGTTCTAATGGCTCTGTTTATAAGATAAATACATGCTCAGATAGTTCTATCTCCTCTGACGATCCGTTTTATGATCCTGTCCGCGGTGGAAATAAATTAATGGTATGTATTGGTACGGCTTGTAATACTTATTGAATAATGCAGGCCAAAGAACCTGCCTTACAAATTTGTTCGTATATTCGCCTGCCTGTCCGCTCTAGACAGATAATAAATTCGTAATTCGTAGAGATTATGCCAAACATTGAAACCCTCCGCCATTCTTTAGCCCATATTTTAGCCGTTGTGGTCCGAGAATTATTCCCCGGAACTAAATTTGGCATTGGGCCGGTGATTGAAAACGGGTTCTACTATGACTTTGACTTCTCCGAAGTCAAAGTCATAAATTCCAAATTACAAAATCCAAATTCCAAACAAATTCAAAATTCAAATGTCAAAAATTCAAAACAAAAATTCATATTGAATCCAAATGACCTGCCAAAAATAGAAAAGAAAATGAGAGAAATCATTAAAAGAGATATAACCTTTCAAAAACAAATAATTTCAAAAGAACAAGCTAAAAAATTATTTAAAGACCAAACCTATAAATTAGAACTCATCAATGAACTAAAAGAAAAAAAAGCGACTATTTATAAATCCGGCGATTTTATTGATTTATGCCGCGGCCCTCATGTTGAATCCGCAAAAAAAATCAATCCTGAAGCGTTCAAATTAACTAAAATAGCCGGCGCTTACTGGCGGGGCGATGAAAAAAATCCAATGCTGACCAGGATTTATGGAGTGGCTTTTACTAGTAAAAAAGATTTGGATAATTATTTAAAAAACCTTGAAGAAGCAGAAAAAAGAGACCACCGGCAATTAGGCCAAAAATTAGATTTATTCCACCTTGACGAAGAATTTGGGGCCGGCTTGCCGCTTTGGCACCCAAAGGGAGCTCTTTTAAGACAGATTATTGAAGATTATTGGACCAGCGAACATCTAAAAAACGGCTATGAATTATTAAGAACGCCTCATATTGCCCGCTTAGGCCTCTGGCAAAAATCAGGGCACTGGGATTTTTATCGAGAAAATATATATTCGCCAATGGATATTGAAAAAGAAAAGTATATTATCAAGCCGATGAATTGTCCGGGCCATATCTTGGTTTATAAAACCAAAATCAGAAGTTATCGCGACCTGCCGCTCCGCTGGGCCGAATTAGGCACGGTCTATCGTTATGAACGTTCCGGGGTCTTACACGGCCTGACCCGGGCGCGCGGCTTTACCCAAGACGATGCTCATACTTTTTGCGCGCCGGAACAACTTGGTCAGGAAATTATTTCTACGCTTAAATTCGGCTTAAAAATGTTGAAAATTTTCGGCTTTAAGGAATATGATATTTATCTTTCCACCCGGCCCCAAAAATATGTCGGGATTCTTAAAAACTGGGAAAAAGCGACCGAGGCGCTTGAATACGCTTTAAAAAAACAAGGGTTGAAATATCAAATAGACCCGGGTGAAGGAGTTTTTTACGGGCCAAAAATTGATATTAAAATCAAAGATTCTTTGGGCCGGGCCTGGCAGTGCACCACTATTCAAGTTGATTTTAATTTGCCGGAAAAATTTGCCATAACCTACATAGACCAGAAAGGAAAAAAACAACAGCCGATTATGATTCACCGGGCTCTACTCGGTTCTCTAGAGAGATTTGTCGGCGTGCTTTTAGAACACTATGCCGGTAGCCTGCCTGTTTGGCTTTCGCCAGTTCAAGTTCAGATTATCCCGGTTGGCTCTCGCCATAATAAATACGCTCAAAAAGTGGCTAATAGTTTTGGGAGTCCTTCTCCCAAATATTTGGGAGAAGGACTCCCAAAACTTCGGTTTGAAGTAAAAAACGAAAACGAAACGGTTTCAAAAAAAATCCGCGAAGGCGAACTCCAAAAAATTCCTTATATGTTAGTAGTCGGCGATAAAGAAGAAAAAAACAAATCCGTCAGGGTCAGAGACAGAAAAAAAGGAGATTTGGGAATGATGAAAATAGATAAGTTTATTGAAAAGATTCAAAAAGAAATTGAAAGTAAGAAGTAAATTGAGCCTAAATGAAACAATGGCGCTTAATAAATCCCAATTTCAAAATCCCAAGGTCAAATAAAACCTCAAATCCCAATGTCCAAATAATAATAAATTTTGGATTTGGACATTGAGATTTTATTTGAAAATTTGAAATTAGGATTTGGGATTTTTAAGAATATGTCCATCCTTTCCCCTTCAACCGAAAAACTTATCCGTCAATTTAAGAGCTTTGTTTTAGCCAAGCCAGAGCCGGGCCCGACTATCCACGTTGATTACATTGCCAGCAAGGTGGCTTCTTTTTACGAACAAATTAGAAAGGTCGTAGATTATCAAGAAGAGCACCTCTTTAGAAAAAACGCCATTGACCGAATGTTAAGAAGGCGGCTGATTATTCAAATAAACCACAAAGACGAAATGGCCCAATCTTTAATTTGCGAACTAATCCGGGCCGGCTATCTTCCCAATGACGCTATCTCGGAAAATAAAATTGAGACAGTAGAAAAAATTATCAATAAATATATCTGGCTGATTGACGATTCAAGCGGCTTGCCTCCCAAAGAAAGAGAAAAGACATTTAATTGGCTGATTAATCTGGCTTCCTGCGAGATTGAAGAAAAATTAGCTCCGCCTTCTAAAGACCAGGCCCTGGCCGATTATATGTACGAAACGATAAAAGGCAGAATTGTTTTAAGAAATACGAATCTCAATGAAGACGAAAAAAATACCCAAATTTTTATCGCTATTCAAAAAGCGCTTTTAAGGGTTGATAACGCCCTTCTAAATTACCGACTTTTAAGGTGGCGCTATCCTCAATGGAGTGAAAATAATCATGAATTTATTGCTCAAATCTCTCCCCGGCTCACATCTCTTAAACAATCTTTAGCCAACGAAATCAATCAGCCACTGGGAGCAAAGTTTTTTCAGATTTCAAATCAGTACAATACTCCCTATCTTATCTTAGGAGACGTTCTTCTGGAAAATCCGAATAGTTTAGACAGTCAGCCGGAAAATTTAGAAGAACCAATCAGAGAGGCCTACGCTAAACGTTACAAACGTTCAAAAAACAAACTGCGCCGGGCCGCTGTTTACAGCACTCTTTCCATTTTTATCACCAAGGTTCTGATGGCTTTGGCTATTGAAATTCCCTTTGACCTTTATATTATCAAACAGCTGATTCCTCTTAACTTGGGCATTAATATCCTGTTCCCTCCAGTTCTAATGTTTTTGATTGTTGTGAGCATCAGGCCGCCAAAAGAAGAAAACGCGCAAAAAGTCGTCTTGGAAGTAATGAAAATAATTTATCAGACAAAAACACGAGAGGAATATGAAATTAAGCTGGCCCGAAAAAGAAATTGGCTCTTAAGAATGGTTATTCATTTATTTTATTTAATTACTTTTTTAATCACTTTCGGCTTAATTATTTGGGGGCTTCTCAAACTGCGTTTCACTTGGCTAAGCATGGTTATCTTTTTAGTTTTTATTTCTCTAATCTGCTTTGCCGGCCTGCGCATTCGCCAACGTTCAAAAGAATTAAGCGTGGAAAAAGAAAAAGAAAGCGGCTGGGTTTTCTGGATTGAGCTTTTCTCTCTGCCCCTGGTCCGAGTTGGCAAATGGCTTTCTCATCAATGGGCTAAGTTTAACATTATTATCATTATCTTTAACTTAATTTTAGAAGTGCCCTTTCAAATTTTCGTGGAGTTCTTGGAAAACTGGCGGCATTTTTTGAAAGAGAAAAAAGAAGAAATCCAGTAAGCTATTTAGACGACATGTGAATAAATCGACTGGCTAAACTTATTAAAAATAGCATAATAGAAAATAAACCGCTTAAATCCGAAATCTTGCAATTTTATTCATCACAGGGGCTCTGTAGTTTTTTATAGCATTATGAATTTAAAACTCAAAAGCCAAATCAAAAGCCAAAAAGGATTTATCCCAATCATTTTTACAATAATCGGAGCTGTAATAATCACTTCAATAAATTTTAGTTTTGTTAACAATGCTTATGCCTATAAGAGTATTTCCCCTGTCAAGGGATATCCTGGCGGAACCCTAAGTATTTCCTATGATTCAAAGGATTGCCTTGTTAGTGGAAATGGGAGGGTAACTGTCGGCGGAATAGAAGCAGAGATAAAAAATTGGTATCCTTGTGTCGCATATATCTATGTTACTATTCCAAATAATATAACTGGCGGAGATGTTATTGTCTACACATATAGCGGAGAAACACAAAATATAGGGTATCTTACAGTGTATCAGCCACCAGCGATTAGCTCTATCTTTCCCACAACGGTAATTCCTGGCGTTACAGAAGTTACAATAAAGGGTTCTAGGTTTGATAATAGTAAGGGATATTATGATAATGTTTATTTCAACGGAATAAAAGCTACAACTGTACGTAGTTGGACGGACGCAGAAATTGTAGTAGTTGCTCCTACTGGAATTACTGCAGGAAAGATTTCTATCAAAATAGATCCTTTTGACGAGATTGACGGTCCTCCTTTTTCTCTGTTGACTCCCGTAATTACTTCTATTTCTCCTGCTAATGTGATCCCTGGTGCAACTATTATTACAGTAAAGGGTCAAAACTTCGGGAATAAATGGCTTGTAGGAGATGATTTATATTTTGATGAAAAACCAGCTAAAGAAAAAAGAGATGTTATATCCTGGACAGATACAGAAATAAAGACTTATGTTCCAAAAGAAGTCACCAATGCGGGAATAGTATCTATTAAAAAAGGATCTTGGGGAGTAGATACCGTCTATGGCCCCTCTTTCTCTATTCAAAAAAAAGTTTCTAATGATACTTATTCTAATTATCAAACATCTTATTTAGAAACAATTAGAGCGCCTAATGCTTGGAGTATTACAAAAGGAAGCAAGAATGTAGTAGTGGCAGTTATAGATGATGGCGTATATGTTAATCACCCGGACTTGAGAGAAAATATATGGATAAATAAAAATGAAGTCATCGGTAATAGAATAGATGATGACGGAAACGGGTATATAGACGATATTTATGGCTGGGATTTTATCTCAAATAACGGAGAAATGACAGTTAAAGGCTCGCATGGCACTATACTTGCTGGTATTCTTGGGGCAGTAGGAGATAACGACGAAGGCATTGCTGGTATTAGCTGGGATGTAAAGATTATGCCTCTAATTGTATGTGATACTAAATATTGTTCTCCGAATGCAATAATAAATGCTATAAAATATGCGGCTGACAATGGTTCAAACATCATAAATTTGAGTTTGGGCACTTGGGTGACAACCGGGTATTCAACTATCTACAACGAGGCTATAAAATATGCCTATAATAAAGGAGTAATTATAGTTGCAGCTGCTGGGAATGGTGATATAGAAGGAGGCATTGGACAGAATTTAGACATCATTCCCCAGTCACTGGTATGTAATGATAACGAACAAAACATGGTTATAGGAGTGGGTGCTGTTAATAATGATAAATATAGACTATCTTGGTCTAATTTCGGGAAATGCGTTGATATTTATGCTCCGGGTTATGATATTATTTCGACTCAAGCGCCTAACTATAGTACAGTTGAAGGATTTTATACTATAAAAAATAACGGCACTTCATTCTCAGCTCCAATGGTTTCTGGGGCAGCCGCTTTACTAAAGGCAAAATATCCAACGATGTCTAATTATGAAATTAGAGATAGATTAATTAAAAATAGTAGCAATGGCGTTTTGGATGTTTATAAGGCCCTAAATCAACCCTATACTTACCAAATTGTTAAAAGAGAAGATGGTAGTTTAGTTAAAACAATAACCGATCCCACTGTCTATCTTATAGAAAATGGAGAAAAGAGACCGATTTTAAGTGCTGCAATTTTTAATGCGTTTGGGTATATTTGGGATAAAATTATTGCTATTACTCAAGGAGAAATAGATATTTATCCTTTGGGCCCAGGCGTGAACATATCAAGTCCTGTATCTAATCCAAACATTATAAATGCTGTTGATATTCCTGAAGGCACTCTTATTCGTGCTAGGGGCGATATTGATATTTATATTGTTAAATATGTTGGTTCTAAGAAATTTAAAAGACTTATTCTAAGCCCCTCTGTATTTAATAATTATGGGCATCTAAGATGGGAAGATATTATGGATGTTGATCAATCAATAGTTGATTCTTTTATTACTTCTAATCTTGTAAGAGCAGTTTATGATCATAAAATTTATGTGCTTTACCCCAGCGGAGATACTGGCGAAAAACGCTGGGTTAAAGATTATAATGTTCTTACAAGATTAGGCTATGATCCTGATGCTGTCTACGAGATTAATCAATTTGATAGAGATTCGTATACAACAGGCTCTTTAATAGAATAATTAAAAAGAAAAAATTTATAATATAATTTGTAAGAAACCCTAGCGTTGTTTACGCTTTTATCTCTCTTGATTTCGTCGGCCCTTCACTAAGAAAACCGTGCGGAGGCCGAACGGGCATGGTTCCCGAGCGAAGAGAGACGAGCGAGGCCGAGCACGAGCGTAATTTCCTCGCTGGGGAAATTGATAGCGTGTTTTCTTAGTGAATGGCCGACGAAATTGTAAATAAGACTGGCAAATATTACAATTATATCACAGAGGCTCTGTAGTTTTTTATAGACATTATGGAAATCCACTTATCGCCGGAAAAGCTTTTAAATTTCCAAAATCTTGAAATAACCAATACCTTTATCATCTCTCTGATGATGGTTTTGACGTTGTTATTTTTCTCAAGAGCGCTTTCTAGCCGACTTAAGCTTGTTCCTCTAAGGTGGCAGAATTTTTTTGAGGTTTTAATTGAAAAAATCCTTAGTTTTATGGAAAATGTTCTGGAGAATAAAGAAAAAGCCAGAAAGTTTTTCCCTCTCATCGCCACTATTTTTATCTTTATTATTCTTTCTAATTGGCTGGAAGTCCTGCCCGGTTTAGGCAGTATTTTCCTGCGCTCGCCCAGCAGCGACCTGAATTTTACTCTGGCTATAGCAATCTCTTCGGTTATCAGCATTCAGATTTTCGGCATTATGAGCATCGGTTTTATAAAATACGCTAAACGTTTTATGAATTTTTCAAGTCCGATTAACTTTTTTGTCGGCCTTCTGGAGCTAATCGGCGAAGCGGCAAAAATTGTTTCTTTTTCTTTTCGGCTTTTCGGCAATATCTTTGCCGGCGAAGTGCTTTTAATTGTTGTCTACTTTTTAGCGCCCTATGTTCTGCCTTTGCCTTTTATGTTCTTGGAAATTTTTGTCGGCTTTATCCAGGCCTTGGTTTTTTCAATGCTCACTTTGGTCTTTCTAAAGATAGCCACGGCCGAAGCGGGGCATTGATTTGATTATTGTAAAAAGATATAATAGACTAAAATATTGAATCATGAAGCAAAAATCATGAATCATGGATTTAATTTCCTTGATTCTTAATTCTTAATTCATAATTCTTATTAAAAATGGACTTAGAATCAATCAGACTCTTGGCTTCAGCCATCGCCATTGTCGGCGGCTCGCTTGGACCGGCCATTGCTATAGGTTGGTTAGCCAGCCGGGCCATGGACGCTATTGGCAGAAATCCGGAGGCCTCTTCTAAAATACAGACCTCAATGATTTTAGCCATTGCTTTTGCCGAGGCCATTGCCATTTACGCTTTAGTCATCGCTTTGATTATTAAGTTTGTGTAAATCCCTATTTTTGTCATTGTGAGGAGGCCGAAAAGGCCGACGAAACAATCCCGTAGTATACCTTGGGATTGCCACATTCGCTTCGCTCGCAAATAAAATTGGCATGGAACTACTCTTCGAAAAACTCGGCCTTGAGCCGCATATTCTTATCGCCCAAATAATCAATTTTTTGATTCTGATTTTTATTTTGCACAAATTTTTGTATAAACCCCTAATAAAATTTTTAGATAAAAGGCAGGGCCTTATTGAAAAAGGGCTAAATGACGCCAAAAAAGCCAAGGAGGAGTTAAGTAAAATCCAGACTATCAAAGAAGAAAAAATCATTGAAGGAGAAAAACAAGCGGCTCAAATTATTGAAAGCTCCAAAAAAACAGCCGAACAAAAAAGCGGTTTGATTTTAAAAGAAGCGCAGGAAAAATCTGAAGATATAATCAAAGAAGCCAAAGAAATAGCCCGAGAAGAAAAAAAAGAGGCCAAACAAAAGCTTAAAGAGGAAATCCGCGATTTAGTCGCTTTGGCTTCGTCTAAAATTCTGGAAAAAAATATCGGACCTAAAGAAAATGAAGAAATCGTCAGTCAGCAGCTTGAATTATTGAGTGAAAAACCATAAAATTCAATTTGGATATTCCGCGTCCAAGCTCTATGAAATATAGCTCAAGACAATACGCGAAGGCGCTTTGGGAGCTTTTAGAAAAAAAATCACCCGCTCATCAAGGGGTGATTTTAAATAATTTTATGAAACTCTTAAGAAAGCAAAAAGAGTTTAAAAAACTTAATTTTATTGTAAACGAACTTGAAAAAATCCATTTAACTGAAAATAATTTATTAAAAGCTGAAATAATAAGCCCCTTTCCCCTTTCAAAAACATTAACTAAACAAACCAAAAAATTTATTTCTTCTTTCTTTAAGCGCCGGCTTAAGGCAATTATCTTAGAACAAAAAATTGATAAAAATTTAATCGGCGGGTTTCAAATTAAAGTAAATGATTATTTGATAGACGCCAGCGTTAAAAATATGCTGCTAAAATTGAAAAGAAATATTAGGGTTTAATAAATGTTTCAAGTTTCAGGTTTCAAGTTTTATGAATAATAACTTAATCATTGAACAATTAAAAAAACAAATAGAATCTTTTAAAAAAGAACCGGAGATTTCTGAAGTCGGCCGCATCCTGACTTTAAACGACGGGGTTTGCAGTCTTTCTGGCTTAAAAGACGTCGCTATGGGAGAGCTTGTTTTATTCGCCAAAGATAAAGAAGAAATTTTTGGCGTGGTTTTAAATTTAGAAGAAGATTTGGTTGGCGCGATCATTTTGGGCGATTTTACAAAACTCAAAGAAGGCGACATCGCCAAAAGGACAAAAAAAACGCTCTCTATTGGCGCTTCCAAAAATTTTATTGGCCGGGTTATAAATCCTTTAGGCCAACCATTAGATAAAAAGGGCGAAATAAAATATGAAAACTCTTATCCTTTAGAAAAAATCGCGCCCGGGGTTTTAAAAAGAGAACCGGTTAACACGCCCCTTCATACCGGCATTAAATCCATAGACAGCATGATTCCCATTGGCCGGGGCCAAAGGGAGTTAATTATCGGCGACCGTCAAATCGGAAAGACCGCTTTGGCGATTGACGCGATTATCAACCAAAAACAGGATTCTCTGAAAACTCCTGTTTGTATTTATGTGGCTATCGGCCAAAAAAGTTCCAAGATAGCCGGAATCGTTGAAAAATTAAAAGAAAAAGGAGCAATGGACTATTCTGTTGTTGTTTCGGCGAGCGCTTCAGACCCGGCGCCTTTATGGTATATAGCGCCATACGCCGGCTGCGCTTTAGCTGAATATTTTATGGACAAAGGCGATGATGTTTTGATTATTTATGACGATTTATCAAAGCACGCCTGGGCTTATCGCCAAATTTCTTTGCTTCTGCGCCGGCCACCGGGCCGTGAAGCCTATCCGGGCGACATTTTTTATCTCCATTCGCGGCTCTTGGAAAGAAGCGCGAAGTTAAACCCGGAATTAGGCAACGGCTCTATTACCGCTCTCCCGATTGTAGAAACCCAAGCCGGTGATGTCTCGGCTTATATCCCGACCAACATTATCTCTATTACCGACGGACAAATTTATCTGGAGCCTGAGCTTTTTTATCAAGGAATCAGGCCGGCTTTAAATGTGGGGCTTTCTGTATCGCGGGTCGGCTCCGCGGCTCAGACCAAAGCGATGAAAAAAGTGGCCGGCCAGCTCCGCCTTGATTTGGCTCAATTTCGGGAACTGGCCAGCTTTGTCCAGTTTGGCTCGGATTTGGACGAAGCAACCAAGCAAAAAATTGACCGCGGTCAAAGAATCACTGAAATTCTAAAACAAGGGCAATACGCTCCCCTGCCTTTTGAAAAACAGGTCTCAATTTTATACGCGGCCACGCAAGGAATGTTAGACGACATTGAAGTTTCAGAAATTAAAAATTTTGAAAATAAATTTTTGGAGCATTTAGAAAACCAAAATAGTGAATTCTTAAAATCTTTAAGAAAGAAAAAAGATTTAACCGATGAATTGGAAAAAAACCTGAAAAATATTATTGAGAATTTTAAGAAGGTTTTTAGAAAATAATTATGGCTTTAAACACAAAGGACATCAAAAGAAGGAAAAAATCAATTTCTAATATTGGCCAGATTGCCAAAGCGATGGAGATTGTTTCGGTGACTAAAATGAGAAGAAGCCAAGCCATTGCTTTAGCTACAAGACCTTATACCAAAGAGGCAATGGAGATTTTAAAAACTATAAGCCAGAGAACAGACCCGGCTTTTTCTTATTTTCTGGAACAGAGGCCGGAACAAAAAATAGCCGTCTTGCTTATAAGCGCTGACAAGGGCTTGTGCGGCGGGTTAAACAGCAATATTTTTCGTAAAACAGAAGAATTATTAACTAAATATCCGTCGTCGGCTGTTGATTTTGTGGTCATTGGCAAAAAGGGCGCGCAGTGGTGCGAACGGAAAAAATTAAATGTTATTAAGTCATTTTTTAGTTTCGGCGACTATGTTGATTTTAAGGAAACTTTACCGGTTTCGGAATTCATCATTGATGTTTTTAGAGCCCGGGAATACGACGCGGTTTGGGCAGTTTACACCAATTTTTTAAGCGCCTTAAAACAGGAAACAACCGCTAAACTGATTCTTCCCCTAAAAGAAGAGGGTCTCAAAGAAATTATCGCAGCCATTGTGCCGGTTTACGGCCGTTTCGCTAACACCAACTATGGAGGTTCAACCTCCATAGTTGTGGAGGTTGAACCTCCGAAAGAACCTCCGAAAGAATTTAAATGGGAATTTGAATATAAATTTGAGCCGGATATAAAAGTCATTTTAGATGATTTGTTGTATAATTTAACGCAGGTAGAAATTTATTATGTGATTTTGGAAAGCAATGCTTCAGAACATTCAGCTAGACGGCTGGCGATGAAAAACGCTTCGGACAACGCGGAAAATATTATTACAGACTTAAATTTGTTGTATAATAAAGCCAGACAAGCGGCCATAACGCAGGAAATAAGCGAAATCGCCGCGGGTAGCGGTGAATTATAAACTATGACTAAAGGAAAAATTACGCAAATTTTAGGTAACATTGTTGATGTAGAGTTTGAAAACGGAGCTCTGCCAGATATTTTTAATGCCTTAAAAATCGGCGTTTCCGGAACAACAGAAAATTTGATTTTAGAAGTCCATCAGCATTTGGGCGGCAATAAAGTTAGGTGCGTGGCTATGGGTTCAACCGACGGCTTGGCCAGAGGAATGGAGATTGAAGACACGGGAAAGCCGATTACCGTGCCGGTTGGCAATGAAACTCTGGGAAGATTGTTTAATGTTTTGGGAAAACCGATAGATTTGGACGCTAAAAAAATGCCGGTTAAGGCAAAAATTTCCTGGCCCATTCATCGCCAAGCTCCTCCGCTTTCCGAACAATCAACCAAAGTGGAAGTTTTTGAAACCGGCATAAAAGTAGTTGACCTGATGGCGCCGTTTATTAAGGGCGGCAAAGTCGGGCTTTTTGGCGGCGCCGGCGTGGGAAAAACCGTGCTTTTAATGGAACTTATACGAAATGTGGCCAAA
>MHMZ01000003.1:6941-20094 GCA_001819555.1 Candidatus Portnoybacteria bacterium RIFCSPHIGHO2_02_FULL_39_12 | reverse complement strand
TCTAAAATTGTATTCAATCAGCCAATCAGTCAGATTTTGGTTAAATGATACAACATCAGTGGTAAAATTACCAAGATTGATAAATTCGTCTTTTAGGGTTTTGTTGAATCTTTCATTGACCGGATTATCCTTGGGCGTATGAGGCCGGTTAATTAGAAATTTATTTTAATTATTAATTCCCTCCTGTTAATACTTGCGCATTAGATGAAGTTCTACTACCAGACAATTGATTGCTTTGAATTATATTCAAAATAGCTGGATTTATTTCTTTGAGGATTTGTCTATAAAACTTATGGCAAGCTTTTTTAAAATCTTTAAAATAGTTTTCAACAAAAAAAAGATATCGTCCATCTGGTCCTATCGCGACCCCCGGACTACCTCCTCTCATATAGATTGTGAAATTTCCCTTAATAAAATACTCATGTGCCATTCCACATCTATAAATTTTATAGACATTATGGCTAGATCTAAAATTTTTATATTTGCTCCCAAGAAAATCAAAAAATGTATTAAAATTACTTGTCGCTCCACCCTGTGCAAACCCTCCATTCATTAAGCCGCCCATAAATTCAGTGTAACAAAGTAATCCTAGGGCAGTTAAAAAATTTGCCTTACCTTTTATTCCAGATTGAATGTCATTAAAAATAAACCCAAAAATGTATTCTTTAAAATATTTTTTTATTTTTTCTCTATCCTGTTTTTGCATAATTTTCTGTTCCTCTTAATTAAAATTCTATATCAAATATTATTCCGGATCAATGTATCCTTTGTATCCGTTACTATTATTAAAGCATTTCGTCAATTGATTCGTATTCCTTCCAATTTCTTAAATTTAAATCGTTAATCTTTGGCATAGTTTATGGTCGCATATATTTTTTATTTTAAAAATATTGTTTTCCATTTGCTCAAACCCCTTGCTGATTCTAATAATATCCCTTCTTCTTTAATAATAGATCTAAACTCCTCTACATCCCTACTTTGGATTTCAAAACTATCGTCATTATCCTTGTTAGTTGTTTTAAACGAAAATTTTTTAATAGCCCCCGGGAGCATCACTACAGCCGCAATAACTTTTTTAATCTCGCTCTTTTTAAAACAAATTGAACCTTTGATAAACCTACTTAATAAAGAAAGGGGCGGCAAATCTTCAGGTAAATCATCTTTAAAACTCTTTTTCCTTTTTGCTGTAATTTCAGAAAATAGTTCTGTTCCTAAATATCCAAGAAAGCCACTACCATACCATCCAATATTTCTAAAGTCACTTTTTATTTTAAAAGGTAAATAGAAAATAGATTCTGAAGTAAAATATAAATTACCAATACAGTATTTATCAAATGAGCCAACTTCACCGGCGACACCTATATGTCTTACTTTCTGAAAAATTTTTTTAATCTTTCCAGATTTTTCATACTCTTCTAATAAAAGTTTTTTTAAGTCATGACCTCTGTTCTCAAACTCTTTTTTTAAAATATCTAAGATTTCAGGCGGATATTGGTCAATTTTTATAACTAATTCTTCTAACAAGTGTTCATCACTATATTCCTTTGTCTTCTCTGTAATCCTCATTTTGTCTTTTTTGTTAATGTTTATGTTATGTAAGTCCTTTTTTATTAAATCTTGCATAATTACAGCTATTTCTAAGTCAGAAACACCCTTTTGCTTTAAATCAAAATATTTATCCAAAAAAATGCTATTACTAATTATTTTTTTTGCCACATCTTCTCCGGCTCCTGATGCCATCAATTTCCAATAAACTTCTTCTGTTGATTCTACGCCCCATTTTTTTAATATATCTTTATTTTTTGTTTGACTTAACATAAAAAAATTAATAATATTTATCAATATATCTCTTACCTTTCTTAATCCCCGATTTACATGCTTCATTTCTGGTCGCAAGGGCTTTATTATTGGCGTCTGATAGTCCAGAATATATTTTCTTATATTTCACTTCATATCCTTCATCGAATTTTATGTATACATCTGCCCTAAAGCCGTCGTCCGACTGAAAAACTGTTACTTGTATTCCTATCTCTTTATATTGCTCTTGACATAAATTTTTATTTACTAAATCCTTGTTATTGGAGTCCATATTTATATTGATTAATCCTTACTTTAATAATTCATAATTGAGATAAAGTCAAATGGTAAAAACTCCACCCTACTCAACCGTTATCTTTATTTTACTTTTTTCTTTCGGCACGCGCTTGACCCAAAATGGCCGAAAGGCCACTTTGGCTTCTTTTATTTCCGGCTGATTAGCTAAATATTTCCTGACCTCTATTTCACTTTTCCCGGCTAAATTCTCTATTAAATCATCTATATTTATTTGCCAAGCCGTTTGTTCCTGGATGTCTAAATTTAAATTAACTTCTGTCTTGTCCCAATCAATAATCGGCTTATCCCAGACAATCTGTTGAGTTTGAGAAAGCGGAATCTTGTCTTGAGAAATCTCGGCCGCTAAATTTAAATTGACTAAATCTTTCAAATGAGCTTCATTAAAAAGCAAAGCTTGACCCACAATGTTCACCTTGAAAACAAAACGTTCTGCCTTGGCCTCTAAACCGGGGCTTGAAGATTTTTCGGTTATTTTTTCCAATAAGGCCCCTTCAATCAATTTCAGGTCAGAAGGCATCTGTTCTTGAAGGGCCTGCTGGATACTTGTCTTTGCTTCCTCTGTTAAAAGTTCTTCGGCTTTTTCCAGGTCTTTGGCTGAAACCACTTTGACCAGCTCTTTTGAGCCGTTGGTCATCGGCGCTTTGGACCGGCCGTAAAAGCCGGCGTATTTGACCGTGCCCTGAAGCCCCGGGATGGTAAACTTAGCCGGCCCGATATTGTATTCTTCGCCCGGCTGGTCAGCCTCTACTTCAATATCAATGGCGCTGGCCGCAATTTTGCCTTCCTCAACTTTGGCTCCCGGCACGACCACGGTCTTATTGATTCTGAATAATTTTCCGTTCTCGGCCAAAAAACGAGTGGTGGCGACCAGAGTTTGGGGAGAAGAACTATATTCATTATAAACGGTAATAATGCCTCTGGCTTTTTCGTTTAATTGCTTTTCTCCGGTTGCTTTAAAATCCCTCTCAACGGTCTTTTCTATTCTGATTAATTGAACCGGAATTTTATTTAAAACCGGGTCAATTTTAGAAATATTTTTAGACCCCTTAACCGATAATTCAAAACTCACTGTTTCGGTTTTAGGTGAAATTAATATCTCGGCCCGGGGCAAAATCAGATAAACAACCAAACCGGCCATAAGCAAAGAAAGGCCGATAAAAACGAAAAGAAGATAAGGGCGTTTTAATAATGGTCTGGCGCGTTCCTGAACCGGCCCAAGATCAATTGTCGGCTCTTTTGAAATGGTTTCAGTTCCTGTTTTTAAAGGCGAACGGATAATTTTTTTTAATAATTTCCCGGCCCCGAATTCTTTGCTTTTTAAAAAAAGACGCGGAGAAAATCCAGACCGACGTTTAGCCGGGCCGATAATGTCAACCATTTTTTTTGCCGCTAATTCAGTTTTTGGTTCTTTAAATGACACTTCGCGAATATCCAGGTCTAATTCTTCAACTAAAGCGTCTAAAATGTCTTTCTCTTCGGGTTCTTCTTTAGGTAAAGTTTTAACGCCGCTTAAAACGATATTTGGAAAAATTTCAGGGCCGTTGTCAAATCCCGTCTCTTCTATGTTTTTTTTAGCTGTTAGATTGGCCCTAACCGCTAACTGCCTGCCCAGTTCGTCGGCCGTAACAATCACAATATTTTTTCCCAGATTATCCGCTTCCCGCTTAAGAAGTTTAAAATTAACCAAGCTGGAAAGCAGCTGCGCTCCGATTGGCGCAACTAAAATTACCTCATCGTCTTCAATTTGAGTTAATTTATCAATAACCGAAGTGATTTCTTCATCTAATTCAAGATAAAGTGTTTTCATAACTACGCCCAAGGCACGCCCTTAAGGGTGTGCCTTGAAAAATTTCATGGTCTTTGCATAATCCGCACTGTCCGCCGTAAAATAGACGGCAAAACTCCTTTTTCTTCAGTTAATTTTAAAGTTAGACTGGCTAAGGCCGCCGAGGCAATATCTTCCGGCTCCTTTAAAAGATTTGTTTTGTCAACGATATCAATAATATCTTTTAGGCGGATAAAATTCACTTTTGGCGCTTCATTAAAAGACAATCCGGAAAACCATTGATTTTTAGAAGAATTTCCCTTTAATTTTTTTTTGAGGCCTCCTAAAAGACTGCCGCCGCCGCAAAGTAAAATTTGACCGGGTAAAGGTTCTTTTTGGGAAAATTCTTCCAAAGCCAGTGCCACCCCGGAAAGCCAGACTTTAAGGTCGTTTTTAAAAATCTCTCCAATTCTTCGCCGGACAAATTGACTTAAATCCCTTTGGCTGTATTTAATTTTAATTTCTTCGGCCTGGTCTAATTCCAAACCCAATTGTTGAGACAATCTTTTAGTAAAAGCCCGACCGGCTAAAGTTAATGCCCTCGCGCCTTCCAGTCTGGAAGAACGAACCAAAGCCACATCTGTTGTGCCGCCGCCGATGTCAATAATAATCGCCCCTTTAGAATAATCCAAATTTAACGACTTGGCCACCGCGTATGGTTCTGCCGCAATCGCCAACAAGTCCAGATTTAATTTTGAAGCAATGCTTTCTATAGCTCCCAAATTAACCAAGGGCGCGTAAACATTAAAAATACTTAAATAAACTTCCCGGCCGCAAAAATCTAAAGGATTGGTTACCCGATAGCCGTCAATCCTAATATCGGTAATCAAAGCGTTGACTAATTTAATCTCAATCTCTTTTCGGCCGGTTTCTTCGGCTAATTGCCGGCGCGCTGTTTCAAAAGCCCTCCATTGAATCTTCTGAATAATATTTTTTAATTCAACCAAATCAATTTCTTCTTTTGGCTCTGGCCTTTTGTAAATAAAACTGGTAGTTGAACCCTTAACCAGCTCGCCGGCTATGCCGATAATCGCTTTCCTTGGTCTGGCTCCGGCCATTCTGCAGGCCTCTTCAATGGCCGCTCTTGAAGTTGCGACCACCCCTTCAATATCAGCGACAGCGCCGGCCTGCATATGATTCGGCGCCTGCCTTTGCCGGCCCTTACCAATGACTAAGCCGATTTTTTTATTATCCGAAGAGCGGTCTTTATCTGTCTTAAAAACCAATGTCTTGACAAATTCCGTGCCAATATCTAAAGCCAGGAAATAGTTTTTTTTAGGTTTGTTTTTTCTGAAAAAATTTAAAAATCTCATCACCCCCCTATTATACCAATTCCCAAAATTATTGACAAACCTATCTTAATTCCTTTTTAGAAATCTTAGCCTGCCGAAAAATCGAAGATAAAGTGCCTTTGGGTATTGGTTTTGAACGCAAGGCAATAGTAATTTTTCGACCATCAGCATGAGCTAATCTTAAATGGCTGCCTTTCTGACGTAATTGAAAAAAGCCAAGTCTCATTAAAACTTTAACTAAGTCTTTGGGTAAAATTTGAGAAACTTGGCTCATGCCGGAATAAGTTTGGCTAATTTTGGCAAAGGCACTTGCAGAGTGCCAATTATCCCTTTCTCTGGTTTTTCTATTGGGATTGGCTCGCCCTCCTTAGACAAGCTCTCCAAATGAAATTTAATCAACTCTGTCATATTCGCCATCGCTTCTTCAATAGTGTCACCGCTATCAGCCAACCCCAAAATAGGACAATAAACCGAAAAACAAGGTTCATCTGTCCCGGTTCGCTCATCTGGCTCAATAATAATTAGATAATTTAATATTTTTTTCTTATTCATCTTACTTTTATATTATTTCTAAAAAAAGTAAATGTCAAGCGCTCGCTTTTCTATTCCAAAACCGCTTTTATTCTCCTTATCTCGGCGCTGCTGGACTGTTCTTTTTTTATTTTAAATCCGCCTAATTCTTTAGTCCGCTCAACATGAGGCCCGGCGCAAATTTCTTTGCTATAACCCCCCACTGAATAAACTTTGATTCTTTCCCCGTATTTTTCTTTGAAAAAAGATAAGGCGCCGGATTTAAGAGCTTTACCCTTGTCCATCTCTTCCATTTTAACCGGTAAATTTTCTTTAATTTTTTGATTAACGAGCTCCTCTACTTTTTTGATTTGCTCCAGAGTCATTTTTTCCGGATAAGAAAAATCAAAACGCAGCCGCTCCGGATTGATGTCCGAACCCATTTGTTTGACCTGCTCGCCTAAAACATCCCTTAATGCCTGATGTAATAAATGGGTAGCGGTATGAAGTTTTTTTATCTTTTCTTCATCTTTTTTTGAAAAAACTCTGGTCTCGCCTAAGCCATGCCCGCCGAATTTTTTTTCTAAGCCGGCCCGGGAAATTTCCTGATGCTTTTTAAGCTCTTCTTGAAAACCTCTCTCGTCTACTTTCAATCCTTTTTCTTTGGCTAATTCTTTGGTTAGTTCCAGAGGAAAACCATAGGTGGAAAATAAATTAAAAGCTTCTTGGCCGGAGATAGTTTTGTGGCTGATTTTTCCAAATTCTCTTAATCCATTTTCTAACGCCCGGCCGAATTTTTCCTCCTCTTTTTGAATCACCGTCAAAATATCTACTTGCCTCTTTTTAAGCTCCGGATAAATATCGCCGTAAAGCCCAATAACCTTTTTAGCTAAATTTGGGAGAAGGACTCCCTTTGGGAGTCCTTCTCCCAAATTTAAAATCTTTCCCTGACCAATAATTCTTCTTAAAATCCGACGCAAAATATAGCCCTGTTCAATATTTGAGGGCAAAACCCCGTCAGCGATTAAAAAACAAGCGCCGCGGATATGGTCGGCAATGATTCGAAGCATTCGGGGGCTGCCCCCGGTCAAGTCGGGGGCAGCCCCCGAATGCTTAGCCCCCGAGATTTCCTCCATTATCGGCAGAAACAAATCCGTTTCATAACCAGATTTTTTATTTTGTAAAATAGCCGTTAATCTTTCAAAACCAATACCGGTGTCAATATTTTTCTGGGGTAAAGTTTCGTATTCCCCTTTCTCGTTTTTATGATATTCCATAAAAACCAAATTCCAGATTTCCACAAAACGGCCGCAATCGCAATTAGGGCCGCATTTTTTTCCTAAAGAGCAGGGTTTCTCGGTTCGCTCATAATGAATCTCTGAACACGGGCCGCAGGGGCCGGTTAAACCGGTCGGCCCCCAAAAATTATCCTTTAGACCAAACTCAAAAATTTTTTCTTTGGGAATGCCTTTTTTCATCCATAAATCAATCGCTTCTTCATCTTTGGGAATATTGTTTTCTCCTTTAAAAACCGTAAACCATAATTTCTCAATCGGTATTTTTAATTCAGAAATTAAAAAATCTAAAGCATAATCAATGGCTCCTTTTTTAAAATAATCGCCAAACGACCAATTACCGAGCATCTCAAAAAAAGTGTGATGTGTCTCATCGCCCACTTCGTCAATATCCACGGTCCTAAAACATTTCTGAATAGAACAGGCGCGCTTATAGGGCGGCTTGACTTGGCCGGACAAATAAGGCGCAAACTGTTGCATGCCGGCCGTGGTCAAAAGAACCGAAGGGTCGTCGGGAATCAAAGAAGAAGAAGGAACAATCGTATGCCCTTTATTTTCAAAAAATTTCAGAAATTTTTCGCGGATTTCTTGCGAAGTCATATTATTGTTTCTCCGCAAAATTATCTCGCCGCAAGCGGCGAGATAATTTTGCGGCTAAGAAACAATAACCCCTCACTAATTTTGCCGTTTTTAGTAAGAATGTTGTTTATAAAAGTATAAATTAGACTTAAATCATCGCGGCGCAGAGGGCGAATAGCCCCGACCCCGCCCTCTATGCTGTTGGATTTAATCTTCAGAGTAAATTTTATTCTAATAATATGACGGGTTCTCTGGACAATGTCGAAGGGCTTAGAGGGCGGGGGAGCGCGCCGCCGTGGAATATTTTGCAAAATTGGTGTGTGGGTTTTCCTTTCATATCATACTCCAATAAATCAAAAAAATCAAAAGCGTGTCCACCCTTAGGGCAAACACGCTTATTTTTGATATCCTCCTTTTAGCTTAGGCCAAGCTATTTTTCATCCTCCCTATTCTTATTTTACGATTCTATTCCTTTTTTGATCTCCCTTAATCTTTGATTAGGACAAACACGCCCCGTGTTTATAATTTTTTCCACTGCTCCCGGGCATCCTGCCGCGACCAGTAAAATTCTTCAAAGCTCCTCCCTCTTGGATGAAATTCTGGGTTTTCTAACCACCATTCGTCAAATTCATTTTCTTCTCTTCTTTCTTCATCGATCCGCGCCTTATTGGTACGGACAACGAAGATAAACAACATGACAATGATCCCTAAAAATATTAATAATTTAATTTCCAAACTGTCCATTTTTTATCACCTCCTTTCATTACTGAAATAATTCCAGCCACAATAAAAAAAGTAATCTTTGTCATCATTTTCATTCACTTCCCCCTTCTTTAATTCTTCCTTCTTTTTTCCTCCTTAAACTTTTTTCCTCCTTAAAATGCTTCTTAAGGGCAATAATCGTGCCCAAGAAGCAAACAACCAATAAAAGCATCAAAATAATGTTTTCCATAATCTACCCCCTCCCTATTATTTCAAATTTACCTTATTTTAAAATAACAAAAACAATAACCTCCCTTTAGGATCCAACCACCCCGCTAAAAGAATCAGAACAAATTTAGGGTGATTAGATCTTAAAGAAAGGCAATTTAAAATTTTTAAAAGAAACAGGAGGCCTCTTGGGTACTTGACCTTTATCCCCAATAGACCTCTTACCTAATAATTTTCGTAACGAAATTTTCAGATTTTAGGCGAGGCGAAGCAAAAATTTTGAAGCATATACGGCGTATATGTTGAGAAATTTTTGCAAAGCCGCAGCCAAAATCTGGAAATTGCAGTAGAAAGGTTATTAGGTAAGAGGTCTAATGATGGGGACTGGTTTTAGGAGGGATTCCAGCGGGCCCCCTATTCTTTTTTATTATATATCTTTTATAAACATTTGTCAAGCCCGCACAATAAAAACAAGCTTTTATTCCTCCCTCGCAAAAGCATTATAAAACCAGCCGAAAAGCCAGCCCCAGATAAAGCCATTAATAAACCCGTAAACTAAGCCGAGCACGGCTCCTAAAAAACTAATGGAATATCCAAAATAAAACTGCTGGAGTAGAACAAAATGCTCGCCCCCGCCCCAGGCGCTCACCCATAAAGTCGCCACAAAAACGGTCAGTCCCCAAACAATCCCCATAGCCAAACCCAAGGCCCTTTTACTTAACTTCATTTTTTTCACCCCCTTTCTTTATTTCTTCTTTTTCCGGATTCGCCAAGGACTCCTCCAAGGTTTTTCTTAATTCTTCCAAATTAACTTGTTTTCTTTTTCGCTCATGCTTAAAGGAAACCGGTTCTCTTTTACTGGCTTCTTCCAAAGAAATTCCTTTTTCTTTTGAATTGATTACTTTTGGCTCGCCTCGCCCGGCGGGCTCGGCCGCAATAATTTTATCAGATGAAATTTGAAAAGGCGCTTTATCAACAGGCATTCGCGGCCTTGAATTTCTTTGGCCCGTCGCCCCCGAACTTCTCGCTTTTTCCAGACACTCCGGACAATAAACAGGCCTCACGCCGTCCGGCTGAAAACTGACTTGGGTTTTTTTGCCGCAATCCGAACAAATCGCTTCAAAAAGTTTTTTAGGAGATTTCTTTGGTTTCTTCAATTCTCTTTCTACGGCAATCACCTCGCTCCATTTAGCGATTTTCTCTTCAACTTCTTGGCGCTGGCTGGCGTAACGTTCCCGGGAAATTTTAATGATTTTATCGCGGTGGCTTTCTTCCGATTTCGGCGTCGGCGGCAGAGTAGTGGCCGAAAACGGCCGCGAAGCCAATCCGTCTATCATCAATTTTAAATAGATATTGGCAAAATCCAGATTCACCAAATCCTGGGCCATGAATTCCGGCGCGAATTCTTTTTCCAGATATTCCGCGTCAGCGGCCCCGACCCGAAAACTGACCATCGTGCCTACATTGCCAAAAACCGCGTCTCTGACTTTTTCCTCCATCTGCGTAATATATTGATGGGCCAAGATTAAATCAAGGCGGTATTTTCTTGCCTCTGAAAGAATAGTGGCAAAGGCCTCGGTGGCAAAGTTTTGAAACTCGTCAACATAAAGATAAAAATCTTCTCTTTCTTCTTCCGGCACATCTACCCGCGACATGGCCGCCAATTGTATCCGCGTGATCAGCATGGCCCCTAAAAGCGCGGAATTATCTTCGCCGATGCGGCCCTTGGAAAGATTCATAATAAGAATTTTTTCCTTATCCATCACCTCCCTGATATTAATGGCTGATTTGGTCTGACCGACAATGTTTCGGATTAAAGGACTGGTTAAAAATTGTCCGACTTTGTTTTGAATCGGCGCAATGGCCTCTACTTCAAAATTGCCGCGATATTTGGAGAATTCATTAAGCCAAAAGCTTTTAATGACCGGGTCTTTTATCTTATCAAGCACCTTCTGGCGATAATCTTTATCAATCAAAATTCTCATAATGCCCAAAAGAGTGGAGCCCGGATATTCCAATAAAGCCAAGATAGCGTTTCTTAAAACATATTCCAATCGCGGCCCCCAGGTTTCAGCCCAAATTTTTTTAAAAACTCCGACCAGACCCGAGGCGACCAAATGCCGATATTCCGGGTCTACTTTTTCAATAACATTAAAAGCAATGGGATAATTCAAATCAGCCGGATTGAAATAGACGACATCATTAACGCGATTTGAGGGGACAAAATCCAGCATTTTTTCGGCAAACTCGCCGTGGGGGTCAACAATCCCGACTCCTTTGCCGTCCCTGATATCTTGAATAGCCGTATTTTCCAAAAGCGTGGTTTTGCCCATGCCGGTCTTGCCGATAATATATAAATGCTTTCGCCGGTCAAGCGTCTTAATGCCAAATTGGCGCTGTTGATTGCGGAAATTAGTTTGGGCAAAAAGAGTGATATCGTTCATAAATAAGTAAATTAAGCCAGATAAGTAAATTAAGCCAGATAAGCCAGATAAGCTTATTTTACTTATTTTACTTATTTAGCTTATTTAGCTTACCCCCTACCCGACCGGCAGTCCCATGGGCGGCTCGCTTTTCTTGGCTTCCACCCTCGGCAATGTCGGCGCTTTAACCATTTCTCCGGGGTAATGATAAACGCTGGCCAGCTCCTCAATATTAAAAACAAAGGGCTTGGTCTTTAAGAAAAAACGATTTAAAATAGGCAGACGCTCGTAGAGAAACGGCTGAAAATGCGCCATAATCGGGGAATAAATGGGAAAATATCTTTTCTTGTATTGAGCCAATATCTTCTTCTTGCGGTAAAATTCCCTGGATTCTTTCAACTGAATTTTATAGGCGATTCTGGTCATAGTCTTGGAATTGGGTTTTATTCCATTGATATCTTGAGTGCTGAATTGTTTATAATTTCCGACAATGGCCGAAGCGTAGTTCTTGTCAAAAACTTCCTTTCTGCCTAAATAAAGAAACCTGATGACGGTCTCATAATAAATCTTGGCTTTTTTCTGCTCAACGGCTGTAACCACGTCTTTCTCTGACTGACTTAACAGAGTAATAAAAGCGGGGGTAGGTTTCTTTTCGTCTTTTTTCTCTTCGGGATATTTGCCGGTAAAAAATTGTTCGGTCTTGTCTTTTGAGGCCTGGGCCAAACCAACTATTTCTTCTTCAATCAGGCTCGGTTTTCTTTCTATTTTCCGTCCGATTAATTTATTCTTAACCATCTCTGCCTTTTTTTCCCATTTTTCCTCAATAATCGGTTTACAGAGGGTCTGTACCCAAACCTGCTCGCCGCTCTGTAGTTTTGACAAAACTTCAGCCAGAGATGCAATCGGGTCAATCGCCTCTTCTAAAACCAAAGTATCTTTTCTAAAAACCGGATAGGTCCGAATCGGATAAGCGTCGTCTTTGGTTAAAATCATATCTGTTCCCCAAAGGTCGTAATCTTTATTGGGGATGTCTTGAGGGACAAATTGAGTGTAATCGTCCGCTTCAAAAATTTCTGCCTGCGGATGCTGGGCATAAATTTGGGCCTCAACCTGATTTCTGAATTTTTCCAAAGTTCTGACATAAAAATGGATTTCGCCGCCCAAACTCACTATCTCAAAACTAAACCATTCTTGAACATTGCCTAAAAAATTTCTCTCTTTGAAATTTATTGTATGGTGAAAGCCGTGCAATCCGGCAAAAACATACTCCATGGTGCGCGGGTCCCTTTTCATTTCTTTGGGCGGCCTGACCTCTAATAAAATCCATTTCATATTCTGGACAAATTTTTCTCGGCTATATTTAAGCCATAAATCCTGGAGCAAAACAAAAAGAAAAAATGGCAGCCAAAGCCACCATAGAGAAAATAAAAAACCTCCTAAAGACTTAATAATAATTTGTAAAAGCTCAAACATGCAATAAGAATTTTGAATTTGGAATTTAGAATTTAGAATAAGAATCAAGAATATAGAATTAGAATTTTATTATTCTAAATTCTATATTCTATATTCCCATTCCAAATTCAAGATTCCAGATTCTAAATTCTATTTTAAGCTATATCTCCCCTCCTCATCTCTCACAAACCACTTCCGGTTCTGTAAATTAATCAAAACCGTATTCTCTTTAACTAAACGATGCTTTAACACCCCTTTGAGAATCTCGTCTTTGGCCAGGGGGCCGTTTTCTTTTAAGGCGCCTTTAATCAATTCTAAAATAGTGCCCGGTTGATAGCCCCAGTCGGTCAAAGCGTAAATACCCCGACCAACCAAAACAAAGCGCGGGTCTTTAATCAATTCGTTATGAACGGTCTGGGGATGCGCTAAACGCGAACCAAAATTATATTGATTGATTAAATCAGCCGCTGCTCTGAAATGCAGGGGCCGGTTTTCTTTTTTAAAAACAAGAAAGGCCTTGTCTTTGACGCCGCGCGGGTTAATCTCCGGCCAAGCGCTCAAACCAAACTGGCCAAAACAATTTTGGCTGATTTCTTTTGTAATATCCAGATAAGAAAATAGGGCTTGTTCTGACAAGCCGGAAATCTTCTTTCTGCCTATATCTAAAAGATAGTCGCCGGAAACCACTTTTCCTTCCCGCTCTAAATCTTTAATTAGAGCTTTAATCATCTC
>MHMZ01000003.1:972-6893 GCA_001819555.1 Candidatus Portnoybacteria bacterium RIFCSPHIGHO2_02_FULL_39_12 | reverse complement strand
TGAAAAAAACCGCGCCTCGCCCCGGATGAGGATGTTTTGCGTTAGCCAAAAAAGAAAGTAATTTTTCTTCTATAACGGCTTGTCCGCTTTGGTCAAAAAAATCATTAATCGGCCGGAGAGCCGGTTGAAAAAAATCATATAAATTATTTTTTCTCAAAACAGAAAAAGCGGCTTCCTCCACCTGGCGAACCCGCTCCCTGGTAATGCCGTATTTCTGGCCAATCGCCTCTAAGGTTTTTCTTTGGCCGTCTTCCAAACCAAAGCGCTGTCTGATAATCTCGCGCGCCCTTTGATTAGAAATGCGCTCAACCGCCTTTGAGACCAATTGTTCATATTTAATTGTCGGTAAAATCTTATTCATAACGTTTTAAGCGCAGTTTCAATCTAACATACTTTCTTATTAGTCGTCAAGTGGATAAGGTAATGTCCACACACGTACGGCGCTTCCTCCCGGAACTTTATCTCTTTTTCCACCCTTCCCAAACTACAATCAGGGGGCTGGCGATAAAAATAGACGAATAGGTGCCGAAAATAATTCCGAAAATCAAAGTCAGGGCAAAATATTTTATGCTCTGGCCGCCAAAAATATAGACGGCTAAAAGCGTCAAAAGAACGGTCAAAGAAGTGTTAATTGAACGAGTGATGGTTTGATTAATGCTTAAATTAACCGTTTCTTTAAAATCCCGGCCAATTCTTCTTTTTAAGTTTTCGCGGATGCGGTCAAAAACCACAATGGTGTCATGAACCGAAAAGCCCAAAATAGTCAAAAGAGCGGTGATAAATAAAAGATTGACTTCTATTCCCTGCCAATAGCCGAGAAACGAAAAAATACCGGTTGGAATCAAAACATCATGAATTAAAGCCAGAATAGCCGCCAGCCCGTATTTAAAAGAAGCCACTGGCCAAGAAACATTTCTAAAGGCGTAGGCGATATAAAGAATAATCATCAGAATAACCAGTCCGATGGCCCAAATTGACTTGCGCTTCAGCTCTTCGCCGATTAAAGGGCCGATTGATTCAAATTTTTTCTCCTCTATATTCTCGGGATATTTATCATCTAAA
This sequence comes from Candidatus Portnoybacteria bacterium RIFCSPHIGHO2_02_FULL_39_12, assembly GCA_001819555.1. Taxonomy (GTDB): domain Bacteria; phylum Patescibacteriota; class Minisyncoccia; order Portnoybacterales; family UBA2143; genus WO2-40-15. The sequence goes on along the minus strand of MHMZ01000003.1, from coordinate 5,831 downwards.
GAATTGAGAATTTTTTGATGGGTCTCTTCGTCAATATCTTTAAATCTTAAAATGACGCCTTTTTCGCCTATCGGCGCCGTGTTAATCTCGCCTAAATCAAAAACTTTTAATTTCTCTTTGATTGCTTCGCTCGCCAATCGCTCATTTTTGAATTCAATTTGTAAAAGACTGCCGCCAATAAAATCAATGCCTAATTTCAAGCCGAAAAAAATCAAACTGAAAATACTGGCCAAGACCAAGAGGCCGGAAATAATAAAATAAATTTTATGGTATCTAATAATATTTATCTCCATAAACGCTCGTAATTTTCTAATTTTGTTCCCTGAAATAAATTAAGAAGCCGCCGGGTGATAAAAATCGCCGAAAACATACTGACCAAAATGCCGATGGCCAGAGTTAGGGCAAAACCCTTAACAATACTCGTGCCCAGCCAATACAAAATGGCGCAGGTAATCAAAGAAGAAACATTGGAATCTCTGATTGAGCTCCAAGCGCGGGAAAAACCTTCTTCAGCCGCGCGGCTAAAACTCTTGCCTTGCTTCAATTCTTCTTTGAGCCGTTCAAAAATTAAAATATTGGCGTCAACCGCCATGCCGATTGATAGAATAAAACCGGTGATTCCGGCCAAAGTCAAGGTAACGGGAATTAATTTGAAAATTGCCAAAACCAAAGCCGCGTAAATTAAAAGAGCTACGATGGCCAAAGCTCCGTTCAGCCGATAATACAAAAGCATAAATAAAATAACGGCTAAAATTCCGATGAGGCCGGCTTTTAAACTTTGAGCCAAAGAAACTTCGCCCAAAGAAGCGCCGACATTTTCCTGGCTGATCAGCTTAATCGGCACGGGCAAAGCGCCGGCATTAAGGCGACCAACCAGCAGTTTTGCTTCTTCAGCGGAAAACTGGCCGGTTATTTGGGCCCGGCCGCCGGAAATGGCTTCTTGGACCACCGGCGCGCTAATCGGAACTCCGTCTAAGTAAATTGCGACTTGTTTTCCTATATTTCGCCGGCTGATTTCCTCAAAAAGCTTACTCCCCTCGTCATTAAACTGAAGACCGATTTCCGGCTGATAAGTCTGCTGGCTAAAATCCAATTGAGCGCCTTTAAGATAACGGCCGGTTAAAAGAGTGGGTTTAAAATAAGGGTCTTGAGCCAAAAGATACATTTCTTCCTGGCTAATTGGCAAGCCCTGTTCTAATTTTTCCCGGGCTTCCTTTTGGTCGGCTAAAATATTTTCTGTTTCTGCTTCAGCTCTCTTTTCCCGAAAATCTAACGAAGGCGTCTCGCCAATCATTTTAATGGCTTGGCGAATATCTTTAATGCCGGCCAGCTCAACAATCAAACGATAATGACCGCCGGCTTTATTTATTTGAACCACCGGCTCGGCCACGCCGAACAAATTCACCCGTCTTTCAATGACATCTCTCACTCCTTCCATGGCCTCATTATAATTGGTCGTTTCAATTTGGTTCAAATCGGCCTCGTAGAGCAAGTGAGCGCCGCCCAAAAGATCAAGCCCTAACCTGAACGGCAAATTAAAAAAATGGGGCGCGTTTAAACCCGTCTTCTGATTCAGCCAATCCGCTCCTTTATTCCAAACAATCGGATAATCCAATAAGCCGGCTAAAACCGCCAATAAAAAAATACCAAAAATTATAAGGCTGTTTTTCGCTCTTTGTCTGTTTAAGTTTTTCTTTAAAATAGCCATAAATATTTTTAACCTATCTCAATTTTTTTTATTTGTCAAAATTGAGATTTTTCAATTCTTCTAAAATGTCTTCGGGCACCGGAATCGGCTCGCCGACCGGACTCTCGCCCGGATAGCGCCAAGCGGAAATTATTTTCTTTCTTCGGCCAACTTGCTGATACATCAGCCAGATTTCTCTTGGTTTTTTTCTTGGACCGTCCCTTTGCATTAAAGCAATAGTCTTTGGCGCAATGCCTTTTTCCCGGCGATGCGGCGCTCTTAAGATTCTTTTTAACCTGCTTTCCGAAAGCCGGTACTGCCGCATCTTTATTTTAGAATGCTCTGTCCAGAAAATATTTTTATCATTTCTCGGCCCTTTGAATAGCATAATTAAATAAATTTTTTAAAACCTTATCAAAGCCGGGTAAAAGATTAAAGTTTTTTGCTTCTTTTATTTTTATCCATTTATGACTTCGCGACTCCCAATCTAATTTAATTTTATCGGTCTTGACTTTAACCAATACGGGGTGAACAATCCAGGTTTTTTTATATTTTAGCTCGTCTTGATGAAAAATCTTTCCAAGACGAATTAAGATAATATCTTTTTTATCAATCCCCGCTTCTTCTTTTAATTCATCTCTTACTTTTTCTTTAAGAGTCCTTTTATCATCAAGAAAACCGGAAATTCCATTCCAATAATTAGGATAAAAATTCAGTTTGGCGCTCCGCTGAACAATTAAAATTTTATCCCTGTATTTCACCACACAATTAATCACCGGCGCCCACCGCATTTTACTATAATCAACCTGCCCGGGTTTTGGTTTAAATTTTATTTTTTTCATACTAATCCAATATAAGCAATCATTGCCTCCAGGGTTTTTGGTTTATCGCGGCGATAAGAAAAATACTTCTCTTTTAAACAATGAGTGCATTCCTCGCTTTTTTCAATGTGGTTTAATAACAGACCAGATTTTTTCAATTGCTGGAAAATAATTTCAGACAAGTCAATAAATATTCCCCCTTCTTTTTTAATAATTGAAAAAGGATATTTTTTAAAATTTTCCAAAACATCTTTTTGAATCTCAAAATGGCAGCTTTGGATTCCTGGCCCGATGCCAACTAAAATTTTATCAGCTTTTGCCCCGCAATTTTTAACCATTGTCCTTATAATATTTGAAATAATACCTTTTACAATGCTTTTCCATCCCGCGTGAGCCAAGCCAATAACCCTTGAAAATGGTTCATAAAAATATATTGGAAAACAATCAGCCACCGTAAGGGTTAAAAATAGATTTGTCGCGCTTGTAATAAGTCCGTCAGTATCTTGAATTTTCTGTCCGGCGTGATTTTCATTAACTATTTTCACTTTATTTTTATGAACCAAACCAGCGGAAACTATTCGCTCTTTTGAAATATTTTCTTTGGAAAAATAGGTCTCTCGGTTTTTAATAATTGCTTCATCTTTTTGAAGCTCGCCCGTTAATTTCATTGAACCGCCACTTTTCTCGGAAAGCCCGTAGCGAAGTTCGTGATAATTTTTAAAAATTTGAAATTCTAACGGCATAATATTTATTTCCTCTGACGCTTTCTATTATTTTCTTCTAACCGCTTCACCACCGATAAATTATGCTCAAGGATATTATCAGATTCATCAAAAAGAAACCGGCCGCGGAATTTTTTGCCGGCTAAAAATAAGGGGAGCCAATGTTTGTCATCAGGCCACATTTTATGAAATGGAATTTTTTTTATATGAAACCATTTTGGCTTCATCTCTTCGCTTTCTTTTGGCTGGCCATTAAAATTATCTGAACGGAAAATATGAACTTCAAGGATTTCCGGGTTGCCTTTAAATTCAAATTCAAGAATGCCGGATTTATTTATATTAGAAACATCAATCCCTGCTTCTTCATAAACTTCTCGCTTAACCGCTTCTTCGATTATTTCTTCCTTTTTTATTTTTCCGCCAAAGCCATTCCATCTTCCCTCGCCAAACCCGCGCTTTTTAAAACCAAGTAATATTCTCGGATGCTGATGAACCAAACAAAGGGTTAAAATTTTTCTTGCGTTTTTATCCCTCATAATATTTTTAAAAAAGCAACTTATAAAACTATTTCTGCTTCTTAAATAATTTAATAGCCGCGGCTACTTCTTCAGCCACCCCTTTAATACACTGGTAATTTTTTACTTCCTTTTCATTAACCCAAGCATAATCATTAAAAGCGCCCTGTTCCGGCTGAACCTCGCCGCTTTTATATTTGGCGGCAAATTTTACAAGAATTACCGGAATCTCATCAGGCCTTATAAAAGCCACGCTGTTGATGTATAAGAAATTATCATCAATTTCCACGCCCGCTTCTTCTTTTGCTTCCCTGACTAATAATTTTTCCACGGCCATTTCATAATCAAGCACATCGCCATTAAGACGAGTGGGGTTTTTAATATCTAAATCCTGCCACTCAAGCTTGCCTCCCGGCACTCCGTATTTTCCCGGATGAACTTTTTCCCCTTCGCTTCTTTTTAAAATTAAACAACGGCCGTCGCTTTCCCGATAAATCACCACATTGGCCACAAAATAAAACAACTTATTTTCTTTGGCGTTTTCTAAACTTATTTTTTGAGCCGGCATATTTGTTTTACTAAGTTTTTCTGGTTCTGTTGTTTGCATTGAGACGACTAAGTTTTAGACAAAACATTGTTAAATCCGAAGCAAGCTTAATTTTCCGATTAGCCGACATTTTCCGAAAAATCTCATCCTGAATTTCTTGAGCTGATTTTTCTCGTTGTGGTTTTTGTTTGGGTTTCATTATTTTTTATCTTATCACGAGAACGGGTCTCGTGATACAATTTTACATTTATGCTGCCTAAAATCATAAGAAAAAACTTTAACTGGAATGCCTTTTTGCTTTGCTTTTTGGATTGTGTCATTTACGCCCAAACCCTGACTGGATTCAGAAATAATATGAAAAGCAATGAGTTCATCGATAGCTTCTACAACTAATGAATTTCTTTGGTAATAAGTTTCTGTATTGACTATTTCTGCCGAACCTTCAATTAATGCCGAGGAATTTATGTTCTTTAATATGGTTAATTGACTGATTAAGCTTTCTGCTTGCTTACCGGTAATCACGCCTTCTTTGGCGCGCTTTCGATAGTGAGCCGCATAAATTTCAAA
>MHMZ01000003.1:0-953 GCA_001819555.1 Candidatus Portnoybacteria bacterium RIFCSPHIGHO2_02_FULL_39_12 | reverse complement strand
TTTTGTTTTAACGCTTCATCAAGGGCGACAAAATCAACGCCAAGAGCGCCGCCGGAAACTATCCCGTCGCCGCGCAAAATAATCTCACGGACAGTCTCCCGCGCCTTTTTCTCCACTTCTTGATTTATTTTTCTCCATCCCCCACTAATCCCAACCCATTTTATGTTTTTATTTTTCATAAAGCGATTTTTATATTCCTTTTTTCTCAAAAGAGTGTCTTATCATAAATTCTACATTCTCGCTTGTATTGCGATATTCTATTTTAATATCTGGGTGGCGTTTTTGCCAGACACGAAACACCTCGTCAGCAAATGCCTGGCCAACAGTATCAACGCCCTTAAAATCTAAAATAATATTCTTGAATTTATCTAAGCCGCTTATTACTCGTCTTGCTTGAGAACGAGAGATATAATTAACGCCTATTTTAAAAAGTTTAATAATTACTTTGGTTTTACTAAATTCAAAACTATCACCGGAATACATCTTAAAGACCGAGGATAGATTTCTCTTTGACTTGATATTTACAGTAAAAAAAATCCTTGTTCCCGCAATTCTCCTGCTGTTTTTCACAAAAATATCCTCTATTAAATTATCAAAAATTAACTTTTTATCAGAACCATGAATAACCAAAGTATCTCCCGCTTTTGAAGTGAAAAATATGCCTTCGCCGGTATGAGTTTTCGGCGCCGTAGTCTGTTTCCCTTTAATAAGGTCTTGGATAGCCTCTAACTCACTTCTTAATTTTTTCTTTTTTTTAATATTTTTAAAAATCCCAATGCCCCAATCAATAACTTTAAAATTAATATCGTCTTTGCCGCGCTTAAAATACACTTCTATTTTTTTTGATTTTGAGTGTTCAATAGCATTATTAAGCATTTCAGTAAAGGCGTAATCAAGAATCCCGGAAATATTTTTTGGTAAATTTAAAAAAATCCCCGTTTCGCTTTTTATGC
>MHMZ01000002.1 GCA_001819555.1 Candidatus Portnoybacteria bacterium RIFCSPHIGHO2_02_FULL_39_12 | reverse complement strand
ATCAGATTATTGCCGCTAATATAGTTTGTTTTTTCAATGAGACAGCCATTTATTTTCACGGCGCTTCGGATTATAATTTTCGTCATCTGATGGCGCCGTATCTTCTTCAATGGCAGGCGATTTTAGAAGCCAAGAAACTCGGCTTTAAGTTTTATGATTTCTGGGGCTTTGACGAGAAAAAATGGCCGGGGGTGACGCGTTTTAAGAAAGGATTTGACGGAAAGGAAGTTATTCATCCCGGCGCTTTTGATTTAATTTTTCAGCCGTGCTGGTATAGAGTATATATTTGGAGCAGCTCCATTGGAGCAGTTCTTTAAAGAACTGCTCCAATGGAGCTGCTCCAAAGCATTCAAATGTCTTTAGAAAAACTTTTAAATTTTGGCCGTCAGATTATCCCCAAGCCGATTTTTAATTTTTTTCAGCCGGCTTATCATTTTTTTTTGGCTGGCTTAGCCGCTTTTTTGTCCGGCTTTCCGTCAAAAAAATTAAAAGTCATCGGCGTAACCGGCACCAAGGGCAAAACAACCACCAGTAATTTAATCGCTGATATTTTAAATTATTGCGGTTTTAAAACAGGCCTAATGAGTACGGTTAATTTTAAGCTCGGAGACAAGGAATGGACAAATCAAAGCAAGCAAACAATGCTGGGAAGGTTTCAATCGCAGAGGTTTTTACGCCAGATGGTCAAAGAAGGATGCCAATACGCAATTATTGAGACTTCTTCAGAGGGTATTCTACAGCACCGCCATCGTTTTATTGATTACGAGATAGCGGTTTTTACTAATTTAAGCCCGGAGCACCTTGAAAGACACCGCGGCTTTGAAAATTACCGAGACGCTAAAATAAAGTTATTTGAAAAAGTCGCTAAGAAAAAAGACGGGGTCGGCGTTTATAATTTAGATGATGAAAATACGGAATATTTTTTGGGGGTGCCGATTAAGAAAAAATATGGATACACAGTAAAATCTCAAATTAACAATTCTTTTGTCATTGCGAGCGAAGCGAAGCAATCCAGAATAAAACAGATTACCACGGGATTGCCACGCTCGCCTAACGGCTCGTTCGCAATGACAATACTAAAGGTTACAAATTACAAACTGACTCCTCAAGGCGCGAAATTTACAGCTAACGGCGTTGATTTTAAGATGAAACTATTGGGGCAGTTTAATGTCTATAATGCGGCTGCGGCAATTTGTTCGGCTTTATCACAAGGTATTTCCATAGAGAAGATAAAAGAAGCCCTAATTCGGGTAAAACCCGTTCCCGGCCGAATGGAGATTATTGATGAAGGCCAGGATTTTACCGTGATTGTTGATTATGCCCATGAACCGGCTGGTTTAAAACAAGTTTATCAAACTATTAAACTTTTTCATCCTCAAAAAATTATTGCTTTATTGGGAGCGCAAGGCGGCGGCCGGGACAAAGGGAAAAGATTAGTTTTGGGCGAACTGGCCGGCCAATACGCCGATTTTGTCATTGTGACTAACGAAGATCCTTATGATGAGCCGCCTTTAGAGATAATTCAGGATGTGCTGGCCGGGGTTTTAAAGAATAACCGGAAAAAACTTAATGAAAATGTTTTGGCTATTTTAGACCGCCGTCAGGCTATTAAAAAATCTTTAAGTTTGGTTCAAAAAGGCGATTTGGTTATTTTAACCGGCAAAGGCGGCGAAGTCTGGATGTGTGTGGAAAATAACAGAAAAATCCCTTGGGACGAGAAGAAAATAGTTGAGGAGGAATTAAGAAAAAAACGATGAGGAAACTGGAAAAAATCCTTTTTTATCTTCTGATTTTTTCTCTGCCTTTTGAAACGCGGTTGATTTTATATCAATGGGGAAGCGAGTTTAACGAATGGACCAGCGCTTTTTTATATTTGACGGATTTATTGATTATTGGTTTGTTATTTTTCTGGGTTTGGCGGGTGCCGGCGCAAGGCCTGTTGGCGCTAAGTCCAACCTTTTTGGGAGCCTCCTTTTTGGGAGCCTCGCTCCTAAATTTTTTAGGAGCGAGGCTCCCAAAAAGGAGGCTCCCAAAAAGGTCAGGCCCTGGTTTAGCTTTAGTCGCTTTTTTGTTGGTGGCTTTTATTTCTTTAATTCAAGCCAATAATTTTTGGCTCGGCTTTTATCAGTGGCTCAAGTTATTGGAATTTGCTTTTTTATTTTTTTATTTGAGATACAATTTTAAAAAATTATTCAGTTTTAAGCGAACCGCCCAGGTTTTTATAGCCAGCGGTTTATTCCAGTCCATTATTGCTATTAGCCAGTATGTTAGCCAAGCCAGTCTTGGTTTATGGTGGTTTCGTGAAAGTCTTTTAAGCCCTGATTTAGTCGGCGTGGCTAAAATTGTAGTTAACGGAACAAAAATGATTCGGGCTTACGCTACTTTCCCTCACTCCAATGTTTTAGCCGCTTTTCTTTTAGCCGCTTTATTTTTTCTCTATTGGCTCTGGTTAAAAAACAAGATTCATTATAGCGCATTAACAGGAATTTTTGGATTATTATTTTTCGCTTTTTTTCTGACTTTTTCAAGAACTATTATTTTCGTTTTTTTATCGGCAACTTTATTATATTTTGGTTTCTTTTTTAAAAAATCCAGAAAAAAAATTATTTTTTTATTCTTACTGTTCTCTGTTCTCTGTTCTCTGTTCTCTGTTCTTGCTTGGCCCGAGCTCTCTTCCCGCTTCTCTGTTTTTTTAACCGAGCCGGCAGTCAGCTTGCGCGCTTTTTACAACGAAACCGCTTTTTTGCTTATTAAAGGCAACCCCTTTTTGGGTATTGGTCTGGGTAATTTTGTCTGGGAAATAAAACAAACGCTTCCTCTTTTGGCTTCTTGGCTTCACCAGCCGGTTCATAATATCTATTTACTGATTATTGCCGAAACCGGCTTAATCGGTTTTATCTTATTTTTATTTTTTATTTTCAGTATCTTAAAAGAGGCAAGAAACAACGAACAACGAACAACGAACAACGAACAGTATTATTCATTAATGTTCATTATTCTTTGTTCACTATTCATTGCTTTCTTTGACCATTTTTTCTGGACGCTCCAACAAGGCCAATTGATATTTTGGATTTTATTGGGGATATTAGCCAGTAGATCTGGATAGCGGGTTTAGAACTGCTCCAAATCATCTCCAAATTATAAACGCCCTTATAGCTCAATGGATAGAGCGCGAGTTTCCGGAACTCGAAATAGAGGTTCGAGTCCTCTTAAGGGCACCATTGAGGAAATTGCAAGTTTTGAAGGTTCGCCTCGCTTCGCTCGGCGACTAATTTGTATTGGATTTTCTGGGCAAAAACGAATTGGCGATTTTCTAAAACATGGTTCGAGCCGATAAGAAAAAAGTTTTTGAGTATGTCAAAAAATTGAGAAAGCGAAGCGTGCCTGCTACAATAACCCTGTACGCTATTCGCGATTTGAAAGGTGCAGAACGAGCGGAAATCTTAAAGAAATAGTTGGCGGCGAAAACAATTTTGGCCTCTCGCGAGGGAGCGGCCCCGCACAAATCCCTTCGGGATTATGCGGGGTAAACTCCAGGGGCTAGTGGGAATTTTTACCCCGCACTTCGAGCGAAGCGAGATAGTTGCGGGGCCGCCGCGCCCGAGCGGTTGGGTGCTCTGCCGCGCGAAAAATTTGAAAAACTAATTCTCCGCACAATATGAAACTTGTTTTTACTTACAACCTAGATAAAGATATTGAAAATATTATCAATGGCACGCGAGCGGAAAACAGCAAAAAGCCGACAAAGTTTCAAACTTCGTTTTCCGAAAAATACGGCGACAATTTTCAGGCGGGAAGGGTCAAAGCGTTCATAGAAGAACAAGACAAGATAAACGGCTTTGACGCGGATAAAGAAATTACCGCCATAGAAGAAAAGTGGAAGATTGCCGAGCCGATTTTCATTGAACGCGTAGAAAAGATATTCGGGATCTCCTACCCTGCGCCGATAACTACCGTTTATTTAACTCACAACGAGCGTTGTACCTACAACATCCAGGAAAACTACTTTTTTGTCAAAATCGGCTCGGAATTTTCAAACAACACGATAATGCATGAACTTTTGCATTTTTACACTCGGCATGCTTTTGGTAAAAAACTACTTGATGAAGGGCTTTCAAAATTAGCGTACAATGATGCTAAAGAATCTTTAACAGAACTTTTAAATCTTGAATTTCCCGATCTGCTAAACGGAAAATCTGATAATGGCTATCCGCAACATAAGGAAATGAGGGAAAAAGTTCGTGCATTGTGGTTGAAACAAAAAGACATTTCTTTTTTGATTCAGGAGCTGGTAAAATGATCGAGATTGGCAGCGAAAAAATTCTGGCCTCCCGCGAGGGAGCGGCGGAGGAGGTGTGGGGGAAATTCCGCCGCGCCCGAGCGTTCCGCCGGAGCGAAGCGGAGGCGGTCAGTTTTGTTCAAAATAGGTTCGGATTTCGTCAAACAAACGCACCAAAACTAACTTTGTCGGAATTGACTGCTCCGCGCGAACTTTTTTTGGCTTCTTCCTGTTTGTAATTCCTTAAATTTTCTAGTATCATAATAACAAGTTAAAGAGTGCTGATATAATAATTCTATAAATATGGCCTTGGATATAAAACTTTTCTATTTTTTCAATAATTTAGCGGGACAATCCCGTATTTTTAATATAATCATTGTCTTTTTAGCGGGATATTTTCAGTTTCTTACAATTCAAGTCCAAAAACTTTTATCTAATAGTCAATGGTTTTATTCTGATAAAGAATGGGCATTCCCTTCCGGGCATTATTGCCGAAAAGATTAAACCGAAAGAAATTAGTTAAACATAGCATATCATTACCGCGCCATGCAATTTATTGCTGATTTTCATCTTCATTCCAAGTATTCCCGGGCCACTTCCAGAGATATGGACGTGGATAATTTGGATAAATGGGCCAAGATTAAGGGGATTAAAGTTTTAGGCACCGGAGATTTTACCCATCCTTTATGGCTTAAGGAATTAAAAGAAAAACTGGAGCCGGCTGAACCGGGGTTGTTTAAAATAAAAAACAATAAAAAATCTCATTTAGCCGATGACTGGCTTTCTAGCCGCAATAATCAAGACAATGGCACTCGTTTTTTATTAACCTCTGAAATCAGCTGTATTTATTCAAAAAATAATCGGACTCGCAAAATTCATCTGATTGTTTTCGCCCCCAATTTTCAGGTGGTAGAAAAAATCAATACTCATTTGGGCTGGATTGGCAATCTTAAATCCGACGGCCGGCCTATTCTCGGCTTAGACGCCAAAGAACTGGCCAAGATTATTCTAAATATTTCCGGAGATTGCCTGATTGTGCCGAGTCATTTTTGGACTCCCTGGTTTTCTTTATTTGGTTCAATGTCGGGTTTTGATTCTATTGAAGAATGCTTTGATGAATATTCAAAATATATTTATGCCGGAGAGACAGGGCTGTCTAGCGACCCGTTAATGAATTGGCGGCTGTCGGCCTTAGACAAAATTACTTTAATTTCAAACGGCGACGCGCACAGCCCGGCCAAGCTCGGCCGGGAAGCCAATGTTTTTGAAGGAGATGAAATAAACTACAAAAACATTATTGAGGCCATTAAATCAGGCGGCCGAGCCGAACCGTCATCGCCGATTAAACTAATCTCAACTATTGAATTTTTTCCCGAAGAAGGCAAATACCATTTTGACGGCCACCGGAACTGTCAAATTAGTTTGTCTCCCCAAGAATCCAAAAAGATTAAAAATATTTGCCCCAAATGCGGACGGCCCTTAACCGTTGGCGTGCTTCATCGGGTGGATGATTTAGCCGACAGACAAGAAGGAGAAAAACCAGACAAAGCTGCTTCTTTTAGGAGTCTTATTCCTTTAGAAGAGATAATTGCCGAGGCATTTGGCGTAGGCGCGGCCAGTAAAAGAGTGAGGGAGGAGTATAAGAATCTGATTAGATATTTTGGTCAGGAATTTGAGGTGCTTTTGGAAGCAAAAAGAGAACAAATAGAGCAGGCCGGTTCAGCCGAGATTGCCGAAGGGGTGATGAGGGTGCGAGAAGGCAAAGTTTATGTGGAGCCCGGCTACGACGGCGAATATGGCAAGATTAAGATTTTTAAAGACGAAGAACGGGGCAAATTATCAAAACAGGCCAGTTTGTTTTAGAGTAGGTTATTGGCTGAAACTTGACAAATTTTGTAGGGTGTGTTAGCCTTCTGGTGTCAAAAGAAATAGGTCTTTTGGCTTCTCTGGAATTATCTGGAGGAACAGGTATTTAAAAACTTAATTCAAAGATAGGAGGGAATGCCCATGTTAAGGAATGCCCGAATAACTGATGGACAGAAATTGGGAATTGGAGGGATATTCATAACTCGCCTTGATGATATTCTCCATGGAATGCCAAATGAGGCGGCCCAGGACTACATTGAAAACGCGGACAGATTCGTTGAGGATGTCAGGCGAGGTATTTTTTTGGTTTCAGCCATTGATTTTCCCCTTTGGCTTTCCAAATGGGAAAAGTTTTACAAAAAAATCTTTGGCCGGAAATACGACTTTTCGGGAATATCCATTCCGCAGGCAGACGATATTTTCGCTTGGCCTGTTTGTATGGCAGGAGATATTTCAGCAGAAGATTGGTTGAGCGCCGGAAATGACCCGCTTCCTTTCTGGAAATATACCAACAAGAAGTTGGATGATGTGCTTGATTTTTCTTTCGGAAGGGACGGCTGGGACCGTCAGTATATCGTTCGCTTCAAGGCAAACGAAGAAGCTGACGAGGACCTGAAAAATATCTCCGCAATTAAAATTGCGGAACTGGGAATTAACACAGGGGCTTTAAAGGAGAGATTGGCTCTCGGCCGGTTTCTTTATTGGGATAGAAAGCTAATTCTCGATAAGGAAGTCATTACTTTCTGTGCGGGCTCGCGTGATTCTGATGGCGTTGTGCCGGGCGTCGGCTGGGACGGCGACGAGTTGAGGGTCCGTTGGTACCATCCCGACGATGCCGGCGATGATCTCCGTCCTCGTCAGGTAGTTTCTTAAACCTTTTAACTTAAAACTTTTATCCTTAATAAGGGGGGGTGATAATGGGGCTGTTGGTATGAAATCCGACAGCCCTTTTCTATTTTTAAATTCTAAGTTAAAATTAGATTACTTTGAAGTTTTAAAGCATTGTCAGGGGCATAAGATTAAGAAAAGAATTAAAGAAACCACTTTCTTAAAAAAGTGAAAAAAATTTCTATTATCATCCCGGCCTATAATGAAAGGGATTTTATCGGGCGGGCGATTGAGGCGGCGGCTGAATTAGATTGCCAAAAGGAGATAATTGTAGTTGATGATTGTTCTATTGACGGAACCCGGGAAATATTAAAAAACCTTCAAAAAGAATTTAAATTTAAGCTCTTGGTCCACCAGAAAAATCAGGGCAAGGGCGCGGCCATTAGAACCGGCCTAAAAGAAGCTCAAGGAGCTTATTCTATTGTTTATGACGCTGATTTAGAATATCAAGCCAAAGATATTCTTTTTTTATTGAAAGAAATGGAAAAAATTCAAAAAAGCTCTTTAAGAGAAATAGCTGTTTATGGCTCCAGGTTTTTGAAAAATTATTCTGATAAATTTTCTCTTCATTATTTAGCCAACTGTTTTTTGACTTTTTTAACCAATCGGCTTTTCGGTCTTAATTTAACCGATATGGAGACCTGTTTAAAACTCTGTCCGACTAAAATTTTAAAAGAATTAGGACTGACAGCCAAAAGATTTGAATTTGAGCCGGAAGTGACGGCCAAGTTAGCCAAAAGGGGAGTGGTAATTATTGAAAGGCCGATTCATTACTCAAGAAGAACTTATCAGCAGGGCAAAAAGATTAGGTTTAGAGATGGAGTTATGGCGATTAAGACGCTTATTAGGGAAAGATTTAAGGTCTGACTTTTTTGGGAATTTTTTAGGAGCCTTTTTAGGAGCCTCGCTCCTAAAGCTTTAGGAGCGAGGCTCCTAAACGCAAAGGCTCCTAAACGCAATAAAAGTAAAAAGGTCAGACTTTGATTAAGGCAGATTAAGTTTTTCATATTGTCTCAAATAATCTTTGGCTACTTCGTCTTTTTTGTTAATTTTTAAGGCCTTTTGCCAGGCCTTTTTAGCTTGTTCAAACTGGTTTAATTGGAAATGGATTAGACCGAGTTGATTATAGACCGAAGGCAAATCTTCGCCCAATTCAATGGCTTTTTCTAAATGGCGCTGGGCTGACAATAAGTCATTTAAGCGGCCGGTTCTACTCTCAATTGAAGCCAGTTCTAAATAGATTTGTCCTTCTTGGGGATGGTTGTTGAGCGCCTCTTGGGCTAAATTCAAAGCCAAGTCGTCTCGGCCTGTTAAGCCAAGGAGATTTAAAGCCGCCATTTTTGTTTTTAATTCAGGAGAACTGATGAGCAATGAGATTTTTTCTTTAATGTTTTCCGGCGTTATTTGAAATTTATTAATCAGCGCTTGGTTGACCGCCTTATTTTTAAGAAAAATCACCGCTTGGCTGTCAGCGTAAACCAATGCCCAGTTTTTATCCGGGAAGCGCTGTTTTAAAAAATTTCTTCCCCAGGGTGTCGCTTCCTGATGAGTAAAGAAAATAGCGTTAAAATTATATTCTTCTGAATAAGTTTGCCATTTTTCTTCTTTTAATTGCATGGGCTTGTAAGTATCTTCAAAAAATGAAGCCGGATAGGCCTCTGGCCGATTGTCCACAAAAACTTTTTCTTGGGGGTAAAGATTGTAGATTAAATAACCGCCAATATCATAGTTGTTAAAAATCGGTCCAGTTAGATTTTCTTTTTTGAAAAAAGCGGCTGATTCCAAGGATTGAAAAGTTAAACCCAAGCCCCTTTGTTTGCGATTAAGTTGGAGGTAATTAGTTAAAGTTAAGAAAATTAGAGCGACGAGGAGAATGATAAATAGGAAATAGAACATCCTTTGGGACCCTTGGGGCCTTTGGGATTCTTGGGAACCTCGCTCCCAAAGCTTTAGGAGCGAGGCTCCTAAAGAGAGGCTCCTAAAGAGAGGCTCCTAAAGAGTCTAAAAAGGTTTTCAAATTAAAAGACAGAACCGGCAGAGCAATTAAGCCAACCAAAGGGAAATTTCTGACCATTTGAGCGCCGGCCAAAACCACGGCTAAAGAGGCCAAAAAGAAAAAAATAGAAAATCTTTTTAAGTTAAAAAGAAAACTCACGAGCAAAAGAGGTGCGATAATTTTGAAAAATGGAATAGCCGGGTCAGCCATTAAATTCTCAAGAAAAAACGGCGATTTATTTTCCACTATTTGATAGCCATAGTCTTGAAAGATTTGGAAGGGATAAAGAGCTCCTTTAAGGCCGGCCGGATTGATGAAAGATACTAAAATTAGAAGTAAGAGAAGGAGAAGCAGTTTTTTATTTTCTTGGAACTGGTTTTTTAGGAGCCTCGCTCCCAAAGCTTTAGGAGCGAGGCTCCTAAAATTTCTAAAAAGCCGGGTTAGAATATAACCCCCGGTCATTAAAATACCGATGGGAAAATAAATATGAGTATTGACCCAGAATAATTGAAGCGGAACCAGCCAGAATATTTTTAAGCCGGGTTTTGGGCCGTAAAAAAGCAAAAAATAGAGAAAAAGAGCGATTAAAAAATAGCTAAAAATTTCCGGCCTGACATCGGTTCTTTCGTTTAAGATAAAAATAATCGGCAAGGAAAAGATAGCGGCCAGCCAAAAGCTGCCTTTCTTGCTCGCGATATAAAAAACAATCAGAAAAGCGGTCAAGAGTAAAATAGTTTTTAAAATAATCAAACCATTAAAGCCGGCTAAGTTAAAAATGAAATAAAAAATCAGGCCGGCTAGCCAGTGATGATTTAGAAATGGCTCGTTGGGATAAGTGTAAGAATAAAAATTGGTCTGGGGAATATTTTTGCTTTGCCAAATGATTTCTCCGTTTTTGAGGTGCCGGCCCAAATCATCAGCAGTCAGGTTAATTTGATGGATTAGTCCTAAACTATAAAAAACAAGAATTAAAACGACAATCAAAATTTTTAAAAATTTAGTAAAATTCATATAGACATTATATCTTATTGACACCAGATTGACACCAGAAAGAAAAAGGTGTTAGCTTTTGGTAAGGTCCTTTGTCAACAGAATATAGAATAACAACCTTTAACTGAAGGAGGTGATGGGGATGAAAATTATCTCCAAGATTATAGGTGGAATTTTTGTGTTTGTGGGTAGTATATTTTTGTTTTTATCTGCTCCCCTTGATTCTAATCTTCTGTTTTCTCTGGGAGCGTTTATAGCGATAGTTGGTATATTAAATTTTTGCATTCATATAAAGAAAGGCGGTGAGTTGGATGGTCTATGGTAATAAATGCCCTCGTTGTGGGGGACTGGATAAGAGCTTTAGGGAAGTTTTTGGTGATAAAATAATTTTCCGCTGCAATTTTTGTGGGGAGGATTTTGTCGTTAAAGATATGGAGGAGGGGTATCTGCGGCAGAAAGTAGAGCGTTTGCGCCAAAGGTATCCCAAGAAAAATAAGATAATGATAAAAGGAGGGTAAAAGAGATGGAGGCAAAAGAGAGAATTGTGGTCGCTTTAGATGTAGCGACCATAGAAAAGGCGAAAGAATTAGCAATTCAACTTCATCCTTATGTTGGCGCTTTTAAAATAGGGTTAGAGCTGATTACCAGTGAAGGAGGGCCCGAAGTTATCAGACACATTGACGATGTCTGCGGCCGCTATTATTTTGCCGGCAAATGGGAAGGAAATCCCAGTCAGATTTTCTATGATGGCAAATTTAATGATATTCCCAATACTGTGGCCGGCGCGGCTCGGGCAGTGACTCGGCTCGGCGTAAAAATGTTTAATATTCATTGTTTGGGTGGAGTGGAGATGATGAGCGCGGCTAAAAAAGCCGCTGAAGAAGAAGCGAGTTTAAGAAAAACTCCCAGGCCATTAATTTTAGGGGTAACTCTTTTGACGAGCTTGGATTATCAGGCATTAGAAGAACTTGATGTTGCGCCTGGCTGGTATGATCGGTCATTAAAAGAAGAGATGATTCAGCGAATGGTAAGAGGGTTAGCTTTGGCTGCTCAAAAAGTTGGTTTAGATGGAGTTATCGCTTCGCCTCAAGAAATTAAATTGCTCCGTCAGTGGTGCCAGCCAGAGTTTTTAATAGTTACTCCCGGCATTAGACCACTTTGGGCCGCGGCTGGCGACCAAAAGCGGATTGATACTCCTTCAGCCGCTATTAAAGCCGGGGCTGATTATTTAGTGATTGGTCGGCCAATAACCCAACCGCCAAAAGAAATTGGCGGACCCATAGAAGCTGTCAAAAAAATCATTGAGGAAATTGAGGTAGTTGTTTAAAAACCACAGGCCGGGTTTGGGCTAAACCAACCCGGCCGGAAATTTTAAGGAGGTGTGAGATGGGAAAGAGTTTTGAGCATTTCCAATATAACTTAACAGCAGAAAGCAAGATTTTTGCTATTGCCCCCGATGACTATCATAACAGCGTAATTCTGCCAGAGGTCATTCTCGAGTGGTTTGAACTTTGCGATGCGATTTGGAGATACGATTATGATTCTCCAAAGCCGGGCTATCACGCGCTTTTGAAATCCGGGCTTCACAGCGATGGATTCTTGCTGGCCCCGGAAGTTTTAAAGTATCACAATCTCCGTCGGATTATAGCTAGGCAGTTTTTTTTACGATGGGCAGAGATTGGTATTTCTGAAGATGAAAAAAAGCAATGGGCTAGTATTGGTTTTTCTCGGGATTGGGAAAAAGTAAATCCCAAACCGGATTATGTTGCCGGCATCCCGAAAGCTGCCAAGGAGCTGGGTCGGAACACGGCAGAGTCCCTTTACGCTAATTTTGTCCGGCTGGAGAAAAAAGAAGACGGATTGATGGAATTGATAGACAAAATACCGGCCGGTAAAACCTGTTTAATAGTAGAAGACATTTGTACTAAAGGAACAGGTTTTAGAGAGGCGGTCTCAGCAATAAAGAAAAAAAGCCCCAATGCCATCCTGATGCCTTATGAGTTTGTGATTGTAAACCGCGGCGGTCTCAAAGAGATAGAAATAGAAGATATCGGTTATTTTCAGATTGTGGCGCTTGTTGAACACAGAATAAATGAGTGGTCAGCGGATGAATGTCCACTTTGTAAAAGAGGGTCTATTTCCATCAAACCTAAAGCCATCCCCGAAAACTGGGAGTTAATAAAGAACGGGCAAAAATAGGAGGGATATAGGAGGGATAATTATGGAGAAAAAGGCAAGGATTAGGAAGAGTTCATTTGGGCCTTACTTCAGTCTCGATTCCGATGGAAAAACCCTGAGACTGAAAGGGGAAATAATCAGAAATGTTTGGGGTGAGGGTGATCGGATACCAACCCAAGAAGAATTAGATGAATTCATTGTTCGTCAATATGTCTGCCCGGGCTTTACCGGGGAGGTTAGGTTGGTTGTCCCGATCGAGGAAGATTGATATTCATTAAAGCCAGCTCTCGGAAAATAAAAAACCGAGAACTGGCTTTTTTTCTTTGAAAAGAGGTGGTATAATAAATAAAGCCGCCTCTGGTGTTTTTCCAAAAGCGGCTAAGATGAAAGTTGAATGATAAAAAGCTCCTCGCCGTATTCTACTGGTTGGCCGTCCTTAATCAAAATCTCTGTGAGAGTTCCTTCGGCTTCTGCCACTACTTCATTTATGGTTTTTAACACTTCAATATTGGCAATGGGCTGGTTTTTTTTAACAGTGTCATTGATTTTCACCAGTGTCCCACGGAAGGTGCCTACCAGCTTTGAGGTCTGGACATGGGCCAGCGGCAATAATCTGGGCGGGCGTTTAAAAGCAGAACGAGAAGAATCTTTTTTTACTCTTAATTTTATCTTATCAGTTTCTACTTCCATTTCTACCGCAGAATAATTTTCAAACAAGTCAATAATTTCTTTAACTTCTTTAATTTTTATCACCTCTTTTATCACCTCCATTATTTTTTAAAACAACTTGTTGATAAATCATATACCCTCATTTCTTAAAAATCAAGCATGAAAATATTTATTTTGTTTTTAATAAAGATTTATCAAAAAACCATTTCTCCTGACCACGGCTATCTGCCGATTTTACGGCTTTTAGGCCAATGCCGGCACGAGCCAACCTGTTCTCAATATACGGCTCAAGCCATAGAGGAATACGGCATATTAAAGGGCTTTTGGTTAGGTCTTAAAAGAATTTCTACTTGTCATCCTTGGGGAGCTGCACATGATGAGATACATAGGTGACACCCATAGAATCAAGAAATATGCCAAAAACGATTGATTCAGATGGTGTAACGATTGATTCAGATGGTGT
>MHMZ01000001.1:8638-13762 GCA_001819555.1 Candidatus Portnoybacteria bacterium RIFCSPHIGHO2_02_FULL_39_12 | reverse complement strand
TTAAACATTAGACAATTCTATTGTATCATAGTTCGTGGAATGTCTAATGCCCTAGATTATAGAAAATTTTTAGGTCTTCATAGTTTTTATCTTTTCTTTAATAAAGAAAATAATTTAAAAATTGATTTTAATTATTATCCATATCCGCGAATTGAAAAAAGAATAACTTATAAAAATATTGTCGTAGATAGCATTTATGATATTGCCGTTAATAAAGTGCACACTATCGCCATGAAGGCAAGAGCCAGAAATTTTATAGATATTTATTTTATTATTAAAGAAAAGAATTATAATTTTAAGAATCTGCTTCTTCAGGCAAAAGCAAAGTTTGATTGGCATATCGACGCTATTCAACTTGGCAGGCAACTTGTCAAAGCCGCGGAAGTAAAGGATTACCCCCGAATGCTAAAAAAAATCAACCACCAAGCCTGGCGAAATTTCTTTCTTAATGAAGCGAAAAAATTAAAAAAGGAGATTTTTGAACCGTAATTTATCAGACATCCGATGTCCGCCACTGAATTACCTTCTATTTTAGCAATTCATTGGTTAAAAAGAATTGCAGTGATTTTTGAAGATTAGTGGAGGACATCGGATGTCTTTATATTGGGAACTATGACCATCTTTCAAGAATCAAAAATTATCTGGGGATATTTAAGAAAATATAAAAGAAGGGCTTATTTAACAGCCGGCCTCGCTATTATCAGCGCTTTTTTAAGCGCGGTTATTCCTTATCTTTACGGCCGCTTGGTTGATTTAGCCGTAAGTGAATATTCCACTCTTTCTCTCCTTTTAGGAATGCTTTTACTCTGGCTTATTTTAGCTTTGTTAAGCGATTGGACCGACCGCTTAACCAGAAACCGGGGACGGTATATCGCCATTGACGCCCATAATGACCTACTTCTTCAAACAGCCGGCCATATTCTGTCTCTGCCTTTAAGTTTTCATAAGCACAAAAAAATGGGTGAAATTATTCGCCGCGTTTATCGGGGAGCTGATTATTTAGAGGAAATCATATATCATGTCGTCTTTCAAATTATCCCAAACTTTTTAACTATTTTTGGCGCCTTAGCTATTATGGCTTTAGTCGAGCGGCGTCTGGCTCTGTTTCTTTTTATTGTTTTAATTCTTTATTCTGCGGCTTCTATTTGGAAAACCAAACCGATTATCAAAGCCCAAAGGAAAATGAACAAAACCTACGAAAAGGCCTATGGCGACCTTTATGACTCGATTTCTAATGTCCAAATAGTTAAATCTTTTACTAATGAGGAAACAGAAAAAAGAAAAATAACTAAAAATTTCAGAGATAAAGCCGGCGAACAATATAAATCCTATATGGACTTATGGCGCGGGCTTAATGCCTGGCAGCAAACTATCTTTAGCTTGGGTTTTGTTTTTATTTTCGGCAGCGCTGTTTTTCTTTTAAGAAACGGGGTAATTTCAACCGGCCAATTAGTGATGTTTGTCGGCTATATTAGCTTGGCTTATCGGCCTTTTGGGATGGTGGCTGACTATTATCGGACCATGAGAACCGGCTTAACCGCTATTGAACGGGCCAGAAAACTTTTAAAAATTGAACCAGAGCCGTATCAAAGAGATAAAAAACTTAAAAATATTCAAGGGGCAATTGAATTTTCAAATGTCAGTTTTGGCTATCAAGACCATCAGAAAGTTTTATCAGATATTAGTTTTAAAGTTAAGCCCGGAGAAATTGTCGCTTTAGTCGGTGAAAGCGGAGTCGGCAAGACCACCTTGGCTGATTTAATTTCCGGCTATTATTGGCCAAGTCAGGGAAAAATTTTTGTTGACGGACAGGATATTTCAAAAGTCAGCTTGAAATCTTTAAGAGAAAATATTGCTTTGGTGCCCCAAGAAATTACGCTCTTTAATGATACGATTAAAAATAATATCCGCTATGGAAAAACAAAAGCGACAGAGCAAGAAATTATTGAAGCGGCTAGAGCGGCTCACGCCCATGAATTTATCCAAAAGTTTCCTAAAAAATATGAGCAATTAGTCGGGGAGCGGGGGATTAAACTTTCCACCGGCCAAAAGCAAAGAGCGGCCATTAGCCGGGCTCTTTTAAGAAACCCGAAAATTTTGATTTTAGACGAAGCCACTTCCAGCTTGGACTCGGCCACGGAAAAATTAGTCCAGGAAGCTCTTTGGCGCTTAATCAAAGGCCGAACCGCTTTTATCATTGCTCATCGTTTAAGCACCATTCAAAAAGCCGATAAAATTATCGTCTTAGAAAAAGGCCGAATCATTGAAGAAGGCGACCACCAAGAGCTGATTTCCAAAGGCGGGGTCTATCAAAAACTTTCGGAGCTCCAATCAACGGTGATTAAATGAATCCATTGGTGTGAATAAGTGGTAATGTATAGATTTGACAGGATTTTGTTTAGATAATATAATACAAAATGTATAGATTTTAGCTAAATTTGTATAGATTTACTTAAAAAATCATGGATTCAAAGTTGTTAACAATAAGTCAGGCATCTGAAATAATTGGAGTTTCTATTCAGACCTTACGTCGTTGGGATGAATCTGGCAAGCTGTCTTCTATCCGCAGAAAAAAATCCGGGGATAGATATTACAGAAAAGATGATATTGATAATTTTATAAGAAATAATTTGAAAGATTTGTTTAGATTGGCGAAAAGCTGGGTTGTTAATGAATTAGAAAGCGGTTTGCCTTCTGTTTTTTATTGTCAGGATATTTCTGTTTTTCAGGCGCGATTAATTAGATTAGAAAATGAATTAGCCAAAATAAAAAAATTAAATAAAATATTTCCTTTAATTACAGCTATTACCGGCGAAATCGGCAATAATTCCTTTGATCATAATCTTGGCAATTGGCCGGATATGCCGGGCATATTCTTTGCCTATGATTTGAATAAAAGAAAGATTGTTTTAGCGGATCGAGGCCAAGGAATTTTAACAACTTTAAAAAAAGCAAAAGCAGAACTATCAACCCATCAAGACGCTTTAAGGGTCGCCTTTACTGAAATTATTTCAGGTCGCGCGCCGGAATATAGGGGAAACGGATTGAAGTTTGTAAAAGATGTTGTTACAGCTAATGAAATAAGTTTATTTTTTCAAACAGGCGATGCTCGGCTCAAAATTAAGAAAGGAGATTCTGTTTTAAAAGTTAAAAAATCAGCCATTAATTTCCGCGGCTGCTTAGCATTAATTAAATTCTAATATTGGTTATGACTATTTTTTTGAAAAAATTTGGCACAACCTTGAATGGCCGGCAATTTGGCAAAGAGTCCTTGTCTGCTTTTAGACCGTCTCTAAAAGACGTAAAAGAAAATGAAGAAATTATGATTAATTTTGAAGGAGTAATAACTTTTACGCCTTCTTGGGGTGATGAATTTTTAGGCCCTTTAATTGATAGATTTGGCGAGCGATTAACGTTTAAAAATACCGAGAACTCTTCAGTTCAAGCAACATTGAAGCTATTGGAAAAGATTTACAAGAAAGATTTTAAAATAAAATGAATCAATCCCTTAAACCGTCTAAGCGCCATCCAAAAAGCCGATAAAATCATCGTCTTAGAAAAAGGCCGAATTATTGAGGAGGGCGACCACCAAGAACTGATTTCCAAAGGCGGGGTCTATCAAAAACTCTCCGAGCTCCAGTCAACGGTGGTGAGGTAAGTTAATGCCCAAACAAGTAGACAAGTTGAAAATAATAAGATAAAATAATATTGATGATGGATAAGACAAAGAAAAAAACAATAAAAGAAATTGCCAAAAAATATTCTCTTGAATTAATTCTAATTTTTGGCTCAAGGGCTTCCGGAAAAAATTACCAAGGAAGCGATTTTGATGTTGCTTATTTAAGCAAAAAAGAGTTAGACTTAGAAAAAGAGGCGCGCCTTATTTTAGATTTAACTCCGGTTTTTAAAAGTGAAAATATTGATTTAACAAATCTTAAAAAAGCCCCGCCTTTGCTTTTTTACGCCATCTTCCAAAATTGTCGTATTGTCTATAAAAAAACCTCCCTGATGTTTTATGCGTTACGAGCCTATTCTTTTAAAAAATATATTGAAGCTAAACCTTTCTATGAAGAAAAATTTAAAAGAATTGAGAAAGAAATAGCTTCCTTATAATAACATTATGACCTTTCAAAAAGCTTTTATCTTTCAAAAAATTGAGGGGATTCTCGGTTATTTAAAAGAAACAGAAGAGTTGTTTAAATTTTCTGATAAAGAAATTTTAGCCGATTCGGGGAAACTCCATATTGCCGAACGACTTTTACAGTTAATCGTGGACGCAATAATTGATATCAACCAGCATCTTATTAAAGAATTGGACTTAAAAGTTTCTGAAGATTTCCAAGGCACTTTTTATATTTTATCTGAAAACAATATTTTGCCGACTGATTTTACCGCAAAAATAGCGCCGGTGGTCGGATTACGAAATAGAATTATCCATCAGTATGAAAAGATTGATAAACCTCTATTTATTGCGACTTTCAGAAAAAATTATCCAGATTTTAAAAAATATCTTAAATTTATCAATAATCACCTAAAGACAATTGATTAAATTATTAAACTGATAAAATTCTGGTTGGTCATGTTTTCCGCCTAAATCAGGGCGAATTTTTATTAAAAATTATGAAGAGAATATCAAAAGAAATTTGCGCCTGTATTCAATATTGCTAAAATCAAATTACCTCCCTGAAAGCCTTACTTTGGGGGAATAAATATAATGAGCTACAAAAAAGAATTAGACTATTTGTTTTCACAAAAACCAGTTTACGGCACTCCAGAGGAACTTGAACGATGGAGAAAAAAAGTAAAAGCAGTTGAGAAAAAATATGAAAAGGAACATCAAGAATGGGTAAAAAAGATAGAGGCGCAATGGAGGCCCGGAGAATGGGAAAAGATGAGAGATAAATTAGAGGCCTTAACCCTAAAAGAGCTTAGGGAGCTTACTGATAAAGTAGGAATTGAATTTGCTGGCGGCAATGAACAAATTACTAATAAAGAAGAATTCATCTTAGTTCTTGACGAGGCTGATAAAAAAGAACTCTTTAGAGAGTATGATAAAATTATCAAAAAAAGAAAGAAATTTTGAGATTTAGTTATTTCTCTTTTTTATGCTTTTTGTCAGGAATT
>MHMZ01000001.1:0-8628 GCA_001819555.1 Candidatus Portnoybacteria bacterium RIFCSPHIGHO2_02_FULL_39_12 | reverse complement strand
TATAAAATAGTTATTTATGGCTTTAATTATGGTAATTAAGGTAAATATAAAAAACAACATACCCCTTAGAAAAAATTTTAAACTTAGTAAATACACTAAACTCTCTAAGGGGTTTTTCTATGTGTGGCGCGCTTGACAAGGTTGGCTAAATGAGTATTCTGATAGTAATAACTGTGAGAAAAAAAGGATTATTCGTAAAGAGAAGGGAGGATAAGATAGATGTCTAAAGATAAGAGTTCTTACGGTGGTGGTTATTCTCAGAAAGATGCGCGGAGGGATACTGACGCAACAAGGAGCCAATCTAAAAAAGCTTGGCACGATGCGCGGGATCATGCTGCCGAACATGGCGGCTATAGAGTTCCCGAGCACCGCCACGGGATTGACAAGGAAACCCTAAGAAAAATAGGCATTAGAATTAAGTAAGGTAAACCTCAAGTAAATTTTTCTCACAGCCATATAAAGAGGATAGAAGGATTAAACCTTCTATCCTCTTACCATCCTTTTGATTCAATTTTATGAAGAGGGTAAAAAATAAATTCAAAAAGAATAAAAGCATCCTAATGGTAATTTGGCAGGATGCCGCTTTTTCTTATAGAAAGAAATTTCCCCAAGAATCAATCCCAATGCAAATAACTTTTGGGATTTTTTTAGATAAAACAAAGGAAGCAATAAAGATAGGAATGAACTGCCACTTGGATCCTAACAACAAAGAGATTATTGAGGGTAAAGATGTTTTTTTAATCCCTAAGGGCGTGATTAAAGAAATTAAGAATATCGGTGATTTTAATGGCTAAAAAACAAAAAACTACTACTATTTTATGGAAAGACGCTAGGATTTATAATCCTCACGATAAAAAGAGAATGTTATTACTTTCTGTTAAATGTAAAGGGGAGATTTTTAAACAAGGCGAAGATTTTGTTATCTTAAAAAATTGTAAACAATCTGTCTTTAATGAGGAAAAAAAGAAATTCATTTTTAAAAGAAAAACTAATTTTTTCTTTATACCTAAGGGAATGATTAGTCCTAAGAAAAATTAAACTAACTAAGTAAGATTATACTGGGAATAGGACTTGCTTTCTTGCCGCTCGGGGGTCTTTTTTATGATTTTTGTCAGGAATTTCTTTACAAATATAAAATAGTTGTTTCTGGCTTTAATTATAGTGAATTAGGCGGTTTTTACAGCTGTGGATAAGTTTTTGTCAAGAGGGACTTGACAAGGTTTTGGGGATTTGTTAGGGTAGCAATAAGATGATATGGAGAGAAACACATCATGAAAATAAGATATTTAGACAAAACCTTGTTATGGTTTAGAATGGAAAATAAAAAGTGTGATATTTCTTAAAAACACTTAATATTAAGTGTTTTTTAGTTAAAAAGATTTTTGAAAATTATGAATTATTTTGCTTTATCGGGGTTAATCAATTTAATAGCGGCAGTGGCTGGAATTTTGATAATAACAATCAAAAACAAAAATTGGCAGAAAGAGAATAAATTTTTTATTGGGCTGTGTTTGGCGGTAATGATTTGGTCATTTGGCTATCTAAACTGGCAAATGGCTGACGAATATATCTCGGCGCTTTTCTGGATAAGGATTTTAAGTATTGGCTCAACTTTAATTCCTATTTTATACCTGCATTTTATTTTAAATTTAGTCCTGGAAGTTAAAAAAGAAGAAAAAGCAAAAATACTTAAATTGGGCTATGGTTTTAGTTTATTATTCTTGCTCTTTGCTTTTTCCCCTTTATTTATCAAAGAAGTCAAAGCGGCTGACCAATTTCCTTTTTGGCCCCAGCCGGGCTATCTCTATCACTTCTATCTTATTTTTTCTTACCTGGGATTGGTTGGCTACGGGCTGATAAAATTATTCAAAGATTATAGGTATCTAACTTCTGAACCGGATTACTTAAAATCTCTGCCCCGAATAACACAAGCGAAGTTAATAATATTAGCCACCTTTATCGGATTTGGCGGGGGAGCCGCGAACTTCTTTTTATTCTACAATATCC
This sequence comes from Candidatus Portnoybacteria bacterium RIFCSPHIGHO2_02_FULL_39_12, assembly GCA_001819555.1. Taxonomy (GTDB): domain Bacteria; phylum Patescibacteriota; class Minisyncoccia; order Portnoybacterales; family UBA2143; genus WO2-40-15. The sequence goes on along the minus strand of MHMZ01000001.1, from coordinate 6,621 downwards.
CGATTGCTCCTTATACTAATATCTTAGCCGGTCTCGGCCTACTTTTAATGGCTTGGGCTATTAGAAAATACAGTTATTTTTATATCCCATTTGAATCCGGCTTTGATAAAGTCAGAAGAATGTATCGCCAACCATACGGCTATCAGATTGAGAATTTTAAAACCGCTTAAAAGAGTTTATATTTTAGTTTCGGTAGATTATTGAACCGAACCGAGATTAAAATGTGAACTTTTGAAAAGTTCAAGTTTTTTGAAAATTAAATCTCATTAATTTTTTTTCGTTTTGAAAGGAGGCGAAAAAAATGTTTTATTTTAAAGTTACGATCAGATATATTTTTTCTTTAATGTATCAGATGCCGAAAATGATTCTTCAAGGGTTAAATAAACACGACCAAAAAGAAGAAAGGATCGGACAGAAATTTGTAATCTCCAACCAATTCTATGAGGGAGGTGGAAGAAATGGAAAGATCAGGAAAAAAACCCAAATTAGTATTCTTAGCCAACATGATTGAAGCCCGAGACATCCGGGCCCCCGAGTTTTTACCAAAATTTGGTAAGTGCCTACCATTATTTTTTTGGAATGTTATATTCTTCATTCGAGCGTTGTTAGCATCAAAAGGAATGGGTAGGGCATTTAAAGCTTTACCAGAATATAACATCCTAGAAAAGGTAACAGGACAACATCTCATCATTGAGATCCCCGCGCCCTTAATGATGGGATGGGGCATAAAGTGGCTACAAAAAATAACTATTCCGATTACTCGGAAAGTTATTTACCGAGCCGCTTTTTACGCCCAAGATGAGCTTAAAGCCACCGTTTTGGGGCTGGGTTCCCTCGTTAAGTCCATAACGGAAAAAGGGCGCTTGATCAAACAACAAGGCATCCACATCCCCATCACCCATGGAGACGCCTACTCTGTGGCATCGGCTTTTCAGGGAGTTGAAAAAATGATAGAAGAATTTGATATTCCTGAAAAAAGAATCGGCATTATAGGATGCTATGGAACAATAGGGAAAGGGTTGACTAAACTTTTTCTTTCCCGCGGATACAAAGTTATCGGAATGGGAAGGAAAAAAGAGGCACTTGATTGTTTTAAGAAAAAATGCGGGAATGAGGAATTGGAAGTCACGACAGATTTAAAATATGTCGTCAATGAATCCGGGGTGGTTATCACTACCACTTCCGCTACTAATTCTCTCATTACCGAGGCAATATTAACAAAGAATCGTAGGTACTTTATCTATGATGTATCCCAACCCAATAATTTGCCTGAAAAAGAGTTTACAAAACTGATCAATCAGGGTTATCAAATTATTCGGGTTGACGGCGGATTTGAGGTCGGACCGTCTCAATTAGACCTCGGGTTTTGGCTCCGTCTTCCAAGGAGAATCATGTATGCCTGCTTTGTAGAGGGGGTTATGCAGGCACTGGAAAATGATAACCGAGATCATGTGGAGGAAGTAGAGTTCGGTCACATTTTAAAAACTATGGAGTGGGCTAAAAAATGGGGGTTCTCTCATACCCCATTGACTTGTTTCGGCGAGGAATTGTCTAAAGACTATGTTCCTCAAAGAAAAACAAGTTTAACTCTGGCTCTGTCTAGAGTGTGCGCTCCTTTAACCTAACAACTTTCGAGGGTAAGGCGACATCAGTTGCTTTACCCTTTTTTCTTTCTATATTATAATTAAAGTATCCGCTATTTTGGAGAGAATTTATTTATGAGTATTTCTATTGCTTCTTTTTTGCCACTAATTAGCGCTATTTTTGTTCTAATTTTAGGGGGTTTTGTTTTTCTTAAAAACAGAAAATCAAAACTTAATACTGTTTTCTTTTTATTAAGCACTGCTATAATTGTCTGGCTTTTTGGCACTTTTATGCTTTTTATCTCTAAGACGGATAATCAAGCGATTTTTTGGGACAGATTTGTTTATTTAGGAGTAATTATTATACCAAGCTTAATGTATCATTTCAGTCTTGTTTTTTCAAAGACTAAAAATCCTAAACTGCTTTATCTGGGTTATTTCTTGTCATTTATCTTTTTGATATTAAGCCGGACAGATTATTTTGTAGCAGATTTGTTTAGATATAAATGGGGCGTACACACCCAAGCAAAAATTTTCCATCATATCTTTCTTGTATTTTTTTCTATCTATCTATTTCTTTTCTATTATAAAATTTATCGTTATTATAAAAAAACAAAAGGGCTTGAACACAACCAGGCTAAATACATCTTTATTTCCTTTCTCTTATTGCTTTTCGGCAGTCTTGGATACCTTCCTGCCTATGGCATAGGAATTTATCCTTTTGCTTATTTATCTGGAGTAATTTTTGTCGTTGTGCTTGCCTACGCCATCGTCAAATACCGCCTGATGGATATTCGGGTGGCGGTGAAGAGGAGCACGATTTTTTCGGGAATAGTTATTGCGGTCACGGCGTCTTACGCTTTGACCGCTTTTTTGTTGAGCCAGACCCTTGCTGGCGATGGTTATACTTTTAAGTCCCAGCTTATTATCGGCCTCATTGTGGCGGTTTTAGTGGCTTTTGGATTTCGGCCTCTTTATGAATTCCTCAAAATAACCACGGACTCGTTTTTATTTAAGGGAGAATATCGGCCCCAGGAACTGATGGCTGATATTACCGATGTTTTGTCCCGGACTTTGGATTTGGATAAAGTTATCAAAACATTGCGGGAGAAAATTATATCTGCCTTAAGAGTGGGGGAGATGGAAGTGGTGGTTTTGGAAGAGAATGAGATAAATCAAGGGCAACCCTTTCGGACACGCCCTCTGCGAGGGCGTGATCCTCAAGGGTCGCCCTTGTTATCGATAAAGGGTCGCCCTTTCAGGCACGCCCTTGCTTCGCAAGTGAAACAAGGGCGTGCCTTCAATGGCAACCCTTTATACCAAAAATTCATTGACTATTTCAAAAAACAGAGGGATGTTTTGGTTTTAGAGGAACTCCAGAGAAAATACGCGGATAGAATTAAATTTGACCAGAGTTTTCTTTTGATTAAAGAAATGGAAAAATTAAAAACAGCCCTCTTAGTGCCGCTTTTTTTGAAAGAAAAATTGATTGGGCTTTTCTTGTTGGGCGCGAAAAAATCCGGCGATATGTTCACCAATGAAGACATTAAAACTATGGAAACAGTCGGAGCCCAAGCGGCCATTGCCATTGAAAACAGCCGGCTTTATGAAGAAATGAAGGACTTTTCCAAGACGCTTCAAAAAGAAGTGGAGCGCCAGACCAAAACTCTAAAAGAGGCGAATATAAAATTGGAGCAGTTGGACAAAGCCAAATCAGAGTTTGTTTCCATTGCTTCGCATCAATTGCGCACTCCTTTAAGCGTGATTAAGGGCTATATCTCCATGCTTTTAGAAGGTCTTTGGGGCGAAGTTAGTCCGGAACAAAAAAGGCATCTGGAAATGGTTTATTTAAGCAATGAGCGGCTAATTAAGCTGATTGAGGATTTGTTGATGGTTTCAAGAATTGAAGCGGGCCGGCTGGAGTTTGATTTTCAAATGGTTTCTCTAAGCGATATTGCTGAAAATGTGGTCAATGAATTAAAGCCCTTGGCTGATAAAAAAGGCCTTTATTTGCGTTATGAAAAACCGGCCAAGCCCTTGCCAAAAATTAAAGCCGATCCATTAAAAATCAGGCAGGTGGTGATGAATTTGATTGATAACGCTATCCACTACACAGAAAAAGGCGGGGCCGCGGTGCGGCTAAAACAAGAAAAAGATAAAATAATTTTCAGCATCCAAGACACCGGCATCGGGATTCCGGAAAAAGAAAAAGTGACTCTTTTTGAGAAATTCTCCCGGGGCAAAGGTGTCTCCAAGCTCCACACCGAAGGCACCGGCTTGGGGCTTTATCTGGCCGCTAAACTTGTAGAAGCGCACCAGGGCCGCATCTGGGCCGAGTCCGAAGGCGAGGGTAAGGGCAGCACTTTTTATTTTGAGTTGGGGGCGGGGAAGTAACTATGAAATATAATCCTAAATAATAATGATGAAAAATAAATTCTTAACATTTTTAAATGGAGTAGATCTATCTTTTGATAGGGTAAGGGAATACGAAAGGACAAAGCATATCCATCGTTTACATCCATATTTAGGTAAATTTATACCACAACTGGTAGAGATATTTTTGAAACATTATTTTAAAAAAGGGGATTGGGTATTAGATCCCTTTTTAGGCTCGGGAACTACTCTAATTGAAGCAAATACTTTAGGTATGAATTCTGCTGGAATAGAAATATCTTTTTTTAATTGCTTAATTTCTGAAACTAAAACAAAAAAATATAATCTTCCTGAAGTAGAAAATGAAATCAAAGATATATTATTTAAAACAAAGAATTTTAGCCGGTGGTATCAAAACCCAAAACAACGGTTTACTCTATCTAAAAATGGATATAAAGAACTCACTATCAACAGCGACTATTTTAACACTTGGTTTTCTAAAAGGGCCATGCAAGAAATTTTATTCTATCGTAACCAAATCAAGAATTATAAAAACCAAGATATTTTAAAGATAATTTTGAGCCGTTCGACTCGCAGTGCTCGTCAAATAACTCATTATGATTTAGCCAGACCCAAAAAACCAATTAAAAATTCTTATTGGTGCATAAAGCACCGAAGGATGTGCCAGCCGATTGACGAGGCCTTAAAATTTATTAACCATTATAGCTGGGATACTATCAGTCGCCTTAAAGAATTTGACAAATTAAGAACTAATGCCAAAATTAGAGTGATTCAAGGAGATGCTCGAGAAGTTAATTTAAACAACCTTCCAGATTATAAGGGTGGTAAATTTAATGGAGTTTTCACTTCGCCGCCTTACATTGGGTTAATTGATTATCATGACCAGCATCGTTATGCTTACGAACTTTTTGGTTTTCAAAATAATGATAAAAAAGAGATTGGTCCTGCTTTTAATGGACGGAGTCGGGAAGCTAAAGAAAAATATAAAGAGGATATTACTAAGGTTTTTCAAAATATCAATCAGTGGCTAAAACCAAAGGCAAAAATATTTGTGGTGGTTAATGATAGAGACGGTCTTTATTTAAACATTGCTCAAGATTGCGGTTATAAAGTTGAAGCAGTTTATCATCGGCCGGTGCTTATGAGAACCGAACGAGACAACACTAAATTTAGCGAAAGTATTTATTGCTTTATTAAAAATAAATAACAATTAAAACTATGGCTTTATCAAAACAACAACAAGATAAAATTAAATTCTATTTAATTTCAAAAATCAAGCAGAAACTGAGTGATTATAATCCCGAAACAAGGTCAATGCCGTTTCATTTTCGATTACTTGGTAAAGATAGAATGGCGCTTTTTTCGTTTATTCAATCAGTTAATACAACACTGGGAACTTCAATTTTTGAAAAAGTTGGTCAGTTGATTGCCGAGCCATCCGCTAAACATGCTAAAGACAGATATGATTTAGAAGGTTATATTAGTAGCGAAACAGTATTAAAGATTGACTCAATAATGCGGGGTCTTCGTTCAGCGGCGCGGAAACCCAATAAGGACAGCGAGACAAAAGAAGTTTTAGCTGTCTCCCAAAAAGGGAAGATAGGCAAAAAATTAAAGAAGAGAATTGACCTTTTAGTGGTTGCTAAAGATAAGACAGAGAATTGTTTTGAAATTAAAACTGCTAAACCCAATATTAATGAATTCGCGGGTATAAAAAAACAACTCTTAGATTGGATCGCTATGCGAGGAAGTGTCAATCCGGGAATCAAAATCAAAACTTTTGTCGCTATTCCTTACAACCCTTATGAGCCGCAACCATATGAGCGCTGGACGCTTCAGGGTTTATTTGATTTAAACGAAGAAGTTCTGGTGGGCAAGGAATTCTGGGATATGCTCGGCGGTAAAAATACTTATGAAGATTTACTTACCGTCTTTGAAAAGACGGGGGTAGAATTGCGCGGTGAAATCGAGAAAAAAATTAAAAGTATAGCAAATGGAAAATAAAAAAATATCCAAAAAATAGTTTTAGCAGATGCTGAATGGAGCAGTGTTAGAGAAATCAAAGCTCTAACTTTGTGTTTTCCACAATTTGAACTTGATAATCTAGCCTCGTTTCTAATGTCATAGAAACGAGGCCTATTTTTAAGTCATAAAAGCGAAACATCTATGACTAAAAATAAAGACGGTCCTTAGTAAAATAAGGACCGTCTTTTTAGGGTTTTCAAGCTTTGAGCTTTAGAGCGCAGGTAGTTATTGGAGCTGCTCCAAAACTTCATAAGCCCAAATCATAAGCTCCCATTAGGAGGCCTTGCCTAAAATTCTAAACATCTTGGTTCCGCAGTTGGGGCAAACGCCGGTCATCGCCCTTCTTTTCATTCCGCCTTTCCCTTTCATTGAAACCTCTTTCTCATCCTTCATTTCTCTTTTGGCTTTACATTTAACGCAATAAGCAATAGTAGCCATAATTAGTGTCTCCATTATTTTAAAATCGACCTTTACCCTATTAAATGGTCGCGAAGCGAATTCAACAGGGTTTATGAGTTTTAATTCCTCATTGTCTGATTATACCCTAATTTAAGTAAAATTAGTAGTCAACCCCCGGATGCACATGATGAGATACATAGGTGACACCCATAGAATCAAG